>JAZQHO010000152.1:0-4756 GCA_045540635.1 Candidatus Limiplasma sp.
TTGCCCATCTTTTCGACGGCGGTATCAATAACCTGACGATACATATATCTTCCTCCTTACGAAGATTGAAAATTCAATATGGATAGATTTATTTTATCGCGTTTCTGTTAAAAAGGCAAGCGAAAATATACCGCGCCGCCAGTGTGCTGGCGGCGGGGGAAGGGATTATGCATTGGCAAACAGATTGGAGGTTGCCTCGTCCTCGTACTGGCGGGTGTAGAGGCTATAGTAATGCCCCTTCTTTTCCAACAGCTCGGCATGGTTGCCCTGCTCGATGATCTTGCCGTCCCGCACCACAAGGATCAGGTCCGCATTGCGGATGGTGGACAGACGGTGCGCCACCACCAGCGAGGTACGGCCGGAAATGATGGTATCGATCGCAGACTGGATCTTCTGCTCGGTGATGGTATCCACCGAAGCGGTGGCCTCATCCAGCACCAGAATGCGGGGATCGGCCAGAATGGCACGGGCAAAAGAGATGAGCTGCTTTTCGCCGGTGGAGAGCAGATCGCCGCCCTCGCCCACATCGCTGTCCAGCCCCTTTTCCAGATGGTCGATCACCTTATCGGCAGAAACCAGCCGGAGCGCCCGGTCGATCTCCTCCTGCGTAGCATCGGGATTGCCGTAGAGCAGGTTTTCCCGGATGGTGCCGGAGAACAGGTGGGGCGTTTGCAGCACATAACCGATGGCGCTGTGCAGCCACAGCTGGGAGCGCTCCCGGGCATCCCGTCCATCGATGAGCACCTGCCCGGAGGTGGGCTCAAAGAAACGGCACACCAGATTGATCAGCGTGGATTTACCTGCGCCGGTCTCACCCACGATGGCAATATTGCTGCCGAAGGGGATCTTCAGGTTAAAGTGCTCCAGCACATACTCATCGCCGTCGGGATACTTGAAGCTCACATCCCGGAATTCGATATCGCCCTTGATCTCCTCCCAGTTTTCCCGCTTGGGCTCAAAGGAGTCGCCGTATTTTTCGATGACCTCCGGCGTATCGGTCACATCGGAACGGGTCTCGATCAGGCGCATGAGGCGCTCGATGTTCACCTGCGTGGTGATCACATCGGAGATGGCATCGATCAGCCAGCGCACAGGCTCCATCATGCCCTGTGCATAGGACATGAACATGGAGAAGGTACCCACTTCCTCCGCCGCCAGATAACCGCCCTGCCACAACACGATGGCAAGCGCCATGGAGGAGGCCATATTCATCGTTGCAGCGAACAGACCGCGAAGATGGGCGGCTCTGACCGACTTTTTGCGCATGGCAGAGGTATCAGCCACGAAATCGTTCTGGATCTTATCCTCGATGACCAGCGATTTGATGGTCTTGGCACCGGTGATACCTTCGTTGAAGTTGGAGGTGATCTGGGAGTTGATCTCGCGCACCTCACGGTTAATGCGGATCAGTTTTTTCTGAAACACCGAGAACAGGATCACGATCAGCGGCAGGATGGTGATGACCATCAGCGCAAGGCGTGCATTGAGCATCAGCATCACGATGACAGCACCGATCAGATAGCTGAAATGCCATACGCTGTCCATCATCGTCCAGCTGACCAGCGAGCCGATACGGCTGGTATCGCTCATCACACGGGCGTGGATGTAGCCGACGCTGTTCTGGTTAAAGTAGGAGAAGGACAGGGTCTGCAGGTGCTCGAAGGCAGCATTGCGCAGATCCTTGTTCATGCTCACCTCCACCCGCATGGCGTTGGAGGCCGAGCAGAAGAAGGATGCGGCAGAGACGATGATGCCTGCTGCATAGGCCAGCACGAACCAGCCCAGACCCTTCAGTGTGCCGGTGGTGATGTAGTTGTTGAGCGCATAGCCCTGAAACTGGGGCAGCAGAATATCCATCACCGTTGAAACAAGGCCGCAGCACACCATAAAGATGAGGGTGCCCCGGTACTTCTTCATAAACGGCAGCAGCTTGGGAATGCCGAAAAACGGCAGGGAAACATGCTTGTTCTTCTGTTCGTTCATTACTGCGCCACCTCCTTCATGGAGGGAGACTGGATCTCATAGATCCGCTGGTAGATGCCTCCGGCGCTCTTCAGCTCCTCATGGGTGCCCATTTCCGCGATCCGCCCCCGATCCAGCACAACGATCTTGTCGGCTTTGGAAAGCGTGGTGATGCGGTGGGAAATGAGAATGATGCTGGCACTGCCAAAGCGCTTTTCCAGCGCTTTGCGGATCTTGGCATCGGTCTCCGTATCCACGGCGGAAAGAGAGTCGTCAAAGATCATAACGGGTGTTTTCTGGGTGAGCATACGGGCAATGGCAGCGCGCTGCTTCTGCCCGCCGGAGAGAGTGACGCCTCTCTCGCCCACAAAGGTATCGTAGCCTTTGGCAAAGCCCTCGATGGCTTCGTCCAGACAGGCTGCTTTGGCAGCCTCCCGGATATCGCTGAGGGTAAGGCCGTCGTTGGTGATGCCGATGTTGTCCTTCAGGCTGCGTGAGAACAGGAACGGCTCCTGCAGCACCATGCCGATGTTGCTGCGCAGATGCTCTGCCTTCATATCCGCAATATCCACACCGCCGATGGTGATTCGTCCGTTTTCGGCAGGCAGGTCGTACATGCGGTCGAGCAGCAGCATCAGGGTGGACTTGCCGCTGCCGGTGCCGCCCAGAATGCCCAGCGTGGTGCCCGCCTGCATGGTAAAGTTGATATCGTGCAGGATGTGGGGACTGTTTTCATAGGCAAAGTCCACATGCTCAAAGCAGATATCGCCGGTCAGGTCGGGGCAGACCGCATCCGGCTTATCCTTCTCCACAGGGGATTCCATGATGTAGCGGATGCGGTCGATCGCTACACCGGCCTTGCTCATTTCGGAGATCATGCGCCCCAGCTGGCGGATGGGCCAGACCAGCATGCCGTTGTAGCTGAGGAAGGCAATGTAGGAGCCGGCGGTCATATCGCCGCGCACGCACATCACTGCGCCGAAAACCACCACCAGCATTACCTGAATGCCGCTGAGCACATCGGAGGAAGCCCAGAAGGAGGCCATCAACCGCCCCAGCTTTACCCACAGGCCGGTATACTCCTCATTGTGGTTTTCAAAGCGATCCTTCTCGTAACGCTCCCGGCCGAAGGCACGCACCACGCGCACGCCGGTCAGGTTCTCCTGCGCCATGGCAGAGAGCTTGCCCTCGCTCTCGTCGCAGGCCTGAAAGCCTTTGTGCAGACGCTTGTGAAAGAATACCGAGTAGAGGATGATCACCGGCATCATGGCAAGGGCGATCAGGGTAAGGGGCACATTCATGCCCAGCATGAACACCATGCTCAGCACCAGCAGAATGAGGATGCGCAGCAGGTTGGTCATCTGCTCCGAGACAAAGTTGCGGGTGGTGTCGATATCGGAGGTGCAGCGCTGAATGATATCGCCGGTGCGGTTCTGCATATGCCAGTTGAAGGGCAGATGCTGAATGTGGCCGAAAACGGTATCGCGCATGGTCTTGACCAGTGTTTCGGTGCCCATGGTGTTGCTGAGGCGGAAGGCATACTGCGCCAGCACCTTGACCAGCGCCACCAGTGCGATGGCCGCCGCCAGAATCCACATGTGGCTGCGCAGGTAGGCAAAACCGCCCACACGCTCCACCAGCGCCATGATCCAATCCGCATAGGCTGCATCGGTGGTGCCGACCACATTATCCACCGAGATGCGGACGATCTGGGGCGTGATCATATCCATCAGCGCCGCCAGTGCGGTGGTGAGCATGCTGATAACAAAGAAACCCTTGCTGCCCTTCAGAAAGCGCCACAAAAGCGCTGCTTTTCTGCGCAGCGGTACTTTTTCGATCTGTACTTGTTCTGTCTGTTGCATAGATTTTTCTTCCTTTACGGCCCCTGCGCGCCTCCGTGGCGGCAGGGAGATGGTTCACATGGTACGAAAACGTTGTTGTAGGCAACAAGCTTGCCGGTTATGGCCGCACAGGGGCCAACATGCGTTGTTCGTTCTGTCTCATAGGGATTCTCCTTAACGCTGAGCAGTGCTTACTGCAAAGTTACCTGCAGCAGCACGGGGTTATGATCGCTGTTGCGGAAATTGAGATCCACCGTCTCCACATGGTTCAGCTTCAGATTATCGGAGATGATGAAGCCATCGATCATGTAGAACTGGGTGGCTGCACGGTCGCCGCTGTAGGGGCGGGACAGGCTGCGGCAGGTGGGAACGCTCCTGTCGTACACAAAGCTGAGGCCTTGCGGCAGCTCCTCCATTTTGCCGGGTTGCCAGCCGTCGGGTTCCACGGCAGGCATGGCGGGTGCATCAGGGAAGGTCTGATTGAAGTCTCCGCCGGCGATCACATAGTTGCCTTTATTCACTTCCGCTTCCATCAGGCTGAGCAGCTGCCGGGTTTGAGCAGCTCTGCCTTCGCCATCGTCGTAAGCCTCCAGATGCAGGTTAATGATGACAAGCTCCTTGTCGGTATCCTTCACAGGCACCCGCTCCACCAACAGGCAACGCTTCAGGTTGGCGGTGCGTACAGGCCATGCGAAGGGCACCGGCAGGCTGATGCGCTCAGCGCCTGTCACCTTCAGCTGCGTCAGAGTGGCTACGCCGCTGGTCATCTTTCCAAAGGGCGGCCAGGGGAAGGGGACGAATTCGCATTTGTAGTTATAGGCCATGGCTGCGTTCATGGCAAGACCGCGGCGATAATACGCCATCTGGTCGATGTGGAAGGTGCGGGAAGAGTCCTCGTCCACTTCCTGCAGCAGCACGATCTGAGCATCCAGCGAATCCAGAGCGCCCAGCAT
>JAZQHO010000153.1:0-16165 GCA_045540635.1 Candidatus Limiplasma sp.
AGCTTGGCGGTGGTGTTGGCTGTGCGGCTCAGCTCGGCATTGCAGCCGGTGCAGTACACAACGCTGTCATAACTGCCTGCGGCGGCACAGGTGGCTGCCACTTCATTCTCGATCACGGCCTCCCCCTCGGTATGGGGCAGCTTGGCGGTGGTGTTGGCTGTGCGGCTCAGCTCGGCGTTGCAGCCGGTGCAGTAGATGACGCTATCGTAACCGCCTGCGGCGGCACAGGTGGCCGCCACCTCGTTCTCGATCACGGCTTCCCCCTCGGTATGGGGCAGCTTGGCAATGGTTTCGGCAGTACGGGTCATTTCCTCGCCGCACTGGGAGCAGTAGATCACATTGTCATAGCTGCCTGCGGCGGCACAGGTGGCCGCCACCTCGTTCTCGATCACGGCTTCCCCCTCGGTATGGGGCAGCTTGGCGATGGTTTCGGCGGTACGGGTCATTTCCTCGCCGCACTGGGAGCAGTAGATCACACTGTCATAGCTGCCCGTAGCGGCACAGGTGGCTGGCACCTCGTTCTCGATGACGGCTTCGCCCTCGGTATGGGGCAGCTTGGCGATGGTTTCGGGAGTACGGGACAGCTCCTCACCGCAAACGGTGCAATACACAACACTGTCGCAGCTGCCTGCGGCACTGCAGGTGGCAGGGGTCACATTCTCCTGCACAGCGGTGCCGGAGATGCAGTCATGCCCCAGCTTGAGCACATCCTCGCCCCAAAGGGAGATCTGGCTGTCGTAATAAGCATAGCTGATCAGCTTGGAGGCCGTGGAAAAATCGTACTGGGTATCCCATGTGCCGGAGTAGGGCTCGTCCTGCATAAAGAGCTCGCCATCCTCGCCCACGGTGCCCTGCTCGCTGTTGGTCACATCCACCAGATAGCGAATGCCATCCATCTCCACGATGTTCCACATGTGTGCACCTGCGCCGGTGCCGCCGCCCATCGTGCCGGTAACGCTGTAGCAGTATACTTCGCCCTGAAAGGTGCTCAGATCGCACAGGTACTGGAAGGCCTTGGAATAGCCCTCACAGACCACGTTGGTGGCGGTGCTGCCGTCAAAAACATTGATCACCTGCCACGGATCCACCACATTGTTGACAACGCCGCTTTCTGCTGCTGCATCATCGTAGGTAACAAGGGCGCAGATCTCATCCCGGTAGGCGGTCAGCTTGGCAAGATCATCCTTGCCCGCATGCCGCTGCACGATGGTGGTGGCCTTCTGCACGGCAGACGAGGCCGCGCCGGTGACGGAGGTATCCAGCGCGGTATCCGAGCCGTAGGGAGAGGCCGCCTGAAAGCGCATGGTGGCCTTGGTGAGCCAGATCTCGCTGCTGCTGGCAGAGAGGCTCATCTGAAAGGTGAAGGCATTATCCTTGGATTTATGGTACCAGTACAGATCGTAGGGGCAATCAGCCAGCAGGGCATCCACAACGGAAAAATAGCCCAGATCCTCCCGCACAGCCGCCTGAAAAGCTGTGGAAGCCGCAGGGGCAATGGCGCCGTTTTCGATGATCGTATCCACGCCCAGCTGGGCGGCGGTATAGCGCAGCGCCTGTCCCAGCTCGCCCGCCGGATCGGTGACGATGAACTGGGAGCTGTCCCGCCGACCGGCGGCGATCTCCTCGATACCGGCCTTCAGATAGCTGTACAGCTTCTGGGGGCCTGCGGCAAGCCGGTCGTATGCCAGCGTGCCAAAGGGAGCGATCTCGCCATAGAGCGGGGCATACAGCTCCCGCTCCACATAGGCAGCGAAGATCTCGCTGTTATCCGGCAGATCGGTCTGAGGCGTATAGCTGTCGGTAATGGTGCAGGTATAGGTTTCCGCATGCGCACACAGCGGTACAAGCAGCAGGCAGAGCGCCAGCAGATGCACGAGTGCGGCGGTGATGCTTTTCTTCATGGCAGGTATCCCCCTTGGCAGTGCGGTAATGACGAAGAATGGATAAACGGTTGCGATGATATTTGATTATATCATAATTACCATCATTTGGCTATTGATTTTGATGGCACACCGGAGGCAGCGCATCGGGCAAAGGGAGGTTTCTGGAGAGGGCAAACGGACATAAAAAAAAGAACCAAGAGCTTGTCTTGGTTCTTCTGGTGGAGCATAGGAGACTCGAACTCCTGACCCCAACACTGCCAGTGTTGTGCGCTACCAACTGCGCTAATGCCCCATGCTTTTGTGGCCGTGGCCTCATCAGCGAGATATATAATAGCACAGGTTTTGCAGTTTGTAAACCCCTAATTTGAAATTTTTTTGATTTTTTTCGCATCTTCTGCGAAATTGCTGCAAACAAAGACTTTTCGCCACTTCGGCATCATGGATGAAACGCTCTCTGCGAGACACGCTAACAGAGCGGGCAGCGCACAGCGGCTGCTGCACCGCAAGGAAAGGACGGCGACTCAAAATGAAGAGACCGGAACAGACAAGACCCGAAGCAGAAGCGAAGAAAAAGAACTGCGGCTGCCGCAAGAAGCAGAAGAACCCCGCCCATGTGATGCAGGAGATGGGCCGGGAGGAGCAGAGCACCGATGTGCTGGGCAGCTACACCGGCACCCCGGCAGACGGCGGCGAGCCGGTGCAGGATGCGGACGATCTGTAGTACCGCAGCGGCAGCACAGGCCAAAAGGAACAGCCCCTTCCCGCAGATGGGAAGGGGCTGTTACTATGCTGTATTACAGCTTGTTGATGAGATCGTACAGCTCGCGGTTGAAGTGCTTCTTCATGCTGAGGGCATCGGCGATGGGCATGTTGAACACCTGACCGTGGCGCAGACCGATGGCCTGATTGGCGATGCCGCGGTTGAGCAGCTGCACAGCCAGATGGCCGGCCTCAAAGACGAAGGTGCTGTCGGATGCGCTGGGCACAGCACCCCGCTGGGTGGAGCCGATCACGGTGGCGCGGGCCTCGATGCCGTTGCACTTGCGCTTGAGGATGCTGGCCAGACGCTCGGCGTTGATGGGCTCGCCGGGATAGATGGTCTTGCCGTTATCGTTGAGGAACTTGCGCCAGTCAAATTCCTTCATCTTGTGCCAGCAGTTCTCACCGATGACCAGCGTGGCACGGGTGTTGCCCTTGGCGATAAGGCCGTTGAGGCGGGCAGCCAGCTGATCCACATCCCAGTCCATTTCGGGAACGACCACCATCTCGGCGCCGGTGGCCATGGCGGTGCGCATGGCGATATCGCCGGCGTTGCGGCCCATCACCTGCACAACGGAGGGACGGTCGTGGCTGCGGCTGGTGGCACGGATGGAGCGGACAGCTTCCGTGCAGACGTTGACAGCGGTATCGAAACCAAGGGTACGCTCGGTGTAGCCCAGGTCGTTATCGATGGTGCCGGGGATGGTGACACAGGGAATGCCGCGCTCGCAAAGACGCATAGCACCATTGAAGCTGCCATCGCCGCCGATGACGACCAGCGCATCAACACCCAGCTCGCGCAGGGTCTGGGCAGCCTGCTTCTGAACCTCGGGCTTCTTGAACTCGTCGCAGCGGGCAGTACGCAGGAAGGTACCGCGCTGGTCGGCGATATCCAGAACCGTTTCCAGATTCAGCTCGGCAATATCGTCCTCGGGGTTGTCGCTGAGACCAAGCAGGCCGTTATAGCCGCGCTTGATGCCCATCAGCTTGATATCGTACATAGCGGCACAGCGGGCTACGGCCACAACTGCCGCGTTCATTCCGGGGCTGTCGCCACCGCTGGTCAGAATACCGATCTTCTTAATCATCGTGTTCTCTCCTTAACACAATTCTCCACTTGCGGGCATGCCGCAAGCATCAGTATAGCACAGGTTTTCCTTTTCGCAAGGGGGCTTTGACCGTGCTTGAAAAATGTAAGCTTTTACACTTTGCATTTTTCGTGTTTTTCCGTCAGGGGGAAAATTTTATTCCTCCGCGGGGGTGGCCTGCTCGCCCTTGCCGCCCACATGCTTCAGGTAGGCGGTGGGGCTCATGCCCACCACATGCTTGAATTGCTTACTGAAGTGGTAGGGATCGGGCATGCCGATCTCCACGCCCGTCTGGCGCACACCAACGCCGCTGCGCAGCAGGCTCTTGGCCCGCTCCATCTTCAGGAACTGCAGGTACCCCAGCGGCGGGATGCCCAGCTCGGCGGTAAAGCGTTTGCGGAAGGTCTCCACCGGCATGCGGCTGATGGATGCCATCTCCGCAAGGCTGAAGGAATCCTTGTAGCTGCCGGCGCGCATGGCATCCACCACGCGGGCGATCTCATAGCTGAGGGTAGCGCTGTTGGCAACGCTCTGCCCACAATGAGCCGCCAACAGTGCCCACAGCAGCTGCTGCAGCTGGTAGCTGGCATCGGCGGTATCCATATGGCGCACCACCACCTGCACGATCTGCCGAATGAGCACCACCTGCGTGGGCAGCATGCCCTGCCGGGCAGGCAGACGATTGTAGGCATTCATCTGACGCATGAAGTTTTCCATCAGCGGGCCGGCCAGCACCAGCCACAGGATGCGGGCATCCTTGGCTTTCTGCAGCTTGCAGCCCTCAGTGCGGGCAGGCACGATGAGGCACTCGCCCCGCTGCAGTGTGACCGTCATATCGCCATGGGTAAAAACGAAGCTGTCCTCCTCCACCACCAGCCAGAGGGGTGCATCGCAAGGAGCCAGCAGGTACTCCTGCTGCGAGAGGAAAGCGCTGCCCGCCGTGTCGATCCACACACCGGACTGGCGCACCAGCTCCGCCGGGGTGTGCGTACCCTGCACGACCACGCCGGGGTCGGCATTGCTGGTGTTGAAGGGCTGAAAAATCGTCGTTGGCATCTGTCGGCACCGCTTTCTTTAGAGTTGAGCAAACGTGTGCATTGCTCGTTTGTATATTTTAACAGGGGGCAGAAAAGCCGTCAAGTGGGAGCGTTGTTTTTTTATTTGTTCATTCCTGCACCGGGCACATGCCCTGCCCCGCCACTACCGTACAAACAGGTTGCGCACATCCTGTACGGTAAAGAACAGCATCAGCCCCAACAGCAGCGCATAGCCGCACAGATGGATGATCGCCTCGATCTTCTGATCCACCGGCTTGCGGCGCACCATCTCGATGAGCAGGAAAATGATACGGCACCCGTCCAGACCGGGGATGGGCAGCAGATTCATCAGCCCCAGATTGATGGAGATGAACACCGCCAGCTCCAGATACACCGGCAGGCCGCCGGTACGGGTCTGCTGGGCCACCAGATTGACGATACCCACCGGGCCTGCGCTCTGATCCAGCCCTTCGCCGGTGGTGATCATCTTGCCCAGCGCATGGATGATGGCAGAGGCGTTGTTCACCGTCAGCTCCCATGCGGCAGGCAGCACACGCCCGGGGGACAGCTTCTTCTGCCCCTGCTGGATGGTGATGCCGATCATAGGCCGCTGGGCTTCCTCATTGAACTCGGGCAGCACGCTGAAGGAGAGCTCCTGCCCCTGCCGCAGCACCGTGATGGGGATCTCCTGCCCCTCCGGGTATGCGCCGATGGCATTGCTGACCGCCTGTGCGGTGCTGCCGGTGAGAGCGGTATCGCCGATGCTGACGAACACATCCCCCGGGCGCAGACCTGCCTCATATGCCGGAGAGCCGTCCGTTACCTCATACAGAAAGGGGGTATCGATCTCGGCGCCCCAGAAGCCCATGAGCACCACCGCCAGCACCAGTGCCAGCACCGCATTCATCAGCGGGCCCGCAAAAGTGACCAGCACGCGCTTCCATGCCGGCTTCTGCGTATAGTTGCGGGGATCGTCCTTGGTTTTGCCCTCAGGGTCGTCGTCGGTATCGCCATAGAACATGCAGTAGCCGCCCAACGGTACCAGACGCAGGGAAAACTGCGTGCCCCGGCGGCCCATGCGCCCCCAGAGCTGCTTGCCAAAGCCGATGGAAAACTCCTTGACCTCGATGCCCAGCAGCCGGGCGGCGGCAAAGTGGCCGAACTCATGGATCGTAACCAGCACGCCCAGCATCAGGATCGCCAGCAGAATATACAGAATAGTCATCTAAGCAATCGTTTCCTTTCTTAGACTGCCTGCGCTGCACCCGAAACAGGGGGCGCAGGCTTCCAAAATGATTCCCGGATAGCATATGCGGTCGGGCAGCGGTTCACGCACACCCGACCGTATGGGTTGTTTGGTTTCCGGAAACAGGAGGACTCAGCCCAGCAGTGAACAGGCAATGCGGCGCGCCTCCGCATCAGCGGCAAAGATCTGCTCCTCGCTGTCGGCAGGGCGGTTGCCCATGCGCTGGAGGGTCTCCTCCACCACATCGAAAATGCGGCCTACGGGCATGTTGCCGCCATCCTCGCCCAGCATGCGGAACACCGCCTCCTCGTTGGCTGCATTGAGGATGCAGCAGGCTGCTCCGCCCGCTGCCATGCACTCCTGCGCCAGCCGGAGCGAGGGGAAGCGCACCGGATCGGGTTCTTCGAAGGTGAGGCCGGAAAGCTTGAACAGATCCAGCTCCTCGCCGCCGGTGGGCAGCCGCTCCGGGTAGCTCATGGCATAAAGGATGGGCAGGCGCATATCCGGCGTGCCCAGCTGGGCCAGCAATGCGCCGTCTTTAAAGAACACACCGCTGTGCACCACGCTCTGGGGGTGCACCACCACCTGGATCTGCTCCGGCGTAACGCCGAAGAGCCATTTGGCCTCGATCATTTCCAGCGCCTTGTTGAACAGGGTGGCGGAATCGATGGTGATCTTCTGCCCCATTACCCAGTTGGGGTGCTTGAGGGCCTGTGCCCTTGTGGCGGCGCGGATGGCGGCTGCATCCCATGTGCGGAAGGGGCCGCCGGAGCAGGTAAGGGCGATGCGCTCCACCGGGTTGCCCGCAGCGCCCTGAAGGCACTGGAAAATGGCGCTGTGCTCGCTATCCACCGGCAAAAGGCTGTTTTCGCCCGCCAGCCGGGCAGCCTCTGTGACCAGCTGACCGCCCGCCACCAGCGCCTCCTTGTTGGCAAGCAGCACACGCTTTTGATTGCGCAGGGCACACAGCACGCTGCTGAGGCCTGCCATGCCCACCACGGAGACCAGCACATCGTCGCAGTTGCTGCGGGCAGCCTCGGTGAGAGCCTCCTTGCCGAACACCCAGCGGCAGAAACGCAGATCCTCAGGGATCTCATCCATGGAAATGGGGGTGCACAGACCCGCCAGCTCCGGGCGGAACTCCCGCACCTGTTCAAAAAGCTGCTCCTTTGAGCGGTTAGCCACCAGCGCCGTCACCTGAAAACGGTGGGCGTGGAGCCGGGCCACCATCAGCGCCTGAGAGCCGATGGAGCCGGTGGAGCCGAGAACGGCAATGCGCCGTTTGGTAGAAGCCATACGGGGGATCCCTCCAGAAACACAATAATGAACGGCGGGTTACACCAGCAGGATGACCCGGAAGCAATACACAACGATCGCTACGAAGAACACACTGTCCAAACGATCCATCATGCCGCCGTGGCCGGGGAAAATGTGGCCGAAATCCTTCACCTTGCAGTGGCGCTTGACCAGACTGGCAAACAGGTCGCCCATCTGCCCGGCGCAGCCGCCCACAAAGCCCAGCAGCGCATCTGCCCACAGGGGCACGGAAACGCCCATATCCGGCGCAACAGCTGCAAAAATGCGGCCAACGGCCACCGCCACCAGTACGCTGCCCAGAAGGCCGCCCACAGAACCGGCGATGGTCTTGTTGGGGCTGATGCGGGGGCAGAGCTTGGGGCCGCCCACAGCGCTGCCTACAAAGTAGGCGAAAGTATCGCCGCCCACTGCGATGCCGAAGGTCTGGATCTGCAGCATCAGCTGCAGGCTGCGGGGCTGGGCATCCAGAAGCCCCACCAGACACATGGCGGGCAGCACCACACTGATCAGCGGCAGGATGCTGAACATGATATCCGTCAGCTCCGGCTCCTGCCGTGCCATTACATGCACCAGCACGCAGAAGGTGAGCAGCATGAGGATGGGGATCAGTGCCTGAGCGGAATAGGCCATCATCAGCGGGGTGCCCAGCACCAGCGCGGCAAAGCTGGGCCAGCGTACCGTGCTGTGCCCGCCTGCGGAAAGGGCGCAGTGCATCTCGTAGATGGCAACGCCCACACACAGGCACACCACTACCGCAAAGCACCAGCCGCCCGCCCAGAGCACCAGCACCAGCAGCGCCATGAGCACCATGCCGGTGGAGATGCGCTGCAGCAGAGAGTTCTTTTTCCCGTTTGCCCCGGTCGTATTCGGAGCCTTGGTCTCACTCATTTTTCAGGGTCTCCTTTTGCTCATTCTTCGCGCCCGCCAAAGCGGCGGGAACGGCTCTGGAATTCCTCTATGCAGCGGTGCAGCTGGGGCACATGAAAATCCGGCCACAGCTCATCGGGGAAGATGAACTCCGCATAAGAGCACTGGTACAGAAGAAAATTGCTCAGGCGCATCTCGCCGCTGGTGCGGATGAGCAGATCCACCTCCGGCAAGCCGCGGGTGTAGAGCTTATCGGCAAAGGCGGCTTCGTCGATGCTCTCCACTGTGCGCTGCCCGCTCTGTACCTCCTGTGCCAGCAGCTGTGCAGCCCTGACCAGCTCTGCCCTGCCGCCGTAGTTGACGGCAATGTTCAGGCTGAGGCCGGTATTGGCTGCGGTGCGCTCCTCCGCCTGCTGCAGCACCAGCCGCTGGGGCTGCGGCAGACCGCTTTTGTCGCCAAGGATCAGGATGCGCACATTCTTTGCGTGCAGCTCATCGATCTCGCTGTGAAAAAAGTCGAGGATCAGCTGCATGAGCGCCTCCACCTCGGTTTGGGAGCGGTTCCAGTTTTCGGTGGAAAATGCATACAGCGTAAGGGCTTTGATGCCGATATCGCTGCAATTGCGAATGATCTCGCGAAGGTTCTCCGTGCCCGCCCGGTGCCCCAGCGCCACCTTCAGCTTGTTCTGCTTTGCCCAACGGCCGTTGCCGTCCATAATAATGGCAATGTGCTCAGGCAGGCGTGCGGGGTCGATGGTCTCGGGAAGGGGATAGGTAACAGTGCTCATGGCTCGTCCTCCTTGTTTTGCTGCGGGCGCAGACCCACCAGAAACCGGGAGACGATCAGCCGCCGCCCATCCTCCTCCACGGCTACCACTCTGGTGGAGGCATAGCCCTGCTCCTCGCCCGCATCGGAGCGCAGAAGCTCGTCTGCACCGGGCTGGCGCTTGGGCGGGGCGGCGGTAGGTACCACCTCCACCCCGGTGATGCCGCTGGAGGCGAGAATGGCAAGGGCTGCCTGCGCAGGCAGCCCCAGCAGGTGTTCAAACGTCTGCTGCATGAAAGATGGCACGCTCCTGTTGCAAAAAATCGGCAAAAACGCAGATTGTCCCAAAGAGCCGGGAGACTCTTTGGGACAAGAGGAGGTTACACCTCCATGATTTCCTTTTCTTTCTGGGCGCCGATCGTATCGATGCCCTTGATGGCCTCGTCGGTCTTGTCCTGCATCTTCTTCTCGGCCTTGGTGCGGTCGTCCTCGGTGATGTCGCCGTTCTTTTCCAGCTTCTTGATCTGATCCATGGCATCGCGGCGGATGGAGCGGATAGCCACCTTGGCTTCCTCCACGGTCTTGCGGACCACCTTGGTCAGTTCCTTGCGGCGCTCCTCGTTGAGCTCGGGGATGACCAGACGGATGATCTTGCCGTCGTTGGAGGGGTTGAGGCCCAGATCGCTCTTGATGATGGCCTTCTCTACCAGCGGCAGAGCCTTCTGATCCCACACGCTGATGACCAGCATGCGGGGTTCGGGAGCGGTGATGTTGCCCATCTGGGTGAGGGGGGTCTGCACGCCGTAGTAGTCTACCACAACGCGCTCCAGCAGCTGGGGATTGGCGCGGCCGGCGCGGATGGAGCGGAGATCGCTCTGGAGAACAGAAGTGGTCTTCTGCATTTTTTCGGCGGCGGTATCTATGACCTGACGATACATAGCGGTTCCTCCTTCATAATAATGGCACGGAGCCGTTTGATTTGTTGCGGAAAAAGCAGGCGCGGGCACACCCGGCTGTGTTTTCCTGATCGTTGGGAGCGGGCAGCCGGTATCGCTGCCCAAGCATAGGGGTATTGTACCGCTTTCGGGTCATTTTGGCAAGTAGTAAATACGGTTGCGGATACAGCCGCCCGCAGCGCCCGTAACATGCCCGGCAGCGCCGCCGGAAGCGGGGTGCAACGCATCCGGGCACAAGCGCTTCCTGCTCAGTCGGGCAGGCAGATCACCAGCAGGCAAAGGCACAGAACAAGGATAGAAATGTATTTCAACCGCTTATGGCTCATCTGCAATTCCTCCTGTTATCGGCATGGAGAATCTTACCATTATTATAGAAAGAAACGTTGGGAAAAGCAAGAAACCCAAAGCGTTTTTACAGGATCGTACGTTGGGGCGGCTCTCCCGCCCCCGCATTTCCTCCTCCCCCCGGGAGCGAATCTATGGTATAATGTTCATCCAGACAATTTTGTACGGAGGATGATACCACCATGCGTCAGACCCGTTCTTTTCATATCGGCACCCTTCCCATCGGCGGGGGTGCGCCTGTTTCCGTGCAGAGCATGACCAACACCGACAGCCGGGATGCCGCCGCCACCTCGCAGCAGATCCGTCAGCTGGCAGAGGCGGGCTGCGATCTGGTGCGCCTGTCTGTATACGATGAAGCATGCCTTGATGCGCTGCCTGCCATCATCGCCGCTTCTCCCGTGCCGCTGGTGGCAGATATCCACTACCGGGCAGACCTTGCCGTGGGCGCTATCGAGCGGGGCATCGCCAAGGTGCGCATCAACCCCGGCAACATCGGCAGTGAGAAGGAAGTCAAAATGGTGGCTGACTGTGCAAGAATGCACCATGTGCCCATCCGCATCGGGGTCAACTCGGGCAGCATCGAAAAGGACATCCTTGCCCGCTATGGCGGCGTGACCCCTCAGGGCATGGTGGACAGCGCCCTCAGCCATGCCCGGCTGCTGGAGAAATACGGCTTTGAGGATATCGCCATCAGCCTGAAGGCCTCCAGCGTGCCTCTGACCGTTGCTGCCTACCGGCTGGCTGCGGAGATGACCGACTATCCCCTCCATGTGGGCGTTACCGAAGCCGGTCTGCCCGGCAGCGGCAACATCAAGAGCGCCATCGGCATCGGGGCGCTTCTGCTGGACGGCATCGGCGATACCATCCGGGTATCCCTCACCGGCAGCCCCATCCCGGAGGCCGCCGCCGCCATCGATATCCTGAAGGCGGTGGGGCTGCGCACCGGCTTTGTGAACGTGGTCTCCTGCCCCACCTGCGGCCGCACCGGCATCGATGTAGCCGCCATTGCCAAGCGGGTGGAAACGGAGCTTTCGGATATCCGCGTACCCATGACCGTGGCGGTGATGGGCTGCGTGGTCAACGGCCCCGGCGAAGCCAGAGAAGCGGACATCGGCCTGGCGGGCGGCGGGCTCTCCAGTGCAGGCGGCGCTGCGGGCGGCGAGGGCAGCGGATATGCTGTGGGCGCTATTTTTGAGAAGGGCAGGAAGCCCCAGAAGGTGGAAGGCGATCTGGCAGAGATATTGATCCGGCGGGCCAGAGAGCTGGCGAGGGAGAAAGAGGCAAACCATGAATAAAACCGAACTGCTGCATGTGCTCGAAGAGACCGTGCCGACCCTCCGGGGAAAACTGCACATCGAACGGGTGCTGTACAAAAAAGAGATCAACAAGGCGTATATGTCCTTTTTGTGCGACGATCTGGTGGGCGAGAAGGACTATCTGGTTTTGGAAAACAAGCTGCGGCAGCTGTTTCCCCAGCTGGCGGTGGCCATGCGCATCGCCAGCCCCGGGCTGGGCGAGAGCTTCCTCAGCGATGTGAATGCCTACAAAAGCGTACTGACGGACTTTTTGCGCCGCCAGAGCCCTGCCATGGCCGCATGGGTGGATGATACCGGCTGGAGCTACGAGGATGGCGGCATCCTGCTCACCTGCCCGGACAGCATCGCCCTGCATTTTTTCAAGAGCCATCAGGTGGACGAAAAGCTCAAGACTGCCATCTACGACATTTTCCGGGTCACGGTGCCGGTATCGCTGACGGTATGCGGCGAGCGGGACGCTTGGACGAAGAAGATGCGTGCCGAGCGGGGTTTTTCGTTTCCGACCAAGGAATCCTCCCCCGACGAGCCGCCCCTGTGGGATGATACCGTTCTGGCCCAGCAGGACGCGGAGCAGACCGGTGCGCCCGCAGGCGGACTGACCGCAGCGGTGGCCAAGGCAGCTGCAAAGCCCGCAGCCAGCCGCAGCAGCGCCCCCGCCCGCCCCGCTGCCAAGCCGGAGCCCAAGGGCGATGTGATCAAGGGCCGTGGCATCGCCGACCCGCCGGTACCCATCTGCGAATTGGCAGAGGACAGCGGTGTGGTGGTGATCGACGGCATCGTGACCGGCCTCAACGACCCCAAGGAGCTGAAGGGCGGCGAAACGGTGCTTTCCACCTTTGCCGTCTACGACGATAACGGCACCATCTACTGCAAGGCCTTCTACCAGTACCGGGCCCGCCGCACCCCCATGGGCGAGACCCCCAAGCCCCCCACGGACGAGGAGCGCCAGAAGGTGAACGACCAGCTGAAGCTGATCAAGAACGGCATGCGGGTGCGGGTGCGGGGCGAGTGCCGCATGGACAACTTCCTTGGCGAATTGAGCATCACCGTGCGCGATATCCAGCAGATGCCCAAAACAGAGCGGCAGGATACCGCCCCGGAGAAGCGCATCGAGCTGCACATGCACACCACCATGTCCACCATGGATGCCACTGGCGATGCGGGCGCACTGATCGCGCAGGCCGCCAAGTGGGGGCACCCCGCCGTTGCCATCACCGACCACGGCAGCGCACAGGCCTTCCCGGCTGCTTTCGGCGCTGCCAAGAAGAACGGCATCAAGCTGATCCCCGGCGTGGAGGGCTATCTATGCGAGATGAACCCCATCGTCCGGGATGCGGACGACCGCCCGCTGGATACCCCCATCGTTGTGCTGGACTTTGAGACCACCGGTCTCAGCCATGCCATGGACAGGATCATTGAGGTGGGCGCAGTAAAGCTGCAGGACGGGCAGATCGTGGACGAGCTGAGCATCCTGTGCGACCCCGGCATCCCGCTGAAGCCCAAGATCTCGGAATTGACGGGCATTACCGACCTGATGCTCCGGGGCAAGGGCACCCCCGCAGAGGCGGTAAGCGAGCTGCTCCGCTTTATCGGCGACTGCCCGGTGGCCGCCCACAACGCCCCCTTCGATATGGGCATGCTACAGGCAGAATGCGAGCGCATGGGCATCACCTTCAAGGCCCCGGTGCTGGATACCCTCACCCTGTCCCGCAGGCTGTACCCGGGGCAGAAGAGCCACAAGCTGGGTGCCGTGTGCCGCCTTTTGGGCGTATCGCTGAAAAACGCCCACCGGGCCGTGCACGATGCCGCCGCCACCGCCCAGTGCCTCCAGAAGATGCTGGAGGCCGCCAAGGAAAAGGGCGCTGCCACCCTCAGCGAGCTGGACAGCGTTCTGGCGGGCGAGACCATCGGCGAAAGCTACCACATCATCCTTTTGTGCAAGAGCCAGAAGGGCATGCAGAACCTGAACCACCTGATTTCCGACAGCAACCTGAAGTATTTCTACCGCCACCCCAACATGCCCCGGGAGAACATCATCAAATACCGGGAGGGGCTCATCATCGGCAGCGCCTGCGAAGCGGGCGAATTGTTCCGTGCCATTGCGGACGGCAAGCCGGAGAGCGAGATCGAGCGTATCGCTGCCTTCTACGACTATCTGGAGATCCAGCCCATCGGCAACAACCAGTTTATGATCCGCAACGGCTCCGCACGGGACGAGGAGCATCTCCGGGACTTTAACCGCAAGATCGTTGCACTGGGCGAAAAGCTGGGCAAGCCCGTTGTCGCCACCGGCGACGTGCACTTCCTCAACCCGTCCGACTCCATCTACCGCACCATTCTGCAGGCGGGTCTGGGCTTTGACGATTGCGATAACCAGCCGCCCCTGTACTTCAAGACCACGGACGAGATGCTGGAGGAGTTCAGCTATCTGGGCAAGGAAAAAGCCTATGAGGTGGTCATTGCCAACCCCAAGCTGATCGCCGACATGGTGGATGAGCTGCGGCTCTTCCCCAAGCACCCGGAGGGCAAGGATACCTTCCAGCCCTTCTGGCCCGATGCAGCGGACGATATCCAGAACCGTTCGTGGAACACCGCCAAGGCCCTCTACGGCGATCCCCTGCCGGAGATCATCCAGAAGCGGCTGGAAAAGGAGCTGGGCTCCATTATCGGCTACGGCTTCGGCACGCTGTACTCCATTGCCCAGAAGCTGGTGAGCAAATCCCTCTCAGACGGCTATCTGGTGGGCAGCCGCGGCTCCGTCGGCTCCAGCTTTGTTGCCACCATGTGCGGCATTACGGAGGTTAACCCCCTGCCGCCCCACTATCGCTGCGACCATTGCCACAAGATGTTCCTTACCCCGCCGGAGCTGGCCAGCGTGGGCGTTGACCTGCCGGACAAGGACTGCGAGATCTGCGGCAACAAGCTCTCCAAAGACGGCTTCGATATTCCCTTTGAGGTGTTCCTTGGCTTCAAGGGCGACAAGGTGCCGGATATCGACCTGAACTTCTCCGGCGAATACCAGCCCCGAGCCCATGCCTACATTGAGGAGCTGTTCGGCGAAGGCTTCGTGTACCGCGCAGGCACCATCTCCGGTCTGGCGGAAAAGACCGCCTTCGGCTTTGCCGCCAAGTATCTGGAGGAGCGGGGCATCCCCGCCGGGCGCGCCCACAAGGAGCGGCTGGCGGCGGGCTGCGTGGGCGTAAAGCGCACCACCGGTCAGCACCCGGGCGGCATCGTGGTTCTGCCCAAGGAGTACGATATCTGCCAGTTTACCGCCATCCAGCACCCGGCAGACGATATCGAAGGCTCCACCCTGACCACCCACTTCGACTTTAACTCCATGCACGATATTCTGGTCAAGCTGGATTGTCTGGGCCACGACGACCCCACCATGATCCACCGGCTGGAGGAGCTGACGGGGGTCAACTTCAAGCAGATCCCGCTGGACGATAAAAAGGTGATGAGCCTCTTCTCCAAGCCCGATGCGCTGGGCGTTACCGAAGAGGACATCATGTGGGAGACCGGCACGCTGGGCATTCCCGAATTCGGCACCAGCTTTGTGCGCGGCATGCTGATGGAGACCCGCCCCACCACCATGGAGGAGCTGGTGCGCATCTCCGGCCTGAGCCACGGCACAGACGTATGGCTGGGCAATGCGCAGGACATCATCAACTCCGGCAAGGCCAAGCTGGCGCAGTGCTTCTGCACCCGCGACGATATTATGAACTTCCTCATCTCCAAGGGCATGCAGGAGAAGATGAGCTTCGACATTATGGAATCCGTCCGTAAGGGCAAGGGCCTCAAGCCCGAATGGGAGGAAGCCATGCAGGCCCACGATGTGCCGGACTGGGCCATTGAGAGCTGCAAAAAGATCAAGTACATGTTCCCCCGCGGGCATGCCGTTGCGTATGTGACCATGGGTCTGCGTGTGGCGTGGTACAAGGTGTACCGCCCGCAGGCCTACTATGCCGCCTACTTCACCATCCGCGGCGACGGCTTCGATGCCGGCCGCATGCTGCTGAGCGTGCAGACCCTCCGCGACCGGCTGACCGATTTCGCCAACCGGGAGGAAAAGATGAGCGTGCGCGAAAAGCAGGAGGAAAACGCCTACCGCATGCTGCTGGAAATGCAGATGCGCGGCATCCGCATGCTGCCGGTGGATCTCTACAAGAGCCACCTGAACCGCTTCCTCATCGAAGGGGACGATCTGCGCTGCCCGTTCACCTCCATCTCCGGCTTCCCGGAAGCCTCGGCGCAGGGCATCATCGATACCCGCGACCCGGAGAAGCCCTTCATCAGCATCGAGGATCTAAAGACCCGTGCCCATGTGGGCTCCAGCGCCATTGAGGCGCTCCGGAGCCAAGGCGCACTGGAGGGGCTGCCGGAGACCAGTCAGGTGGATCTGTTCTCGCTGATGATGTGATGGGAGGGAGAAAAACACGATAATAAACATCCACCCGTAAAACGGGTGGTTTTTCATATGCGGGCAAAGCCCTTTGTTCCCTGCCACGCCCTCGAGGGCGTAATACGGTCTGGCACATGCATAGGCTTATTACTTGCCGCCCTTAAAAGGGCCGTCGTCCTT
>JAZQHO010000154.1:0-12226 GCA_045540635.1 Candidatus Limiplasma sp.
ACCGACTGGCCGCAGAAGGAGATCCGTATGCGGCACGGCATGGGGCTTTTGCAGCTGGACGACCCGCAGGTGCACCCCGCCCCGCTGTGGGGGCACCAGGGCTTTGCCTACGGTGCGGTGAACGGTGTGTTTTTCGATGCGGAGGGTAATGGCTTTGCCGCCCTTAACAGTGGCAGCGGTGAAAGTCGGTGCGGACATCTGGCAGCGGTCAACCGCGGCCTGATCGACGCTCTGCTGCCGAAGGGAGAGTGAGCGTCCATGAAGCAGGATGTGGTAACTGCCATTGAACGCAAGGGGCGCAGCACACTGGTCACGATCAATGAGGAGGTGCAGCTGCTCATTGCCCGGGATATTTGGGCGGAGCGTCCTCTTTGCGAGGGGGAGGAGCTGGATCTGGTGGAGTACAGCGCATGGCTGCTGCCAAGGCAGTACCCGGCAGCGCTGAACAAGGCAGTTACCATGCTGGCGCAGCGTGCGCATGCCTCCGGCGAGATCCGGCAGAAGCTGAAGCGTTCGATGTATCTGGAGGATACCATCGACATGGTGCTCTACAAGCTGGAAAAGGAACGCCTGCTCAACGATGAAGCCTTTGCCGGTGAATATGCCGCATCCTGCGCCCGCAGGCAGATGGGCAAAAGCCGTATCCGCATGGAACTGCTCCACAAGGGGCTCGACCGGCAGCTGGTGGAGGATGTGCTGGCGGAGCTGCCTGCGCAGGAGGGCAACGAAGCCGCTGTCCGGCTGGCGCAGAAGCTGCTCCGGCGGCACAACGGCGAGGATGCCCGCAAGGAGATGCAAAAGGTGCTGGCAGCCATGGCACGCCGCGGCTACAGCTACGAGGACAGCCGCAAAGCCATCGAAGCGGCTCTGCGTGCAATGGCGGAAGAAGAATAAAAAAATACGGGGCTGCCGCAGATGAGTTTCTGCGGCAGCCCCGTTTGCGTGTGATCGTTTACTCGTCCAGATCGCTCAGATCATAGCAGAGGCGGTAGGCATAGCTCAGATCCAGCGTGCCGTTGGGCGTGTAGACCTGGCCCATGTTCAGGTAGATGCGCACCTCGGGGGTGGTCCAGCTGGCGCTCAGGTTGCCGTATTCCTGATAGCTTTCCCGGCCGTAATCGTCGAAGGGATCGCTGTCGGGGGCACCGTACACGGCGGTCAGCTCTGCCAGCGCCTTGCGGAAGGCGGCGATGCAGTTGCCCTCAAAGGTGATGGAGATATCGATGCTGTCCAGCCGGGGCAGGCGGGGGCTGTTGTTGGTGGTCACATTCATGCCGATAAAACCGGCCTGAAGCTCGCCGATGCCCAGCGGTACATCCGAAAGGAACACAGAACCGCTGCCATCATCGTCCCATTCCTCCACCTGAGCCCCTTCGCCCACGGTTTCGGCAGTCTGCGCCAGATCCAGTCCGAAGGTAACACCAAAGGGCAGGTACAGCTGGTTCTCCTCGGCAAGCACACCCATGGGCAGGCAGAGCATGACCAGTGCCGTCATCATCAAAAGAAGCTTTTTCATCGTAGCGTTTTCCTCCTGTAGAGATGCCGTCTGCCCGAGCGGGCAGGCGGTGTTTTGCATTGTATCCATTCGACGGGGACGGCGGCGTTTCCTTTTGGTGCAGGCATAATGTTACAAGCATTTCATATCTGCATATCCTCCGGTCAAGGCTCATATGGTTGGGAGAGGACGGAAGAAAGGCAGGGGATGCGGATGCGGGCAAGGCGTAGCGCAGTGCTGCTTCTCTGCCTGTGCTGTGCTGGGCTGCTTTGTGGCTGCAGGGCACTGGCGCAGCCGCAAAAACAGACAGCGGCACAGCGGGCCAATGTGCCCGAGGGCTTGTGGATCCTGATCAGCATTCACCAGAAAAGCCTTACCCTCTATGAGGGTACACAGGTGGTGGCACGCTATCCGGTGGCAACGGGAGCAGCCGATACCCCAACGCCCATCGGCACCTATCGGATCAACAGCCGTTTTGCCGGGGAGCTGGGTGGCTTCGGCACCCGATTTCTGGGGCTGGATGTGCCGTGGGGCCAGTTCGGCATTCACGGCACCAACAAGCCGGGCTCCATCGGCGGCAACGCCAGCCATGGCTGTATCCGCATGTATGTAAAGGATTCAGAGACGCTTTATGCCAAGGTGCCCAACGGCACAAAGGTGGTCATAGAGGGCGGCCCCTATGGTCTGCTGGACACCCATCTCATCCCGCTTGCGCCGGGGGCGCGGGGCAGCCACGTGGCAGCTTTGCAGGATCGTTTGCGGGCGCTGGGGTATTACCACGGCGCTACCGATGGCATCTATGGTGCCGGTACGGTACAGGCGGTACAGGCAGCCCGCAGCGCACTGGAGCTGCCTGCTTCCGAAGGCGCGGATGCCCGGTTCTTCCGGGCGTTGGGATTGATCCTGTTTGAATGAGGAAGGAGGCTGTGATGCATGACGCAGAGAGAAGCACTGGAGGAACTGGCACGCTGCCTGCCGAGGATGCTGGCGCGGGCGCTTTTGCAGCTGCCGGAGGGCAGTGTGCGGGAGATCCGCATCCGTGCAGGCCAGCGCACGGCGATCCATACCGCAGAGGGGGTCAGGCTGTGTCATTTTGAGCCGCTGCCGCAGCAGGTGCAGCAAATGGCGGAGGCGCTGAGTGAGCATGCGCTGTATGCCCGTGCCGAGGAGCAGCGCAGCGGCTTCATCACCCTGCGGGGCGGGCACCGGATGGGTCTCTGTGGGCGGGTGATCCTGCAGGGGCAAAGCATCCGTGCGCTGCGGGAGATCAGCTCGCTGTGCATCCGTGTGGCAGGGGAATGGCAGGGCGCTGCGGACAGGCTGCTGCCCATCCTGACCGATGAGCAGGGACGCCCCCGCAGCACGCTGATCGTGGGTCAGCCGGGCACAGGTAAGACCACGCTTCTGCGGGATGCCTGCCGCAGACTGTCGGAGCTGGGCTGCCGTGTGGGCGTGGCGGATGAGCGCAGCGAGATCGCTGCCATGTGTGCAGGGGAGGCGCAGCTGAGGGTGGGCCCCAATACCGATGTGCTGGACGGCTGCCCCAAGGAAGCCGGACTGCGCTGGCTGCTCAGGAGCATGGCTCCCGATGTACTGGTGACTGATGAACTGGGCACCCCTGCGGATGTGCAGGCGGTGCTGGATGCGGCTGCTGCCGGGGTATGTGTGGTAAGCACGCTGCATGGCCGGAGCGTGCAGCCTGCCCCGGCAAGAGGGCTTTTGTCGCATATCCTGCTGCACAACGCTTTTGAGCGGTATGTGCTGCTGGACGGCTCCGGCGTGGGGCAGGTGGCAGCGGTGTATGACAGCAGCCTCCAGCCGGTGGTGCTGCCATGATGGCGGGGGCAGCCGGAGCGCTGCTCTGTGTGGCGGCGGGGCTGTCGCTGGGCATGGCGGTGCGGGAAAAATGGACGGAAAGGCACCGCCTCCTTACGCAGACGCAGGAGATGCTAAGCCGTTTGCGCCTGCTTCTGGCACAGGAGCGGCTGGGCATGTGCGAACTGCTTACCGGGTGCGCCGCGGGGCTGGATGGCGGCATGGCACGGCGCTTTACGCTTGTGGCGGAGATTTTGCGCCGGGAGCCGCTGCTTTCACTGGCAGAGGCCTATCAGCAGAGCGAAAAGCAGTTGAGCCTGCCGGGGGAGGGAACGTCCGAGCGTGCTGCGCTCCGGCAGCTTTTCGGTGAGCTGGGCATGGGTACGGCAGCCATGCGGGAGGCAGCCGTCGCCGGTTGCCTGCGCAGGCTCAAGCCTGCGGCGGAGGAGGCGGAGCGCCGCTTCCGTTCCGGCGGGAAACTGTGCGTGCAGCTGGGCATGCTGGCAGGGATCATGGCAGGGATCATCCTGTGGTAAAGAAGGGGGCATGACTGTGTTGCAGCTGGATGTGCTGTTCAAGCTGGCAGGACTTGGCGTGGTGGTGGCATTTATCAGCATGGTGCTCAACCGGGCGGGGCGTGAGGAACTGGGGACGTTGGTCACTGTGGTGGGGCTGGTGATCGCCCTGCTGCTGGCGGTGAATGTGATCTCTGAGTTGTTTGGCAGCTTGAAGAGCGTGTTCTCGCTCTATTAACCATGGCATTCTGGCAATGGCTGGGGCTGGCGGTGGCTGCGGCGGTGCTGTGCCTGCTGGTCAGGCGCTGGCAGCCGGATATGGCGGGTGTGCTGGCGGCGGTGGCAGGCGGGATCCTGCTGCTGGGAGCGCTGGAGCAGCTGGAGGGCATATCGGGGCTGCTGGAGCGGCTGGGGGCGCTGGGCGGGCTCCATTCCGACTATCTGCGCCTGTTGCTCAAGGTGCTGGGCATGAGCTACGCCACCGAGATGGCTGCCCAGACCTGCGAGGATCTGGGCGAGAAAAGTCTGGCGCTGAAGGTGGATATGGCGGGCAGGATCTGCATCTTTGGAGTGGTGGCTCCCATGCTGCTGGAACTGCTGGAGCGGATCGTGGGGCTGGTGCCCTGAGCCCGCAGCCCCGGAGAGGAAATCGGGAATGATGCATACAAAAAGAAAGGTTGCTTCTGCCCGCCGCATGCCGGGCCGTGAACGCCGGAACGGCAGGGCGGTGCTGCTATCGGTGTTCACGGCGGTGCTGCTCCTGCTGCCTGGGCTGTGCCATGCGTCTGCGATGGGCACATTGGCGGAGAGTATCGACCAGACCCTTGCCGGGCTGGATCTGAGCCTGTTCGGGCGTATGGTGGAGGAAAGCGGCCTTTTTGCGCAGGATGCCGCCTCTCTGCTCCGTGCGGTGGCTACCGGGCAAACGGTGCTTACCGCCGACGAGGCGCTCCGCTGGCTGGCAAAGCAGGCGGCAGGTCTGTTTACAGACAGCCTGTGGCGCATGAGCCGCCTGCTGATTCCCGCTCTGCTGACAGCGGTGGCGGAAAACCTGCAGTGGGGGCGCAGCGGCAGCCGCACGGTGCACTTTGGCGGGCTGATGCTGACCATGGGCTTCCTGATCGCCGATCTGGAAGCCTATGTTGCGCTCTGCCGGGAGTCGGTGGGGGAGATGGCAGGGCTGATGCAGGCGCTTTTTCCCCTGCTGGTAACGCTGCTGGCGGCAGTCGGCGGCACGGCGGGCTCCATGTTTTACGAACCGGCAGTGATGGCGGCGGCAGGCTCCATGACCGCACTGGTGCAGCAGGCTACCATGCCGCTTGCGGCGGGGGTGGCTGTGCTGACCATGGTGGGCGGTCTCAGCAGTCGTCTGCGGGTATCCGGTCTGCGCAGGCTGATCCGACAGGCGGCAGACTGGACGCTGGGGCTTGGCTTTACCGTGTTCATCGGGGTAATGACCGTGCAGGGGCTCAGTGCGGCGGCGGTGGACGGGGTCAGCATCCGTACGGCGAAATATGCCATGGATAATTTCATCCCCGTTGTGGGCGGCATGTTTGCAGATACGGTGGATACGCTGGTGGGCAGCTCGCTGCTCATCCAGAATGCGGTTGGCGTGCTGGGGCTGCTGTTGCTCCTTGGGCGGCTGATGATACCCTTGCTCCGCACCGTGGCGGCGATGCTTTTGTACCGTGCGGTGGCGGCGGTGCTGGAGCCGATGAGCGACAGCCCGCTTTGCGGCTGCATCGGTGATTATTCGGAGGTGTTCTCGCTTCTGTTCATCATTCAGCTGAGCGTGGGAGCGATGTTTTTGCTGCTGGTGGCACAGCTGGTCATGGTGGGCCACATGACGGTGATGCTCCGTTGACGGGTATGGAGGGGTGATTATGAATGCATTCGTCCGCCAGCTGGCGGTGCTGGCAGGATTGTGGGCACTGTGCGAAATGCTGCTGCCGGAAGGCAGGCAGCAGCGCATGGTGCACATGGCGGTAAGCCTGATGGTGATGGCTGCACTGATCGGCTCGCTGGATGGCCTGCTGGGCAGTGTGCGCACGGCGGAGTGGCCTGTGCTCCGGATGCAGGCGGCAGCAGCGCCGCTTACGGGCTATGACCGCATCGCCCTTACCAGCCTTGCCAATCAGGCCCGCAGCTTGTGCTGCCGCACGGCGAAGCGGGCGGGCTACCGTGCGGATGCGGTGGTGCGCCTGAGAACCGATGGTTCGCTGGAGGGCGTGGAACTGCTGCTGCAAAAGGACAATTCACCGCCGTTGATGGAGGAAAACGCTTTGTGCGAGGCAGTGGCGGAGTTGCTGAATGCGGAGGTCGGGCAGGTACGCTGGCAGCCGCTGGAGGGGGCGGGAGCATGAAGAAATGGTTGTCCAACCGCTCGCTGCTGTGGAGCATGGCGGCACTGGCAGCGCTGCTTCTGCTGCTGGTGCTGGGCGGCGCGGGCGATGCGGGCACAGCCAGCAGGGAGGAAAAGCGTATGGCGCAGGTGCTTAGCCTGATCGAAGGGGCGGGGCGTGTGGAGGTGGCGCTGTTTTATGCGCCTGCTGCCGGCGGTGCTTCGGGCAGCCCCACCGGCGCTGTGGTGGTGGCGCAGGGCGCGGAGGCGTTGTCCGTCCGTCTGGAGCTGATCCGGGCGGTGCGTACGCTTCTGAGCCTGCCGGAAGAAGCGGTGGATGTGTTTGCCATGAATGAGCAGTAAAGGAGCAAAGGTATGAAAACCAACCATATGCCCCCGGAGGATCTCTTTGCACACAAGGAAAGGAAATGGGTCAGGCTCTGGCTGCTGGCAGCCCTGCTGGTGGCAGCCGCCGTGCTGGGCTGGCTGCGCTGGGGTGGACAGCAGACGGCTTCCTCCCTGCCGGAAGGTACGGCAGCTGTGCCCACAGAAACGCCATCCCTGCCGTCTCCTGCCCTGACGGCACGCCAGCAGCGGGAGGCGGCATACGAAAAGGATCTGGCAGCCGTGCAGGCACTGGTGCAGCAGGAAATGCTGCGG
This sequence comes from Candidatus Limiplasma sp., assembly GCA_045540635.1. GTDB lineage: Bacteria > Bacillota > Clostridia > Christensenellales > Aristaeellaceae > Limiplasma. The sequence continues at coordinate 6,827 of JAZQHO010000154.1, forward strand.
GAGGAAACACGACAGCAGGCAGCGGCACAGGCGGCGCAGATGATCCTCCAGCACCAGACGGAGCTGGGGCTGGAGGAGGCGCTGGTGCATGCCGGGTTTGCGCCCTGTCTTGTTCTGATGCAAAACGATGCGCTTACCATAGCGGTAAGCGCATCGGAGGTGACTGCCGCTCAGAGTGCGGTCATTCTGTCCATTTGTCTGGAGCATACAGAGGTGGCATCGGAAAACATCCGCATCATGCCGGGGGCGCTTTAATCGGCTTCGGGCGTATCTGCGGCGGGCGGGTCTGTTGGTTCGCTTCGCCGCTGGCGTTTTTCCTCTGCCTCGATCTCCCAGTGCAGCAGAAGGGTGAGCAGGCTGCGCAGCAGAATGATGGCTGCCAGCGTGCCCAGCTCGTTCCATGAGCTCACGATCACCGAGCGCAGCACCTCACTGCCGATTTTGAACTCCAGCCCCAGCATGATGCCCTGCGCCAGCTGGATACGGGTGCCCGCGTCCTTTTTTGCAAAGCCGATGAAGCCGCGGAACATGCTCCACACGATCACGATCGTGCCCGCTAGTTCAATGAGCAGTATGCAGATGTGGACAATGGTTTCAAAAATGTGCTCGATCTGCGCCATAATGAAAAACCTCCTTGATTGTGGTATACTCCTCCTTGGAGGGGATGCAGCGTGTTACTGCAATTATATATCCATTTTCCATTTTGTAAACGGAAATGTCTGTATTGCGATTTTGTTTCATCGGCAGCCGGGCGGGAAACCATGGCTGCCTATTGCCATGCGCTGGAAAAAGAGATCCGTGCGGCGGGGGAGAGGTACCCGGATGCACGGGTGAGCACGGTGTTTCTGGGCGGTGGCACGCCCTCTGTTGTACCGCCGGAACTGATGGCGGGTGTGCTGGAGGCGCTGCACGGCAGCTTTTCCTTCTGTCCGGATGCGGAGTTTACCAGCGAAGCAAACCCGGGCACGCTGACGGAAGAATGGCTTTCTGTGCTTCTGAAGAACGGGCTCAACCGCCTTTCCCTCGGCGTGCAGGCGGCGCAGGAGCCGCTGCTGCGCCGCATCGGGCGCATCCATACCTTCCGGGAGGCGGAGGACAGCATCCGTCTGGCGCAGCGCATGGGACTGGATAATCTGAATGCGGATGCGATGTACGGCCTGCCCGGGCAGAGCCTGACCGATTATCTGGATACCCTGCATGCCCTGTGCGGGCTGGGGATCACCCACCTGTCTGCCTACAGCCTGATTTTGGAGGAAGGCACGCCCCTGTGCCGCATGGTGGAGGAAGGGGCGCTCTCCGTGCCCGATGACGATGCCTGCGCCGAAATGACGGAACAGGGCATCCTTGTGCTGGAAAAACACGGCTTGCAGCAGTACGAGATCAGCAATTATGCCAGGCCGGGATACGCTTGCCGCCACAATGTGGGCTACTGGCAGGGCGCATGGTATCTGGGGCTGGGGGCCGCCGCCCATGGCATGGTGCCGCCCACGGAGCAGGAAAAGCAGATGGGGGCGGTGCGGGTGCGTGTGGCCAACACAGCAGAGGTGGAGGCATATACCGCCCGTTCTCCCCTGCATCCGGTAGAAAGAAGCCTTGTCAGCGCAGAGGAAGCCATGTTCGAAAGCATGATGCTGGGGCTGCGTATGAACGAGGGCGTGAGCCTTGCCCGGTTTGAAAAATTGCATGGACAAAGCCTTGTCGGGCGCTACGGCGAGCGGCTGGAAAGCCTGATCCGGGATGGACTGGGCTGCTGGCAGGAGGGGGGAGAGGCCTTTGCGCTCACCCCGACAGGGCTGCTGCTTCAGAATGAGGCGCTGCTTCGCTTGATGGATTGATGCTGGAAAAACAGAGCATGTCTGGAAAACGTTTCTTAACAATAAATTACAAATGATGGAATCGGGTTGCGTTTGTTATTGATAACTGTTAAAATTTATCAAAGTGGGTGCAGCCTGTAAAAGGGCGCTCCCCACATCGTTAAGAAAGGAAGTACAGTCCCATGAGCAAACGCACCCTCTTGATGGTGGCCGCTCTCGTCCTCTCCATGGCGATGTGGACTTTATCGATTGCACCTTCGATGTGAAGGGCGCCAACTACTCCGACGGCTATCCCGAGGGTCTGCAGGCGATCAACTGCACCTTCGAGCTGGAGAACTGCACCAATGTGAACGGCGCTCTGGAAGACCTGTTCAGCACTGGCTACGGCGGCGTGTACAACGTTAAGTAAGCTGCTTCTGGAATACTCAAGGGGCTGTGGCGGATCCCTCAAAGGATCTGCCGCAGCCCCTTTGCTGTGTTTGTTTCTATTACAGCACATACCCGATGATCGCCACAAACTGCAGTATGCTGCCCAGCAGCACAAACAGGTGGAATACCGAGTGCATGTATCTTCTTTTCTTGCCCAGCCCGTACAGCACAGCACCTATTGTGTAGGCGATGCCGCCCGCCAGCAGCCAGAGCAGACCGGCAACGGGCACCGAGGCGATGGTGGGCTTCAGCGCCAGCACCACGCACCAGCCCAGCCCGATGTAGCAAATCATGCTCAGCTTGGCGTACTTTTTCAGATCGATGGCGGTAAACACCGCCGCCACCGCCGAAACGCCCCACACAAAGCCGAAAATAAGCCAGCCCCACACCGGGAACAGGGGACGGATGGCGCACAGCGCCACCGGCGTATAGGTGCCTGCGATCAGAAAATAGATCGTGCAGTGATCCAGCACCTGCATCACCCGTTTGCCCATGTTGGGCCTCAGCCCGTGATATATGCTGGACATGGTGTACAAAAGGATCAGCGATACACCGTAGATGGTGCCGCTCACCACGCCCCAGATGCTGCCTCTGATGGCAGAGACCACAACGCAGGCGATGAGCGCAAGAATGCCGAAAGCACCGCCCACGATGTGGGATACCATGTTGAATACTTCTTCTCCCTTGGTGTAGTCCGGCAGCTGCCGGTCTTTCAGTTTGGTTCTTTTCATGGCTTCTCTCCGTTTCTGAAAACTCCTTCCTAATATACTACACCGGCGGACCGTTTTCAATCCGCCGGTGTGTGCTGCATGTGTGTTTTTTGCTTTGTCAGCCCTGCTGCTGCGCCCAGCGCTTCAACAGCGGGAAGAACTGCTCCATCTCCGCTCTGGCTTCCTCCCGGGTCTTGCCGGGCTCTGCTTTCAGTGTAAAGGGAATGCAGAATTCGATCATTTCCTCCATCGTCATGTGGCCGGTAAAAGCGCCGTCCTTGTAACAGTAGATGCAGTAGTCCCGGTTCAGGCTCCCGTCCTTTTCGGTGCCATAGATGGTTTTGTCGCTGCCAAGGGACATGCCGCAGCTCTGGCAGAAGATTTGTTCCATAGAGTCGTCCTCCTGTGTGTTGGTTTTCCCTTGCGGGATGAAACCAGCATACAGCAGATAACCTGACACCTTCTGTCTGGTTTTATGGAACGGTCAGATTTTTTTCGTACATGTCTGCCATCCGTCGGGCATGGGCTGCCAGCTCCCCTTTCAGCGAGGCGGGTGACAGCACCTGCGCAGCGCCGCCGAAGGAAAGCAGGTAGCCGCAGAGCCAGCCGTCGTCGGTGGGCATACGGGCGGTTACGGTCAGGCTGCCGTCCGCTTCTTCGGTAATGGTATCGCCGTCAAATTCATCCCATACCCGGAAGGCCATCTCCGCAGGGAAACGAAGCTTCACCTCCGGGTAGCGGGCAGCGGCGGCAAAGCTTTCAATGGGCGGCGGATCCGGCAGTGGCTCAAAGCCTTCGCCGGTCATCTCAAGAGAACGCATGCGGCTGAGCTTGAAGGTACGGAATGCCTGCCGCAGCAGGCAGAAGCCCTGCAGATACCACGCAGAGGCTTTGTAGACCAGCCGGGCGGGTTGTACGGTGCGCTGTCCGGCACTGCCTGCGCCCACATAAGCAAACTGCACCGAACGCCGCTCCCGGATCGCCCGCTGCAAAAGTTCAAAGCGTTCGTCCGTGCCGCCTGGGCTGCCCCAGCGGGTAAGCTCCACTGTCAGCCAGTTATCCTCACGCTTTTGGAAAAGCCCGCCCAGCTTCAGCATCAGCGAGGATGCATCGGTACCGGTCACGGAGGCGGTGCTTCGTACCGCCAGCAGCAGCTGCGCCTGCTCCTCCGGGGTCATCAGGGTGCCGGGCAGCGCAAAACCATCCATCAGGGAAAAACCGCCGCCCTTGCCCTGCTCCGCTGTGATGGGCACGCCTGCTGCGCACAGCGCATCCACATCCCGGTAGATGGTGCGCACGGAAACCTCCAGCTCCTCTGCCAGACAGGGCGCAGTGGCATGCCCGTCCCGCAGCAGCCTGTGAATGATGTGGAACAGCCTCTGGGTTTTCATGGGTCAGATCCCACCTCCCGGGTGCATTGTACCACAGCTGCCCGGCAGCCGTCATCCCGCTCTCTGCGGGTTTGTGAACAATCCTTAAACTTGGACGAGAAAGGGAAAAATCCTCTTGACAAACCGGCGGTTGGGGCATATCATATGCAGTGTTAGCACTCGCCTTTGATGAGTGCTAACAATCCGAAGAATAACAGCGTAAGGAGGCAGCAGCCATGATGATGGACGCACGCAAGTTCCGCATCTTGCAGGCGATCATCGACGACTACATCCTCACGGCGATCCCCGTGGGCAGCCGTACCATCTCCAAAAAATACGAGATGGGCTTAAGCTCCGCCACCATCCGCAACGAAATGAGCGATCTGGAGGAGCTTGGCTATCTGGATCAGCCCCATGTAAGCGCAGGGCGCATCCCCAGCGCCAAGGCCTACCGCCTGTATGTGGATCAGCTTCTGGAAAGAGGCGTTATCCCCACGGGCGAAAGCGAGAGCATCCACAGCTATTTCGCAGACCGCTCCCGCCAGATGGAGGACGTGATCAACCACGCCGCCAAGGTGCTCAGCGGCCTTACCCACTACACCGCTCTGGTGCTCAGCCCCAAGGGGCAGGAGCTCCACATCCGCAACCTGCAGCTGGTGCCGGTTTCCTCCACCCATGCGCTGGTGGTCATCGTCACCGACGGCGGCATCATGCGCGATACGGTGGTGGAGGTGGGGCCCGGGCTGGATGCGGATGCCCTCTATGCCATCAGCCGCATGCTCACCGAGCGCCTCAGCGGCCTGACGCTCAGCGAAGCGCAGCAGGCGCTTGCCGAAAGCAGCCAGATGCACCAGCACCGTCAGCTGGCGGGCAGCATTGCCCGGTTTATGGAGCAGGCAGGCAGCAGCACCAAGGCAAAGCTTGCGCTGGGCGGCCCCAGCAACATCCTCAACTTTCCCGAATACAGCGATGTGGAGAAGGCCAAAGGCTTCCTCAGCGTGCTGGAGACCAAGGATAAGCTGGTGGAGCTGCTGGAGAATCAGGGCGAGATGGCCTTTACCGTGCGCATCGGCCCGG
>JAZQHO010000155.1:0-17632 GCA_045540635.1 Candidatus Limiplasma sp.
TACATTTCACCTTTCTTTCTGCAATAGGCCTGAACATCCTTATTGTAGTCGAAAGGTGTCTTTTTGTATAACTTTTTCTCTTCCACCCGCATAGCGGGTGGTTTTCTGTTTCGCTTCGCTCAACTGCCTTAAGGCACTAACCTGAGCCCATGCCTGCGCTTGCAGGCATGGGCTTTTTGTATTTTTCTGTTGACATACACTCCTGCGGTATGTTATAGTATTCATCCTCCCACCGGGGAGGAAAGAAAAGACGCTATTTCTGAGGTAAGTGAGGCTTTCCCACAGGGAAAGTCTGCCCATCGCAGAGATAGCGTCTTTTGACGTTGATCTGCCATTGCCGGCATGCACCTGTTCAACTGCATACTGCAAAGGAGGATGACAAACATGTCCTATCGCGATCCTGTTTCCAACCGTGCCATCGGCGCTTTTGACAAGGAGCTGAAGCGGGCCGTAAGCGACGGCCTCAGGCTGAAGGCGCTCCAGGACAGCGGGCTGCTCCGCTGGGAGGAGGAGCAGCGGGTAAAGGCCCGCTACAAAGGGATCTGCCGCCGCAGGCTGGAGGATGCCATGAACGGCATCCAGCCCGGCGGGGACAGCTGAAACAACACCAACGTGGGGCGCTGCCGCAGATGCGGCAGTCCCCCACGCCCATTCATCCAAAAGTCGCTAAGGTGAGTTTTTAGATGAGATGAGCCCCCTTGCCCCGCCCGAAAGGCAGGGACAAGGGGGCTTTCTTCGTTTATGTGATGCTTTGCCGGAGGGCTGCCTCGTTTTGCAGGATCATTGCCAGCATCTGCCGGTTGGTGGCTGCCAGATGGGCAAACCGGTCGGTGCCGGTAAAGGCGGCTACGCAGATCAGCTGGATAGCGATGACCATATCCGGCAAAGCGGTGCACTCCCCATCGGTCAGGGGAGAAGCGGCGTGGTAGCCCTGCCAGATGGCATGCGCCAGCCGGACAAAGGTTTCGCCATCCCCGGCTCCGGTAAAAGCCACGGAGAGCACGCCGGTGGCAGCGTACGCCAGATCGAAGATGCGGGGCGCGATACAGCTCAGCTCAAAATCCAGAAATCCGGTAATGCGCCCATTGGCTGCCAGCAAGTTATCCGGGTTGGGATCCCGGTGGATGATCTGGGTGGGCAGCTGCTTTTCCAATGCGCTGAAGCGCTCCAACCACGCCTCTGTCCAGCGCCAGCTGTCCGCATCGTTTTCTGTCAGCTTGGGGATCGCCCAGCCCCGGAGGGTATCGGAGATGCATTCCCGGCTGCACAGCAGAGGGTCACAGCCTTTGAGCGCCTCATGCAGACGGGCCAGCCCCTCGCCGACCATACCACCCATGGCAGGCTCCCGGAGCAGCTGCTCCGCACGCACCGGCGCACCGGGCAAAAGTTCCATCAGCAGGCACTCCCACTCCTCGATGTGGGCGGTATCGCTGCCGCTGAGGGTGCTGCGTACCGCAGAGGCCAGCCCGCAGGCATGCAGCGCCCGTTGCAGCGCAGCCTGCCGCTGCATGCTGCCCAGCCCGCGGCTGCATTTGAGTACGTATTTTCCGTCAATGGTAAAGGTATTCTCGCTCAGGTTTCCTGTGTTTGCGTAGCAGACCGCATCGGCGGCTGCTCCCTCCAGCCCCCAGCAGGCAAGGGCTTTTTCGATGATGTGTCTTTCCATGCTTCCTCCCTGTTCCTTCAGGTTGACTCTTGCCGGAGGGGCGGCCCGGTGGGTGCGCAGATGCTCCGTGGGCGATGCGCCGAACGCGCGGCGGAACGCCTTGTAGAACCCAGCGTAGGAATCGAAGCCGTAGGCCATGGCAGCCTCGGTCTTTTCCTGCCCTCTGCTGATGGCATACACCGCATGCAGCAGCCGCCGGAGGGTAATGTAGCGCATCACGCTCATGCCCGTGGCCGCTTTGAAGATCCGGCAGAAATGATAGTGGGAGAAGCCTGCCGCCCTGCTCAGCTCCCCGGGGGTGATATCGGTCTTGAGCGATTCCTCGATCCGATCCAGCGTTTGCTGAAGGATCTGTTCGATCTGCGGCGACATGGATTTTCTCCCTCCTTTGAATGGTGTTTGTTCCTTAAGGCAAGAGCAGCATAGCACAAACAGGCAGGGGGCTGCATTTCCCTGCTTGCTGTCTTTGATGGCCGAAAAGAAAAAAGGGAGCCGCTGCGGTGTGCAGCAGCCCCCTCCAACAGCGCCGGTCAACAAAGCCACATCAACGCTGCCACCAGCAGCAGCACGCCGCCAAGGGCGAACAGTATGCGGTAAACAATGGTGAAAGCATTGCCGGAAACCAGTGCGGAGCGGCCGGGCTCGGCAGAATCGTAGCTGACGGTCACTTCCCTGCCGATGGCGCTCTTTGCCAGATTGCTGCTGTAGCTTACACCGTCCGCGCGGGTATAGGTCTGGGTGCCCACGGTGTAGGTGTATACCTTATGCACCATTCTGTGGTAGCCCATCCCGCCGGTAACATAAGCCCTCATGCGGGGCTTGGGATCGGTATAGCCCTGCTCCGCATTAAAGACGAGATAATCATCGGTATAGCTCACCACCCGCCCGGTGACGGTACGATCGTAGCCGCGGTTCATAAAGCGGCAGATGAGCCAGAACACAAAGCCGATAAACACCAGCACGCCGCCAAAAATGGCAGGGATCAATGCCAACATACGCTGTTCCTCCTTTTGATAGGGTGTGCCACCGGTCAGACCTCAGCGATCACCCGGCAAGGCAGACCGGTAACGCCCGCAAAGTGCATCGGGTAGGTGTGGGCGGTGAAACCTTCGCCCTGCGCCAGCAGCGTACCCAGTGCGCACAGGTTCTCGACCACAAAGCAGCCATGCTCTGCACAGTACTGATCCTTGGGCGTATGCTCCCGCCCCCGGCGGATGCCTGCACAGTCGATGCCGATGATGGAAACGCCCTTTGCCACCAGCTGATCGATCAGATCATCCGCCAGTTGGGGATGGCAGGCAAAATACTCGCTGTTGCCGTAGCCCACCTGCTCCAGCCAGCCGGTAAAGAAAGCCACGAACATGCCCGGCTCCACCTTCTCCAGCGCCACATCGGCGCTTTGCACATCCCGCCCGCGGATGGCGGACACATCGAACACCAGCCCGTTGCGGCGGGTGTATTCCAGCGGGAATTCCTTGTCCATCACATCAAAATGAGTGCCCAGATGCCCCACCAGAGAGCGATCCTGATTGGACTGTGCTTCCCGGGAGAGCTCCGGCGTTACCTTCAGGGTGATGTCGATCAGCATACATACCTCTCCTGCAGCAGAAATGATAAAAGAAAAACCACCCTGATCGATCAAGGTGGTTTGTGGTAGCGGCGATCGGATTTGAACCAATGACCTGTCGGGTATGAACCGAATGCTCTAGCCAGCTGAGCTACGCCGCCATGTGTTGGTTGCGGGGGAGGGACTTGAACCCTCGACCTCCGGGTTATGAGCCCGACGAGCTACCAAACTGCTCTACCCCGCGATGCTGTGTCGCTCATGCGACGTTGTTTATCATATATCATTTCCGGGGATTTGTCAACGGTATTTTGAAAGTTTTTTTCAAAGCAGCGGAAACCCAGCCGGAGAGCAGCTGCTGCACCTCTCTCCGGCTGACCGCCTACCGCATGCCCAGCGCACGATCCACCGCCGCCAGCAACAGATCCACCTCCTGCTCGGTGTTGTAGATGCCCACGCTGGCGCGGCAGGCGCCGCTGTGCATGGTACCCAGCCATTCATGGATGGCCGGGGCACAGTGGAGCCCCGCCCGCAGGGCAAAACCCGCTGCCGAAAGCTGATCCGCCAGTTCGCCGGGATCCATCACGGCAGGCACAAAGCTGACCACACCCACCTTCTCCGCACCCGGATGCCCCAGCACCCGGATGCCCCGCATCCGATCCAGCCCGGTGCGCAGCCGCCCGGACAGCTCCTGCTCGTATGCCTCGATCTCTGCCCGGTGCCGCAGGGCAAACCTTGCCCCCGCCAACAGCCCTGCAATGCCCGGCAGGTTGGGCGTACCACTCTCGTACCTGTCCGGCAGGGCATCGGGCTGACGCATGCTCTCGCTCATGGAGCCGGTGCCGCCCATCACCAGCGGGCGGGGCAGCATATCTTCCCCCAGCACCAGCACCCCTGTGCCATGCGGCCCCAAAAGCCCCTTGTGCCCGGGCATGGCGATCATATCCGCACCAAGGGCTTCCAGCGATACGGGCAGCACGCCCGCCGTCTGCGCCGCATCCACCAGCAGGGGCACGCCGTAGCTGTGCAGCACCGCTGACAGCTGCTTCACCGGCTGGATGACCCCCGTCACATTGCTGGCGTGGCACAGCACGCACAGCGCCGTTCGGGACGTGACCGCCTCCCGGATCGCCTCCCCGGTGATCTGCCCCAGACTGTTGGGCCGGAGCAGACGTACAGAGATCTGCCCCGCCGCCTCCAGCTCCCGCAGGGGACGCATGACCGCATTATGCTCCCCATGGCTGCACAACACCTCATCCCCTTCACAGAGCATACCCCGGATGGCGATATTCAGCGCCTCTGTGCAGCCGGAGGTAAAGATGATCTGCTCCGGCGCTTTGGCTCCGAAGGCCTCCGCCAGCACCTCCCGGCAGCGCTGGATCACCCGACCGCCGCATAGGGACAGGGGATGCCCTGCCCTGCCCGGATTGCCGCCGATCTTTATAAGCGTACCTGCCATGGCTCTGACCACCATGGGCGGCTTGGGCCATGATGTGGCTGCATTATCAAAATAGATCATGGGTCCATCCCCCTCTGCCATTCTGCCCGCCACACACACCATGCGGCTCTGCGTATACTGTATGTGCAAGAAAGGGGGATATGAACCCATGAATGAAGTTTTCGGCATCGCATCCTTCCGCTCCCGGCAACAGGTGCTGAAATTTGAGGGAGCGCTGCGCCGTGCGGGGGTGCACACATCCATCATTACCACACCCAGAGATGTTTCCATGGGCTGCGGCCTCAGCATACGCTTTGATCTGGAGGACTATGACCGGGTGCGGGAGGTCTACCACCAGCTGCGCCCCTCCAACCTGATTGGCTTCTACCGCATTGCCCGGGAGGGCGGGCGGCACGTGAGCACGCAGGCCATGTGAGGGAAGGCGAAGAAAAATAAAAAGACGCCCCGTGCCCTGGCGGGCACGGGACATATTCAAGCCAACAAAGATTATTCCTCCACGTTGGACTTGGTGGGCAGCGCGCGCTGCACGTTGCCACTGCGCAGGCAACGAGTGCACACGTTCATGCGCTGAGGACGACCGTCGACCAGCACACGTACATTCTGCACGTTGGGAGCCCACACGCGATTGGTTTTGCGGTTGGAGTGGCTCACGTTGTGGCCGCTCATCGCGCCCTTCTCGCATACTTCACAAAACTTGCCCATCAATTACACCTCCTAACGGGAGTTTGCATGCATAACAGCCTGACTATTTTATCATGGTATGCCGGTTTTGGCAAGAGTGATATTTGAAAATTCCGTTACAAATTTCGTTGTTTTCCGGCAAACGCTTTGTCTGCAACGAAAAATTCATTCCTACTTTTCTTTTGGCTGCCGGTGGAGCCGCCTGCGGGGACAGCCCTCATCCCAGCGGCTGAGAGGCCTCAAACAAGCCGTATTCCTTGGGGATGGCAATGACCCCATCTACCGCCTGCGCCACCAGCTGTGCGGTAAGCTGCTCTCTTGGCTGCTGCCGAAGGCCGCTGAAGCTTGCCATGGAAAGCACATACTCCACCAGCTCCTCCGGATCAGTCACCCGGAGACCGTCCTGCCGGGTATGCAGCTGAACGCTGCCGAAATGCTGCCGGAGCGCATCGCCGCCATTCTGCAAAGAGAATGGGTATCGATCGGCTTCCTCGCAACCCAGCACCTCCGCCAGCCAGCGGGCGATGCCCCTCTCCCCCACCGTGGCGCAGAAGAAGCGCCCCTCCGGCTTCAATACCCGGGCCACCTCCGCAAGCGCCCCGTGCAGATCCGGTACATGGTAGAGCATCATGTTGGCGATGACCACATCAAAGGTATCGTCCTCAAAAGGGATCTGTCGGATATCCACCTGCCGGAAGGTGATGCCCGGCAGCGGCGGCACATTTCTCTGCGCCTGCTCAAGCATGCCCTCCGAAAAATCGGAAAGGATCAGCTCTGCCCCCTGCGGCAGCCAGCGGGCGGCATCCTGCCACATGCTGCCGGTGCCGCAGCCCAGTTCCAGCACCCGCATGCCGGGTGCAAGGTGATAGTGGGCATGGATCCACTCCCCGAAGGGCTCCTTGTTGAGAGAATACTTCTGATGCAGCCGGATGCGGATATCCAGCTTCTCTGCGCTGGCATACTGGTTTTCGACCAGCTTTGGATCATTGACCAGAGGCATGGGGAAGAAACCTCCTTCATAACCTATTGGGCCCGGCAGGCATCAGCCCTGCACAAAGACCACATATTGTACCGCATCATCCGGCTGGGTGTTCAACTGCCCGGCCGGGATGCGGATGATCAGGTTTTCGGAATCTCCGCTTTCGATCGCAAGCGAGACCGGCTCCGTATACAGCACCAGTTCGTTCCACTCCATATCCGTGACTGTGATGGTGAGGCTCTCCACCGGGCGCACCGCATCGGTACCGTTGGACAGGCTCACCGCCACATCCAGCGATCCGTCTGCATTCTGCCACATGGCGTAGGCACGCAGGGTGAAGCAATGCGGAATGACCGCCTTCTCCACCGCAAACCGCCGGTCACTTTCGCCCAGCCTTGCGGTAAAGCGCCCGTCCGCTTCGGCTTTCTTCATCTCCTCCGGGTAGAGATCCAGTTGAGCGACCAGCTCTGCCGCCTCGGGGGAACCATCGATCTTGCAGGTGCCGTCCGCAAAAGTGACCACCAGCCAGTCGCTGACCGACCGGGTCTGCCCGTTCTCGGTGAGGGAGTTGACAATGCTGCCCAGATAGCGGGTACCGTTTGCATCCAACGGGATGGTATAGAACAGATAGTCCGGCCAGCCCTGCAGGTTGAATTCGTTGAAGATGCTCATATAGGTGCACTCGTCATAGCCCTCCGGATAGGCAGCTACCAGCTTGAGTACCTTCTCCCCGTCGGCAGCAGCGGAGTATTCCAGCATCTGCCTGCACAGCGTTTCGAACGCGGCTTGCGCCTCATCGGAGCCGACACCCTTGGGAGCACCGGTGCAACCGGTAAGGAGAAGCGCCGCCGCAAGCAGCAGTGCCATCAGATGAAGGGGCTTTGCGCTGTATCTCATGGAAAGAACCATCCTTTCTTACCGCACAGGCAAATGCACCCCGCCCGGAAGCGGCGCTTCCTTGAGCGGGGTGCGGACAGGGCAGCTCCGGCCCTCGATGTATTACTTATCGTCGCTCATCTTGAGCACAGCCAGGAAGGCTTCGCTGGGCACCTCCACGGTACCGAACTGACGCATGCGCTTCTTGCCTTCCTTCTGCTTCTCCAGCAGCTTCTTCTTACGGGTGATGTCGCCGCCGTAGCACTTGGCCAGCACGTCCTTGCGCATGGCCTTGACGGTCTCGCGGGCGATGACCTTGCCGCCGATGGCAGCCTGAATGGGAATTTCGAACATCTGCCGCGGAATGACCTCCTTCAGCTTTTCAGCGATGGAGCGGCCACGGGCATAGGCCTTATCCTTGTGGACGATGATGGAGAAGGCATCGCAGATATCGCCGTTGAGCAGGATGTCCATCTTGACCAGCTCGGAGGGCATGTAGCCCTTGAGCTCGTAGTCGAAGCTGGCATAGCCCCGGCTGCGGCTCTTTACCTGATCGAAGAACTCGTAGATGATCTCGTTGAGGGGCATTTCGTAGATCAGCTTGACACGGCTGCCCTCGTACTGCATATCGATGAAGATGCCGCGCTTATCCACACAGATATCCATCATAGCGCCCACAAAATCCTGCGGGGTGTAGATGGTGGCGGTAACATAGGGCTCCTCCATGTGCTCGATCTCACCGATGGCGGGCAGGTTGGAGGGGTTATCGATCTCCACCATGGTGCCGTCGGTCTTGTACACATGATAGATAACACTGGGAGCGGTTGTGACCAGATCCAGATCGAACTCCCGCTCCAGCCGCTGCTGGATGATCTCCATGTGCAAAAGCCCAAGGAAGCCGCAGCGGAAGCCGTAGCCCAGCGCAACGGAGGTCTCGGGATCGAAGGAGAGAGAAGCATCGTTCATGCGGAGCTTTTCCAAGGCATCCCGCAGGTTGTCGTAATCGGCACCATCGGCGGGATAGATGCCGCAGAACACCATGGGCGTTACCTGACGGTAGCCGGGCAGGGGTTCGGGGGCAGGGTTGGCCGCATCGGTAACGGTATCGCCCACACGGGTGTCGCCCAGATCCTTGATGCTGGCGGCAATGTAGCCCACATCACCGGGGCGCAGCTCGTCGCAGGGCACATAGCCTGGGCGGAAGGTGCCCACCTCCACGATGTCGAACTCGCTGCCGGACTGCATCAGCCGCATGCGCATGCCGGGGCGCACGCTGCCGTGCATCACGCGCACAAAGCAGATAGCGCCCTTGTAGTTATCGTAGAAGGCATCGAAGATCAGTGCCTGCAGAGGGGCGCTCTCATCGCCCTCGGGGGCGGGGATGAACTTGACGATGGCCTCCAGCACATCCTCGCAGTTGAGGCCGGTCTTGGCGGAGATCTGAGGTGCCTGGTCGGCATCCAGACCGATCACATCCTCGATCTCCTGCTTTACCTCATCAGGACGGGCGGAGATCAGGTCGATCTTATTGATCACGGGCACAGTCTCCAGATCGTGCTCCAGCGCCATGTACACATTGGCAAGGGTCTGGGCTTCGATGCCCTGAGTGGCATCCACCACCAGCAGCGCACCCTCGCAGGCCGCCAGCGCACGGCTGACCTCGTAACTGAAGTCCACGTGGCCGGGGGTGTCGATCAGGTTGAGGGTGTAGGTCTCGCCATCCTTGGCTTTGTACTGCATGCGCACCGCCTTGGACTTGATGGTGATGCCGCGCTCACGCTCCAGCTCCATGGAGTCCAGGATCTGCTCCACCATCTGCCGCTGCTCGAAAACGCCTGTCATTTCCAGCAGGCGGTCGGCAAGGGTGCTCTTGCCGTGGTCGATATGGGCGATGATGCAAAAGTTTCGAATATGGGAAAGGCGTTCGTTGCTCATCAGCGCCGCCCCCTCCTTGTCTTGTTTGGATTCATCCTTCATCATAACGAATTATCGGGGAAAATGCAAGAGGGCGCAAGTGCGATATGCAGCAATGCAAAACCCCGCCCCCAAGGCTGCGGGGCGGGGCAGATATTTACTTGAGACCAAGGCTCAACAGAACGGAGCGGAGCGTTGCCTGATAGGCTGCTTCGCCAGGATCCAGCTCTGTAGCCTTGCGGGCGGAGCGCAGGGCTTCCAGTTTGCGCCCCCTGCTGCGCAGGATCTCCGCCAGACACCAGTGAGCATATGCCTCCTCAGGGGCAAGTTCCAACGCTCTGCGAGCGGCTGCCTCCGCCTCATCAAAACACGGGGGCGTGAGTCTGCACTGCACCATGGCCAGCATACAGGCATAGCGTGCGTTGCCGGGCTCCCGCTCCGTTGCCTTGCGGGCGGCTGCCGCCGCCTCTTCGCAGCGTTCCATTTTCAAGAATACCGTTGCCAGCAGGTGCTGCACAGCGGCATCGTCCGGGAAGCGGGAAACAAGCTTTTCTGCCATTTGAAGCGCATCGGCGTGCTTTTCTTCCGCCAGCAGCCCCTGCACCTGCTGCATCAGCTGTTCCGCAGACGCACCGCCCTCATGCGGTGCAGCCTGTTGGGCTGCTTGTACCGCAGGTGGGCTCTGCTGCACATCGTACCGCTCCGCCAACCGCCGGAAAGCCTGCCCCAGCGCCTTGACCCGTTTTTCCGCATCCCTGCGGAAATCCTCCTCGTCGGGCACAGGATAGCCCACCACTTTACCGATCTGGTACAGGGTCTCATCGAAGCCGTCGTGGTTGACCCAGCGGCCCCCGGTCTGCTCCAGAAAGGTGAGGATCTTGCCAGCCGGCCGTTCATTGCCGAACAGCATCCAGTAGGGCTGGCACCATTCCTGGCTTCTGAATTTTTCGGCATTTTTCACAAGGAAATTCATCAGGCTGGGGTCGTTGCCTGCATAGCCGATAAAGATGGGATGGTAGCTGGCAAATATCTTCTCCAGTGCATCCGGCAGTTTTTCGGACAGTTTTTCCAGCTGCTCGGTAGCGCTTTTGGGGTCGAGCAGCAGATCGCGGTGGATCTTGATGATGGTGGGGCGGATGAGCTCCGGAGCCACAAAGCTGGCAAGCGCTTCGTGACCGATGACCAGCGGCATGGTATGGGCGTAATCGTTGACCGCCTTCTCGATCAGGTGGTCGAAATTGGTTGTTACCACCACCCGGTGCGGCGTTTTGCACAGCAGATACGCCAGAACAACATGACCTGCGCTGGGCATTGCGGTGGCCATCTCTTTTTCCAGAAAATTGAAGCCCTCATCCGGGTTTTCAAATTTGCGCTCATAATACGCGCTGTAGAACTGGTATTTGTTATCATCGGTGATGCCGGTTTGCTCCTTCCACCGGTAGTGGCTGTCGGCATTTTCCCGGAGCAGCTCTTCCTCCCAGAGATCCACCAGCTGGGTGCCCATGGAAATGCCTGCACTTCTGGAGGCGCCTGCACCCAGCACAAAACAAAACCGCTGGGGTCGCGTTCCCCCGCTGGCATTCCCGATCCTTTTCAGAAATCCCGCCATTGTGAGATATCTGTCGTCGATGGTTTTCGTCGCAGGCGTTGTTACAGTGCCCATGATACCCTTCCTCCCCCCGGACGGATCGCCCGTTGCTGCCGCACGGCATTCTTTGGTGCGCAGGTATGAACGATCTGTATTCAGCGCTATTATACTCTCCCATTTGACGATTTTCAACAATCCCCGCCCATGTAAAAAGCCGCCCCCGGATGCTCCGGGAGCGGCTCACACGGTGATCGTTTACTTAAAGAACAGGAAGTAAGCGCCCACCGCCAGAATGATGATCTGCAAAACCAGCATCAGCGGGAAGAAAACAGCGAAATACCAGTGCTTGGTCTTGTGGCGCAGCAGCTGCATGCCCAGCACGCCGCCCAGACCGCCGAAGCAGGCGGTGGCGATGAACAGGGTGGCCTCCGGCACACGCCAGCTGCCCTTCTTGGCGCAGTTCTTGTCGTGCATCATCAGGAAAAAGGAAACCAGATTGGTGATGACCAGTACAGCCAGTACGATCAGGATAACAGGCATGGGAATCATAGTACACATTCCTTTCTTTGGCGGGGTATGGAACGATTGTATCTCATTTTGGGCGTTTTGTCATCGGGTGGGATTGTATCCATTATGTATCGGGCGGTACAGGGCTTCATGCCTGCTGCCCGTCGTCTGCGGCAAAGCTCCCGGGGGTACCGCCGTCCTCTTCGGCCGCCTCGTCCGGCTCCTCCTGCTTTGGCGGCGCGGGCGGTGCCTCAAAAAGCTCGTCCATCTCCTCGATGGTGAGGCCGGTCTTGAGCAGGAAACGATCCTCCAGACGGATGGTGCGGTCCTCCATGCTCAGCGTCTCCCGGCTGACCACGCTCATGCCCCATGGCCACTGCCCGGTGCGGGCTGCATCCATCATCATGCCGATGGCGTTGTTGATGGATGCATCGTTCATGTTGGCAAAGAAGCCGTAACGGCGCAGCGCCTGCCGCAGCGGCCCCAGATCGCCGTTGGCCAGCAGCACCCGGTGGGGCTCCACCGCAGCAGCGATGCAGCCCAGCGTATACTGGCTGTTTGCCCCCTCCGTGGCCTGACAGCGCTGGATATACACTTCCTTGATATCCGCAAGGGAGGAAGCCCACTTGTGCAGGATCTTCAGCATGCCCTCCACCTCGCCGTCGGCTTCGTTGCGGGCATCCACCAGATCGCTCATCTCCTCGCGGTCGTACAGGTCGTAGTCGTACTCCTCGTAATAGCCCTCGTGCACGGCTTCGTCGTACTCATCGTAGAGCCAGAGATCATCCTCCACGCCGATATATTCGTCCACACCCGCGTCCAGCACCTCCACATCCGCCGTGATGCGGAAGGAGTGCTTGAGGAGCCCGAACAGCTGGGAAAGGGTGGTGATCTCCGCCACCTTCTGAAGCTTCAGGTATACCTCGCCCTCCGCATCCAGATAGCCGAAAAGGCCGTTGGCGGTGGAATAGATGCTGCACTGGGTGCGCACGCCGTTCCAGAGCCGCACACCCACCGTCATGGTGTGGCGGCTGGCGGGCAGGTTGGGGTAAACGGGCTGCTGGTTCATAAGATGGCTCCCCTCCTTGGTAGATGGCTGACCGGCGCCTCCCGGCCCATGTATTTTTCTCAGTTTATGTTAAGTATTCGACAAAAGGGGAGCAAAGCCCTGCTTTGGACTGCTTTTCTGCCGCCAAACGGAGCGGGTTTGCACAACGCTCCTTTGTATACAGTATACATTGCGCCGTGCAAACGATTGTTTTGCATTTCTTTTGTACTTTACTTGCATATGTGAATCAATGAACAGTATACTTTTAGTAATTCTCCAAAATCTCATCCGCGAGCGAATGAGAAAACATATCGGGAGGGAAAAAACAATGAAAAAGATTCTGGCTATCATTCTTGCAGTTATGATGCTGATTCCCAGCTTTGCCATGGCTGAGAACATCGTGAAGATCGGCGTGTTCGAGCCCGCTTCCGGCGACAGCGGCGCTGGCGGCAAGCAGGAAATGCTGGGCATGCAGTATGCCAACAAGGTGCAGCCCACCGTTACCATCGGCGGCGTTGAGTACACCGTGCTGCTCCAGTATGCCGACAACGCTTCCTCTACCGACAAGGCTCCCTCTGCTGCCTCCGAGCTGGTAAATGCCGGCGTGAGCGTGGTTCTGGGCTCCTACGGCAGCGGCGTTTCCATCGCTGCTTCTCCCCTGTTTGCCGATGCCGGCATTCCCGCCATCGGCGTTACCTGCACCAACCCTCAGGTTACTGCCGGTAACACCCACTACTTCCGCATCTGCTTCCTGGATCCCTTCCAGGGCACCGTTCTGGCCAACTACGCCTACAAAGAGCTGGGCGTGACCACCGCCTACCTGCTGGGCGAAAACGGCAACGACTACGACATGGGTCTCATCAACTACTTCAAGAAGGCCTACACCGCTCTGGGCGGCACCGTGTACGAGGACTTCTTCCCCACCGGCACCGCCGACTTTACCCCCTACATCACCAATGCTCAGATGTATGGTGCCGGCGTTTTGTTCGCTCCCTGCTCCATCGCCTATGATACCCTCATCATCAACCAGGCCGCCGGTCAGAACGCCGAGTTCGCTCTGCTGGGCTCCGACACCTGGGACAGCAACATGATCCTCGAAGCCGCCACCAACACCAACCTGAAGATCTACGTTTCCACCTTCTATCAGGAAGGCGGCAACCCCGAGTTCGACAACGGCTTCAAGGCCTGGCTGAACAGCGATGCCGAAGCCATGACCAACAACGGCGGCAACGACATCATCTCTGCCGTGAGCGCCATGGGTTATGATGCCTACTTCGTAGCGCTGAAGGCTCTCGAAGCCGCCGGCTCCACCGATCCCAAGGCTGTGAACGAAGCCCTGTGGACCGTTACCCACGACGGCGTTTCCGGCTCTATCGTCTTTGATGCCGTCAACGGCGACGCTGTGCGCGACACCGCCTACATCAAGACCATCGACACCGCCAACGGCGCTTGGCAGTTCGTGGCTGTGCAGGGCATCGAATAAGAATGATCCATAGCCGAAAGGTATATAAACCCTGATCTGTGGCGTGGGCACATCGCCCACGCCACAACCTTTGTACAGGAGGCTTCCCCACTATGTTGAACACCGCGCTCCCCTACCTGCTGACCGGTATATCCGTCGGCGGTCAGTATGCGCTTATCGCCATCGGCTACACGATGGTATACGGCATTCTTCGCCTGATCAACTTCGCCCACGGCGATGTGTTCATGGTTGCCGGCATACTGATGGTGTACATCACCGCCAGCGGCCTGCCGCTGTATATCTCCATCCCGCTGGTGCTGCTGCTGACCGCTGCCATCGGCTTCCTGATCGAGCGTGTGGCCTACAAGCCCCTGCGCTCCGCTCCCCGTATGAGCATAATGATCTCCGCCATCGGTGTCAGCTACACGCTGCAGAACCTGGTGCTGTACATCACCGGCGGTCTGAACCAGTTCTACCCCAAGATCCCCTTTATTTCCGATACGGTGCAGCTCTTTGGCGTAAACACCAAGATGGTCACGCACATCACCCCCGTGCTCACGCTGGTGCTGGTGGTGGCGCTGGTGCTGCTGATTAACAAAACCAAGATCGGTATGGCTATGCGTGCCGTAAGTAAAGACTTTGAGACCTCCCAGCTGATGGGCATCAAGATCAACAACGTTATCTCCGTAACCTTTGTGATCGGCTCCCTGCTGGCCGGCGTGGGCTCCATGCTCTACTTTACCAACTACAACACCGTTATCCAGACCTCCGGCGCAATGCCCGGTCTGAAGGCCTTCGTTGCAGCCGTATTCGGCGGCATCGGCTCCATACCCGGCGCTGGGGTGGGCGCTTTCATCATCGGTATCTGCGAAAACCTGATCAAGGGTCTGGACATCATCCTGTTCAAGGCGGGCATCACTACCACCAGCTACGGTCTGGCCACCTTCTCCGATGCCTTCACGTTCGCACTGCTGATCGTTATTCTGATCGTCAAGCCCACCGGTCTCTTCGGTGAAAAGACGACCGATAAGGTGTGAGGTGAGCGCTATGATGAAAAATGTACAATCCAACACCTACGGCCAGCCTGCGGAGAAAACCATCAAGCTCTCCACGGTGCTTTCTGCGCTGGTGATCATGCTGGTCTATGCAGGCGTGTTCGTGGCCGAACAGAGCCTGCCCCCCACCTCCATGCTCTTTACGGTGCTGAAGAAGGGTGCCACCTATGCCCTTGTTGCCGTCTCCATGAACCTGCTCAACGGCTTTACCGGCCTTTTCAGCCTCGGTCAGGCGGGCTTTATGCTCCTTGGCGCTTACGCCTACGGTATTCTGACCATCCCCGTTGAGGCCCGCAACATCGTATACCAGTACTACGATGGCGGCATCGTGCAGTTTGCGCTGCCGGTAATCCCTGCGCTGATCATTGCCGGTCTGGTGGCGGCAGTATTCGCTTTCCTGATCGGTCTGCCGGTGCTGCGCCTGAAGAGCGACTATCTGGCCATTGCCACCCTCGGCTTTGCAGAGATCGTGCGTACCATCTTCCAGTGGGACAAGCTGGGCTTCCTGACCAACGGCTCCAACATGCTCCGCGAATACCCCACCTTCACCGATTTCAACATCCGCGGTGCGGACGGCGAAGTGACCCTCTACCTCTCCACGCTGGTGCCCTTCATTATTGCGGGCATCTGCATCGCCCTCATCGTGCTGCTGCTGCGCTCCAGCTACGGCCGTGCCTTTATGGCCATCCGTGATGACGAGATCGCAGCTGAGGCCATGGGCATCAATCTGGCAAAGCACAAGCAGATTTCCTTCTGCGTAAGCTCCTTCTTTGCCGGCATCGGCGGCGCTATGCTGGCCATGTACCAGAACACCGTACAGGCCAAGGCCTTTACCTCTGCCATGACCTACGAGATCCTGCTGATCGTGGTCATCGGCGGCATCGGCTCCGTTACGGGCAGCTGCATCAGCTCCTTCCTGTTCGTGGCCTGCTCCGAATGGTGGCTGCGCTTCCTTGACCAGAAGCAGATGATCGGCAACTTTGAAGTGCCCCTCCTGCGCACCGGCTTCCGTCTGGTGGTGTTCTCCATCATCATTATGATCGTGGTGCTGTTCTTCCGCCAAGGCATTATGGGCACCAAGGAGCTACCGGATCTCTTCAAGCCCCGCAGGAAAAAGCTGAAAGCTGCGCCTGTGCAGGCTGCTGAGACGGCTGCTGAGCCTGCAGCCGAACAACCTGTAGCCGAACAGAACGCTGCCAACACCGAGGAAGGAGGCGAAGCCTGATGCGTGAGATCGTAATGCAGATGGATAATGTGACCATGCAGTTCGGCGGCGTTGTTGCCGTTGACAGCCTGAGCCTCGACATTTATAAGGACGAGATCGTGGCGCTGATCGGCCCCAACGGTGCCGGTAAGACCACTGCCTTCAACGTTGCCACCGGTGTTTACGCCCCCACCAACGGCAGGGTGCTGCTGCGCGGCAAGATCATTGCTCAGGGCCACCCCACCGGCAAGATGCGCCACCTGTACGCCGGTACCCACATCGGCGAATACAACAAGCTGATCAGCCACACGCCGGACAAGATCTGCAAGATGGGCATGGCCCGCACCTTCCAGAACATCCGCCTGTTCAAGAACATGACGGTGCTGGAGAACGTGCTGGTAGCCCGCCACATGCGGCTGAATGCAGGCTTCTTCCAGTCTGCGCTGAACCTGAACCTGCACGAGGAGCGCCGTCTGCGTCGCGAATGCTCCGACCTGCTGGATATGCTGGGTCTGAGCGATCTGATGTACGAAAACGCTGCCTCCCTGCCCTACGGCAAGCAGCGCTATCTGGAGATCGCCCGCGCGCTGGCCACCGATCCCCGCCTGCTGCTGCTGGACGAGCCCGCAGCCGGTATGAACCCGCAGGAGACCGACGAGCTGAGCGATTTTATCCGCAAGATCAAGGAGGACTTCAATCTGACGGTGTTCCTCATCGAGCACCACATGAATCTGGTCATGGATATCAGCGACCGCATCTACGTGCTGGATTTCGGCAAACTGATCGCCGAGGGTACGCCGGATGAGATCCAGAAGAATCCCGCGGTTATTGCCGCTTATCTGGGGGTGGAAGAAGAATGAGCATGCTGGAAGTAAGAGACCTGGTCGTCAGCTACGGCGGCATCGAGGCCCTCAAGGGCATCTCCTTCGATGTGGAGGAGGGCAGCATCGTTACCCTGATCGGTGCCAACGGCGCCGGTAAATCCACCACGCTGCGCTCCATTACCGGCATCGTGCCCATCCAGAGCGGCTCTATCTCCTTCCGCGGTGAGGACATCACCCGGATGGATACCCAGAAGATCGTCTCCAAGGGCATCGCGCTGGTGCCGGAAGGCCGCCGCGTATTCGCCAACCTGACGGTACTGGAGAACCTGCGCATCGGCGCTTATCTGCGCAATGACAAGGTTGGCATCCAGAAGGATATCGAATATATCTACTACCTATTCCCCCGCCTGAAGGAGCGCAACTGGCAGATGGCCGGTACCCTCTCCGGCGGCGAGCAGCAGATGCTGGCCGTGGGCCGCGCCATGATGACCCGCCCCAAGCTGATCATGATGGACGAGCCCAGTCTTGGTCTGGCTCCGCTGGTGGTAAAGGACATTTTCTCCATCATCAAGACACTGAAGGAGACCGGCATCACCGTGCTGCTGATCGAGCAGAACGCCAATGCCGCCCTCAACGCCGCCGATATCGGCTACGTGATGGAGACCGGCAACATTACCCTCTCCGGCACCGGCAGCGAGCTGCTGGCCTCGGAGGATGTGCAGGCTGCCTATCTGGGCAAGAGCAGCAAGTGAGGTGGGGAGGGGCGCGGCCCCCCCACCCCGCCACCCGGTCTGTGACCCTTTGG
>JAZQHO010000156.1:0-8955 GCA_045540635.1 Candidatus Limiplasma sp.
TCAAGGGCTATACCGAAAAGCAGTGGGGCCGCCCCTGCGACCAGCTGCCGCCGGAGATCATCCGCAGGCTGCCGGTGCGTTTCACCTTTGATAACAACTACTTCAACGCCGCCTATCAGGGCGTACCGGAGGAGGGCTACACCGAGCTGGTGCGCCGCCTGCTGGAAGGCTCCCACATCCGGCTTGATACGGATTTCCTCAAGGAGCGCAAAGCGCTTGCAGGCCTTGCCCGCAGGGTGATCTACACCGGCTGCATCGATGCCTATTTCGATTACTGCTACGGCCCGCTCCAGTACCGCCGTGTCCGTTTTGAGACCAAACGGCTGGAGATGCCCAACTATCAGGGCAACGCGGTGGTCAACTATACCGATGCCAAGGTGCCCTACACCCGGGTGATCGAACACAAGCATTTCGTCTTTGGCCAGCAGCCCCATACCATCGTCAGCTGGGAGTACAGCGCTGAATGGCAGCCCGGTGACGAGCCCTATTACCCAATCAACAACGAAGAAAACCAGTCGCTCTACGAGCGCTACGCCGCCCTTGCCGCCAAAGAGCCGGATACCGTGTTCGCAGGCCGTCTGGCACAATACCGCTACTACGATATGGACAAGGCCATGGAGAATGCCCTTGCCCTTTCGGCACAGCTTCTGGAGCGTGACGCATGAAAACACTGATCATGGTAGCTGCCCACAAGCCCTACTGGATGCCCGAGGATGCCGCCTACCTGCCCCTGTTTGTGGGTGCAGCCGGAAAGGAGACCCCTGCCCCCGGCTGGCAGCGGGACGATACGGGTGACAATATCAGCCATAAGAACCCCACCTTTTGCGAACTGACCGGCCACTACTGGCTGTGGAAGAACACCGATGCGGATCTGTACGGTCTGTGCCACTACCGCCGCCATTTTGCCATGGGGCTGCCCTTTGGGGGTAAAAAGCAGCAGGTGCTCACCTCCGGCAGACTGGCAAAGCTGCTGGAGAGGTGCGACGTGCTGGTGCCTAAAAAGCGGCATTACTACATCGAGACCAACTACTCCCAGTATGCCCACGCCCACCACGCCTGCGATCTGGATACCACAAGGCAGATCCTCAGCGAAACCTGCCCGGAGTATCTGCCCTGCTGGGATCGGATGATGGCAGAGCGCAGCGGGCACCGCTTCAATATGTTCGTGATGCGCAGGGAGCATTTCCGCGCCTACTCGGAGTGGCTGTTCGGCATCCTGTTTGCGCTGGAGGAGCGGCTGGATATCTCCGCCTATTCCACATACGATCAGCGGGTGTTCGGCTTTGTGGCAGAGCGCCTGATGGATGTATGGCTGCTCCATGAGGGCCTGCATGTACGCGAATGCAGAGTGGTGCATCTAGAGAGCCAGCACTGGGGCAGAAAAATACTGGGCTTCCTCAGGCGCAGGCAGCAGGGCCGCGCCAGAGAGCTGGAGGAAACCGCATAAGAACCGTGCCGCCGCAGAAGAACGCTTCTGCGGCGTTTTTTGCCTGCCTTACCCCTGCCGGAAACTCCTTTACTTTTGCTGCGATATAGCATATAATGCATAGGTAACTGTATAGTGTGGTTTACTGGGCTCATCCGGCAGATCACCACCCCAAAACCTTTGTATTGCAAGGAGAAATGCGATTATGGAAAAGATTCTCGGCATCCTTCAGTCCATCCGCAGCGATGTGGATTTCGCAAACGAGACCAAGCTGATCGACGACGGCATTCTGGACAGCTTCGACATCGTATCCATCGTGGCAGAGCTGTGCGAAGAATACGACATTACCATCACCGTTGATATGCTGGAGCCCGAAAACTTCAACAGCGCTTCCGCTATGCTGGCTCTGGTAGAGCGCATCCTGGACGAAGAGTAATCATCAGACTATCTATACAGCAAAAGGAAGAAGCAATCTGCTATGGCACTTAATTCATTAACCTTTCTGGCCTTTCTGGCCGTGGTTCTGCTGATCTACTACATCGTTCCCAAAAAGTTTCAATGGGCCGTACTTCTTGTAGCAAGCTACGGCTTTTATTTGAGCAGCGGTGTCGGCCATGTGGTCTACATCATCGGTACCACGCTTTTCACCTACGGTGCCGGCAGACTGATGCAGCACATCCGCGACAAGCAGCAGAATGCCATCAACGCCATGGGCGAAGAAGCTACCAAAGAGGAGAAGCGCCAGCTGAAAAAGGCTGCCGCCAAGAAGGTGCACACCGTGCAGGTGATCACCGTGCTGGTCAATCTGGCTGTGCTCTCCTACATTAAGTACCTTAACGCCATTTTCAGCAACTTCAACGACCTCTTTGCCCTCTTCCGGTGGGATATCTCCATGCCGACGGTCAATGTGCTGGTTCCGCTGGGGCTTTCTTACTATACCTTCAACTCCATCGGCTACCTGATCGATGTGGGCCGCGGCAAGTATGCTGCCGAGAAGAATGTGGGCAAGTTTGCGCTGTTTGTTTCCTTCTTCCCCTCCATCGTGCAAGGCCCCCTGTTCCGCTACAACGATGTAGGCTACCAGCTGCAGGCTCCCCACGATTTCGACTACGAAAACGTGAAGCACGGCGCACAGCTGATCATCTGGGGTCTGTTCAAAAAATTGGTCATTGCTGACCGCATTGCCCAGATCGCCCTTACCATCTTCGCCCCCGGCTTTGAAGTGACCACCGGCTCGCAGGTGTTCTTCGGCGTGCTGGCCTACTCCTTCCAGATCTACGGCGACTTCTCCGGCGGTACCGACATCACCCGCGGCGCTGCACAGATGATGGGCATCAACCTGCCGATGAACTTTGAGCGCCCCTTCTTTGCCACCTCCATGGCGGATTTCTGGCGCAGATGGCATATGTCCCTCGGCGCATGGATGCGCGAGTTCGTGTTCTTCCCCATCATGCTGTGCAAGCCGGTAACGGCGGTAAGCAAGGCTTTCCGTAAGCGCTTCGGCAGCTATGCGGGCAAGATCGTTCCCTCCGTGGCCGCCCCCATGGTGGTGTTCTTCCTGATCGGTATCTGGCACGGCCTTACCTGGCAGTACATTACCAACGGCTTCTACAACGCACTGCTCATCTCCGGCAGCGTGGCGCTGGCACCGGTGTACGAAAAGCTGCTCTCCAAGCTGCGCATCAACACCGAAGCCTTCAGCTGGCGGCTGTTCCAGATGCTGCGCACCTTTACCCTGCTCTGCATCTCCCGTGTGATCGTAAAGGCTCCCAGCCTGAGCACCGCCTTCTCTATGATCAAGGCCATGTTCACCTCTGTGGATCTGGACTACCTGTTCGGCAAGACCGGCGAGATCTTCACCTATGGAGTCAGCGAGCAGGAGATGCTGCTGCTGTTCATCTGCATCCTGATCCTGCTGGTGATCGGCATCCTGCAGGAGCGCGGTGTAAAGATCCGCGAGACGCTGTCCAAGCAGAATCTGGTTTTCCGCTGGGGCATCATGCTGGGACTGATCTGCCTGATCCTCGTCTTTGGCGTATACGGCCCCGCCTACGACGCCCGCAGCTTTATTTACGGTGCATTTTAAGGAAGGAGCAATGAAACGATGACCAAAAAGCAAATACTTCGTTGCGTTGCCTTCGCACTGATCCTCTGTACCATCATGATCGTTCTGTGTGACCTGTTTGAGCAGGAAAACAACAAGAACTTTGACATGCGTTACCAGACCTTCAAGGATCTGCCCAAAGGCACGGTGGATGCCGTATACATCGGCACCAGCGGCGTGGATCGTTACTGGATCGCCTCCAAAGCCTATGAGGACTACGGCATGGTGGTCTACCCGCTCAGCATCGACGAGATGCCCTCCTTCCTGTACATCGACGTGCTGAAGGATGCCCTCGCCCGGCAGGATCCGGAGCTGCTGATCATCGATATGCGCGGCTTCCAGCAGGACTTCAACGTGGAAGAGCTTGACGTGCGCTCCCGCCGTGTGCTGGATGCCATGGACTTTTTCTCCATGACCCGCATCAACGCCGCGCTGAAAACCATGCGGCTGATCCACGAAACGGATGCCAGCAAATCCCGCTTCGATCTTTCCTTCCTGCTTTCCTTCATCAAGTACCACTCCAAGTGGTCTGAGGACTCCTACCGCATCAAGAACAATCTGGGCGACCGGCAGCACAGCTACGGCGGTTTCTACCTGAACAAGACCGACAGCGTAAAGGCTATCGAGATCGAGCCCCAGAACGTTAAGAAAGGCAAAATGGGAGAGCTGGATCCCATCTCCGAGGCTGCGCTCTATGAGCTGCTGGACTTTCTTGCCCAGCAGGAGCGGGAGGTGCTGTTTGTCTACAGTCCCCGTGTGGACGGCGTTACCAAGGTGGGCCAGACCAACCGTGTAAAGAGCATTCTGGAGGAGAAGGGCTTCCGGTATCTGGTATACCAGTTCTCCGATCCGGAGGGAGAGAACTACATCGAGTTCGACCTGAAGGCTGACTACTACGACAAGGGGCACGTAAACTACTACGGTGCCGAAAAGTACACCGCAGCGTTTGCCGCTTACCTGAACGAGCAATACGATCTGCCCGACCGCCGCGGCGATGAAGCCGTCAGCGCCTACTGGGACGGCATCTACGACAAGATCGTAAAACAGATCGAAAAGTACGCAAAATAAGCACCCTGCCCTGGGCAGATACGCAGAGAAAGTTTGAGGGGTTACTATGCTTCAGTCCATCGCTTTGATGATCCAGAAATTCGCAACCGAGCAGCCCGATTTCACCGCCATCATCGTCAACGAGGAAAAATGCACCTACGGTCAACTGGCCCGCTACAACCGTCAGGCTGCTGCCTGCCTGCAGACAAAGGGCATCACCGCCGGGCAGCGCATCGTGGTGGAGGCGGATCACATCCTGCCCTATGTGTATGTGTGGTACGGCATCCAGCTGCTGGGCGCTACCTTTGTGCCTGTGGAAAAGAACACCCCCAGCAACCGCATCCGCGAGATCTGTCAGGAGCTCGATGCCACCGCTGCCATCACCCTCACCGCCCGTGAGGATCTGCCCACCGCATGGTCTCTGGCAGAGCTGATGGAGGAGATCGGCCAGACCGCCGACGACTTCTCCCCCATTGCGCCCGACGAAGCCAGCCTTGCCGAGATCCTCTTCACCACCGGCACCACGGGCAAGTCCAAGGGCGTTATGGTCTCCTACGGCAACCAGATCAACATTGCACTGGCTGGCATCGAGACCACCAACATCCAGCCCGATAACGTATGGCTCATCCCCACGCCCATGAACCATGCCGCCGGCTTGCGCAAGGTGCACATCGCCATGGCGGTGGGCAGCACCGTGTGCCTGCTGGAAGGCTTCCGCAACGTGAAGCAGTACTTCAAGTGCATCCACGACAACAACGTTACCTCCCTCTACCTGCCCCCGTCCGCCATCCATCTGCTGCTGGCGCTGGCCTCCAAGGATCTGGCGGCTCTCGGCGGTCAGTTGCGCTTCATCTACTCCAGCTCCACTGCCTACCCTGAGGCCGACAAGGAAAAGATGCGTAAGCTGCTGCCCGGCGTGTACATGTACAACTGCTTCGGTTGCTCCGAGGCAGGCGTGGTCTGCACGGACGAGTTCTGCGTCTCCGGCGGCTCCCAGTACACCGGCAGCGTGGGCAAGCCCAACTCTCTGAGCGAGATCGTCATTCTGGGCGAGGACGGCAACGAGATCACCGATTCCTCTCCCGAAAAGACCGGTCTGTGCGCCATCCGCAGCAAGTCGGTCATGCAGGGCTACTGGAATGAGCCGGAGCAGACCGCCAAGGCCATCCAGAACGGTATGCTGGTCATGAGCGACATCTGCTATTTTGCGCCTAACGGCGAGCTGATTCTGGTAGGCCGCAGCAACGATACCATCAATCTGGGTGGTCTGAAGGTAGCGCCTCTGGAGGTGGAGGAAGTGGTGCTGCACGTGCCCTGCGTGGACGAGTGCCTGCTCATCCCCGTGGTAAAGGGCGGCAACACTGCCCTGAAGCTGCTGGTGGTGGTAAAGGAAGGCCACGAGCTGGACGAGAACGCCATTCGCAGCTGCATCCTTTCCAATCTGGAGCCCTACAAGGTACCCAAGCAGATCCAGCAGGTGGAAGAGATCATCAAGACCTTCAACGGCAAGACCGACCGTAAGCAGATGATCGCCAAATACGCCTGATTGCGAACATAGCAAAGCGCCCCTCCGCACTTTTTTGTGCGGCGGGGCGCTTTTGCTTATTCCTGCCCATGCTTCAAAAGCTCGATGGCATAACGTGCATAACTGCTAAGCACCTGCCCGCGGCGGGTTACGATGGCAGGCTGACGGGAATACAGGCTGTTTTTGATCTCGTACAGCACCAGCTTCTCATCAAACTGCTGTGCCTCCACAAATTGCAGGGGCAGCAGCGTTGCGCCCACCCCAGCCCGTGCCATGGCCCATGCGGTGGTAACACCTGTTACCTCCGAAGCAATGGCGGGCTCAAAACCGGCAGTGGTGCAAAGGTTATCGAACAGCTGGCGAAGCTCCTGCCCCGGCAGCAGAACCACAAAGGGCAGCGCTTGCGCCTTTGCAAACTCCAGCTGCGGCCCGCTGCTGCCCACCAGCGGCTGCATGCTCTGCGGCACTGCCAAAACAAGGGTATCCGGCGCAAGGGGGATCACATCGGCGATGGAGGTATCCACCGGCAGATTGACAATGGACAGATCGAAACGGCCCTCAAGCGCTTCTTTGCGCAGCTGGGTGCTGTTTACCTCATGGAGCACCACTTTGACCCCGGGAAAACGGCTGCGCAGCTCCTTCACAAAGCCGGGCATCAGATATTGGCTGCGGAAGGGCGTAAGCCCGATGGAAAGGGTGCCGTTTTCACCGCTGCGATACCGTTCCATGTTCCGGCGCAGCTGATCCTCCTTATAGAGCAGATCCTGTGCGCTGCGCACAAAATGTTCACCGGCGGGGGTAAGGACGAGGGGATTGTGGTTGCGGTCAAAAAGCTTAACGCCCAGCTCGTTTTCCAGTGCAAGGATCTGCTTGCTCAGCGATGGCTGCGCAATGCCGAGCAACTGTGCAGCCTGCGAGAAATTGAGCGTTTCGGAGAGCGTTACTGCATATTGAAGCTGGCGGGAATTCATACCGGACCTCCTGTGTTGCACGATCAAACTCCCGTCCATTATAGTACGCTTTTCCCGAAAATAAAAGATGTGTTTTCCTCTTGACAGAACAGAGGTCATCGGTTAATATACTCAGGAATGGAATAACTATCATAGCCATTTGGCTATGACCATGAGGAGTGTTACCATGCCGATATCCATTGTTTATCTCGCCATTATGCTGGTGATGATCTGGCTGCTGATCTCTCTGGCAAAACGCCCCGTATACGAAGCAATGCTGATCTGCTTCGTTGTGCTGCTGCTGATCTCCGGCCATGCCGGGAATGTGCTTGGCTACATCAACACCGCTCTCTCCACCTCGCTGCTGTACTCCATGGTGGCATTTGTTGCCATGTCCATTTTGCTTACGAAAACCAAGATCATCGACAGCTGCATCGCGATCATCCTGTCGCTGGTGGGTCGTTTGACCGGCGGCGCAGGCTATGCTGCGGTGGTGGCCAGCGCCTTTATGGGTGCGCTGTCCGGCTCCGGCCCCGGCAACGTGATGGCAACCGGCACCCTCACCATTCCTGCCATGAAGCGCAGCGGCTTCCCCGCCGAGCTGGCTGCCAACATCGAGAGCAATGCCAGCTACATGGGCAACATGATCCCGCCCTCCTCCAACATCGTGGCTGCCATGGGTGCTTTTACTGCCCTCTACCCCGAACTGGGGCTGACCACCGGTCAGTTCTGGATCGTTCTGTGGGGCTTTGCGCTGTGGTTCCTTTTGCAGCGTCTGGTGATGGTATGGGGCTTCTGCAAATACTACAAGGTAAAGCCCATGAACCCCGACGAGGTGCCCAGCTTCCGGGAGACCATCAAGCAGGGCTGGCAGGCCATCCTGCTGCCGGTGATCATTCTGGCCCCCTTCGTGCTGGACTATCTCTTTAAGGAGACCTTCTTTACCGAACGTCTGGGAGCCACCGGTGCCAAGTATATGTCCAGCTCCATCCTGCTGTTCATCGGTGGTATCTCATCCCTCTATGCCTGTTGCATCTCCAAGGACAAGAGCTGCGTTACCCCCGCGGGTCTCATTGATATGTTTGCCAAGGGCATCAAGACCATCGCTCCCTCCATCGGCGTGTGCCTGTTCGGCTACATGATCGGCGCTCTGTTTGCAGACATGAACGTTTCCGAGGAACTGGGCGTGCTGATCGACAAGCTGAACTTTGGCAAATTCGCCACCGTGCTGATTATTTGCATCATCACCTGCTTTATGGGCATGGTGATCCCCGGCTCGTCGCTGGTGGTCATCTTCGGGCCTATGTTCATTACCACGCTGGCCAACGCCGGGGTGGATCCCCTGCTGGCAGCTGCTTCCCTGCCCTGCATCTGCGGCGTGATGTGCGGCATCACGCCCCCGCTGGGTCTGGGCATGTATGCCGGTATGACCATTGCTGAATCCGATTTCAACAAGACCTTCAAGAACAACCTGTGGTGGGTGGCTGCTCAGTTTGTTCTGCAGGTGATCGTACTGATGGGCTGGCTGCCCATTCTGGGTCTGTAAGGAGGCGTCAACGATGAAAGAAACCTGCAAGAAGATCTCCGAGGTTTTGAAGAAGGTTTTTGGCTGCGGCATCATGGTTTGCCTGTTTGCCGGCGGTCTTACCTTCTTCGGCTATCTGGCAGCGCTGGTGATCGGCGGCGATACGGCTGCTGCGATCTGCCATTTTATCTACAAAAAGTGTTTCCCGGTGATCATCTACCTCTCCAACATTATGATCCTGCTGGGGCTGGCAAGCTTGTACCTTGCCGGCGAAAAAGCGCTGACCACCGATAAGAAGAAGTCCTTGAAGCACGAAGGCGAGCGGTAACACGCAAACCCAAAAACAAGTCGGATCGTAGCCATGTCGTTCTGTGAGCC
>JAZQHO010000157.1:0-5336 GCA_045540635.1 Candidatus Limiplasma sp.
CCCCAAAGGAGGCTCTCCATGCCCACCATCCCTGCAGGCTTTTCTTCCTCCTTACGCAAAAACATCAGCTTTCTCCACGCCATCCTGCCGCCGGAGAAAAACAACGATCTGATCACCCGCAGCTTTCATGCCCTTGGCGTGGATTGCGCCCTCCTCTTTATCGACGGCATGGCTGAGGGCGGCGAGGTGGCACAGCACATCATCCGGCCGCTGCTGGCAGCCGATGTGCCCTCCCTGCCCCGCTCCGCTCTTGTGGAGTATGCGGTCAGCCGGTGCATCACCGCCCCGGAGGTAAAGACCGAGCCTGCGCCGGAGAAGGCCGTCGGTGAGCTGCTCCGGGGGCAATGCCTGCTTCTGCTGGACGGCTGCCGCGCCGCTGCGGTCATCGACATGCGTGGCTTTGTGCACCGCGGCGTGGGGCGGCCGGTCAATGAGCGGGTGGTCATCGGGCCCCATGAGGCCTTCAATGAAGTGCTGCGGGACAACCTGACCCTCCTGCACCGCAAGCTGCCCACCGAAAAGCTGATGTGCACCATGCATCAGGCGGGTCGGCAGGTAAAGACCCAGCTGGCGCTGTGCTGGCTGGAGGGGGCATGCCCGCAGCGCACGCTGCGCATGCTGGAGGAGCGCATCGCCGCCATCGATCTGGATGCGGTCTCATCCATCGGGGTGCTGCAGCAGCTTCTGGAGGATGATCCCTTCGCACCGCTGCCTCAGGCGGTGCTTACCGAGCGCCCCGATCGGGCCGTCAGCTTTCTCAGCGAAGGGCAGGCGGTGATCCTGCTGGACGGCAGCCCCCGGGCGCTGGTGATGCCCATCAGCCTGTGGCACCTGTGCCATGCGCCGGATGATACCAACATGCGCTGGCAGTACGGCACCGCCATGCGGCTGTTGCGGCTGGCAGGGGCGGTGGCGGCGCTGCTGGCACCGGCGCTGTTTGTGTGCATCTACACCTTTCACCCCTCCTTACTGCCCATGACGCTGCTCACCAGCATACAGCAGAGCCGCACGGTGCTGCCCGTCAGCCTGTATGCGGAGGCTTTTTTTCTGTTGCTGATCTTCGACCTGATCAACGAGGGCGGCACCAGAGCCCCGGAGCTGATGGGCTCATCCCTGGGGCTGGTGAGCACGCTGATCCTTGGCACGGCGGCGGTGGAGGCGCGGCTGGTGAGCCCGCTGCTGCTGATCACCGTTGCGCTCAGCGGGGTGGGCAGCTTTGCCCTGCCGGATTATTCACTGGCCTTTACCTTCCGCATGGCACAGCTTTTACTGGTGCCGGTGGCGGGGCTGATGGGGGCGGGCGGGCTCTGCGCCGCGCTGGTGCTGCTGTGCTGCTGGGTGGGCGGCATGGAGAGCCTTGGCGCACCATATCTTGCGCCCACAGCGCCCCGGCGCATCCACAACCCGGATCTGGTGCTGCGTGCGCCCATCCGCAGGCAGGGGCTCCGGGGATATCTGGCGTTTCACGTGAAACGCCGCAGGCAATGACGAAAAACCGCTCATCGGAGGTGAAAAACCTATATGCCGCACTGGTTTGATGGTTTCCGTCGGCTGGTGGGGGGCGCTGCCCGCTCCCCCGCTGTGCCTCCGGCGGAGCTGGAGCTGATGCACATGAGCAGCCGCCAACGGGGCACCGCCGCCGCCTGCCGGGGGGCGGTATCTGTGCTGCTGGCGGCACAGCTGCTGCTTTGGCTGCACCGGACCGCCAACGGCAGCCCTGCCCTGTGGCAAGCGGCGCTGCTGCTTTGTTTGCCCGCCGCCGGGGTATGGGCGCTGTCCGCTGCCGCATGGCGGGGGGATGCAGCCCGCCGCCCATGGGAAAAGCTGCTGCTGCTCCCCTGCCTGCTGCTGGATGCGGCATCCCTTCTCCATGCGCTTCTCTCCCTGCTCACCCGCATGATGCCCTCCTACCCGGCCGGGCTGCTCCGGGCGGCGATCCCGCTGCTGCTCACCGCCGCCGTGCTGCTGGGGCGGGCGCGGGGCGCTGTCAGCGGAGCCTTTCTCTGGCGGCGGGTGCTGATCCTCCCGGCGGTGGTGCTGGTGTGGCAGACCGTATCGCAGCAGGGGTTTGACCGGCTCTTTCCCATTCTGGGGGATGGCGTGCTGCCCACCCTGCGGCAGACGCTGAGCGGGCTGGGGGCACTGTGGCCCATTGGGCTTTTGTTTGCCGTACCACCCGCCGCCCCGGAGAAGAAGCACGCCGGTGCCATGAGTGCAGCGCTGCCTCTGCTGGGGGTCTGCGGCTTCGGGCTGGCGCTGGGCTGCGCTGCCCCATGGCCGGCGGATGCCCTCACCGGCGAAAGGCTGCTGTGGCTCTCCCGCAGCAGCGGCAGCATCACCGTGGGCGGGCTGGGGGCTGCGCTGTGGCTCCTTATGCTGATGCTGGGCTGGTGTGTGGCCATCCTCTGCATACGGCTGATCTGTACGCAGGTGTTTCCAAAGCTTACCGGCAGCCTGCCGGTGCTGGCGGGGGCTGCCCTGAGCATGCTGCCCCTCTGGCTGTGGCCCCGCAGCCTGCCCTCGTGGCTCCTTGCCCTTTTGCCGTGGCGGCTGGCGATGTGGGCAGCGGCCGCCCTCTGGGGGGCTGTACGGCGGCGGCGGTAGTACGCAGGGGCGCTGCCCCTGCACCCCGCCCAAGGGGCATTACCCCTTGGCAAACCCGGCGCTGCGCCCGTTATACGGGTGCAGGGGGTGGTGGGTTGCGGCATGGGGTTTGGTTTTACTGCATGTTGTGAGGGTGCTGCCGGTGGATGATGGCTTTTTGATTCGGCTGTGGGGCAGGAACGGTAGCGATGATCCTTCATTGAACAGGAGGTTGGGATGTTGAAGATCCGCTTCAGATCAGCGGCGCTTGTGCTGCTGCTTTTTTTGCTTACGGGCTGCTCGGCTTCTTCGGGGGAGAAGCAGATTTTTCCCATCTGCATGAGTCTGGACAGCCTGCCGGACGGGCGCATCCAGCTGGCGGTGCAGGTGAGCAGCATGGCGCAGGAGGATGGCTATGCGGTCTTTACCGCCGCCGGGGACAGCTTTGAAGAGGCGCTGGAGATCCTTGGTGCTTCCATGCCCTATCCGCTGCATTTCGGGCAGCTGCGGCTGTGCCTTGCAGGCTGGCAGACCGTTGCGGACAAACCGCTGGCCGCTCTTCTGGAGCCGGTGGGGCAGCTTGACACCATCCGTCCGAATGCGGCGGTGTTTGCGGTGATGGGCAGCGCCGCCGAAGCCATGGCGGCACAAAAGCCGGATCTGGGCGTTCGCCTCAGCACCTACCTTGACCAGCTGCTCACCCGGCTCAGGCAAGAAAAACTGTCCCCGCCGGAAACCCTGCATGATGTACTGCATATGCTGGACAGCGGCTACGGCGACCCGCTGCTGGGGTTATGCGCCATCAATCCCCATATGGCAGGGGACGATCCTGCGGACAGCAGCGGCGGCGATGGTTCCGGGCAGGCAGACGGCAGCGCTGCGCAGCCTGTGTTCCGGCGCTCCGGCAGCATCGCTATCGGCGAGCCGTCCCCGGGCAATGATCTGCCGCCTGCACTGACCGCAGGCGTTTTGCCCAGGGAGGGCGGCAACCCGGTGGAGTACGTCGGCTGTGCGGTGGTGGGCGGCGGATGCATCACCGGTGCATGCACCGCCACCGAGACCCGCCTTCTGCTGACCCTTCGGGAGCAGGCAACAGTTACACATGTATCTGCATCCGGCACTGTCATTGGCGTGCCGAAGGGTACGGATCTGGAGAAAACCGCACAACTTGTAACAAAAATACAGACCCTCGGCTGCGATGCGCTGCGCCTTGGAGCAGCGGAAGCAAAGCAGTATAAAACAAGAAAGGAATGGCAGCAGGCCACCGTTCTCGGCGGGTATGCCACCATGCATTTGACAATTACATCAAAATGAGCTATCATGCACATGGAATGTAACCTACAATTTGCCTGTTTTTTCCTATCACGAAGGTTTTTCTTGTAATATTTATACATGTTTGATATAATAACTTGTCGTATACTCTGGAGCGCTATATAAACCGAGGTGATGATTTGAAATGAAAAAGCTGCGGGAGCTGTTTTACCAATGGGCTTTTTTGGATATCAATCACACCGGGAGCTATCAAAAAACCTTCTTTTCCATCTTTGAGGACGACAATTGCATGACCAACCAGGAGATGATCTCCCGGCTGTCTCTGCTGCTGGCTGCCGTATCCGCATCGGTGCTGATGTACACCGTCAGCAACAACCCCAGCTCCACCCAGTTCATCTTTCATCTGGCGGCGCTGATCATCCTTCTGGTGTTCCTCTACACCAGCGAAATGATGGTTTTCCGCTATTCCCCCAAGCTGGGCAACGCTGCCACCATCGTCTACATCTGCTTCCTCTACGGCATCACCATCGCCGACCGTCTTTTCGACTTCGGTCTGCCGGATATGCTGTTCTACCTTGTGGTATCGCTCACACCGGTGGCCTTTGTGCTGCCGCCGCTGCTGTTTGCGGTGCTGGGGCTGGCATGGTCGGGGGCATATCTGTTCATCGTTTCCGGGCAGCTCAGCGGGCAGGCCTACCACGAGGAGCTGCTGGCCATCATCATGGTGCTGGCCATCTCCACGCTGATGGGCTGGCACATCGGGCGCACCCGTGTGGCGCAGGCCTTCGCCAACCAGAAGAGTCGCACCCTTACCAAGACCTTGCAGCAGACCAGCCTTACCGACCAGCTGACCGGCCTGTTCAACCACCGCAGCTTCCAGAGCGACTACTACAGCCTCTTTGAGGACTGCCAGTCCAAACGCCACCGCTTCAGCGTGATTATGATCGACATCGACAAATTCAAGCTCTTCAACGACTACTACGGTCATCTGGAGGGCGACCGCTGCCTGAGCGAGATCGGTCAAGCCATCGGCGAGTTTACGGATGACGGCATCGTTACCTACCGCTTCGGCGGCGAGGAGTTCGTGCTGCTGCTCTCCGGCACCGCCGCCAGCCGCACCCTTGCCATTGCGGAAGCGCTGCGGCAGAAGATCATGAATCTGAAGATCACCCACGAATACAGCCCGGTGGCCTCTGTGGTGACGGTGAGCGTGGGTGTGCATCTGGGCATCCCCCCGGCCCACGAAAAGCCCATGGATTTCTTCGACCATGCCGACCAGGCCATGTATGTGAGCAAGCGCAGCGGCGGCAACCGGGTCTCCGTGTACACCGAGCCCGGCAAGGATGCCGACGGGCAGGACGATGATGATTGATTTGGCAAAGTGATATATGGAATGTGAAAGAGCACCCGGCGAAGCGTCGGATGTTCTTTTTTGTGTGGGGGTGGGAGGACAACCCCTCCGGCGCTTCGCGCCACCTCCC
>JAZQHO010000158.1:0-25970 GCA_045540635.1 Candidatus Limiplasma sp.
CATTCCTATCGCCGTTTGCCGCCCGGGGAGCCGTAGGCTCCTAGGCAAACGGTGCAAATCTCGTTGAAAAAGCCGCCGAAGGCGTGTTTTTCAACGATCGGAGCCCATGCCCGCAAGTGCAGGCATGGGCTGTACGCCGCAGGAAGTTCCGGCGGCGCTGCTTACCGGCTGTTACAGCCCGGCAGGCAGCTCCACGGCAACGATCTCTTCGGCTTCTTCGGCAAGCTCTTCGGCCAGCGCAGCGGCGGCAGCTTCGTCGATCTGCTGCTGCAGGGCATCCTTTTCGGTGGTCAGCCCTTCGATGGTGGCAGTCAGGTCGGCGATCTGGGCTTCCAGCTCGGCAACGTTGGCGGTCAGCTCGGTGTTGGCAGTGGTCAGCTCGGTGTTAGCAGTGGTCAGCTCGGTGTTGGCGGTGGTCAGCTCAGTGTTGGCGGTGGTCAGGGTCTCCACCTCTGCCTTGAGCTCTGTGCTTTCGGCAGTAAGGGTCTCCAGCTGGGTGGTCAGAGCAGCAACGGCGGTCTCCAGCTCGGCGGCCTTGGTCTCCAGCTCGCTCATGCCCTCCAGAGAGGTGTTGGCAACGCTCAGATCGGCCTCCAGCGTGCCTTTTTCGCTGGTCAGCGTTTCCACCAGAGCCGCCAGATCGGCCTTTTCGGTGGTCAGGGTGCCCACCAGCGTGGCCAGATCGTTCTTTTCGGTGGTCAGGGTGTCCACAGAGGCGGTCAGCTCATCCTTTGCGGTGGTCAGCGTCTCCACAGAAGCAACCAGATCGGCGTTCTCGGTGGACAGTGTATCCACAGAGGCAGCCAGCTCGGCTTTTTCTGCAATCAGGGTTTCCAGATCGGCATTGGTCTCGTTCAGCGCGGTGATGGCGTTGTTCTTGCCAACAAAACCAACACCTGCCAGCACCAGTGCAAGGATCAGCAGTACGCTCATGAGAGCTGCAAGGGAGAAGCCTTTCTTTTCAACGGTCTTTTCAGCCATGGTCGGGTGCCTCCTTATGATGTAGTTTTCATGTATCCAAATGATAACATACCTTGTGGAAAAAGGGAAGGTTTTTATCCGTAACAGGCATTTTTCTATGATTGTTTCCCCTTTTTTGCCGCAAAACGATCAAAATTACATTCGTGCTTGCCATACGGCGATAAAAAACGTATCATAAAGGGCGCCGTTTGTTCTCAAGCGGCGGAATCTACAAGGAGAGGCAGCCCGGAGCCCCGTCTCCCGGCAGCCTGCTATACGGTATGACAAAGCAATTGATCGAAAACCAGACCATGGATCAGGAGCGCGCCCTGTATAACGTGAGCGGTGCGCTGGTCAAA
Source organism: Candidatus Limiplasma sp. (assembly GCA_045540635.1). GTDB lineage: Bacteria > Bacillota > Clostridia > Christensenellales > Aristaeellaceae > Limiplasma. Next base: position 1,320 of record JAZQHO010000158.1, read on the forward strand.
AACTGCACCTTCGCCGGCGAGGCTGACGGCGAATCCGCCCTCAAGGAATGCAGGGACGTGGAGGTGGAGGGCTGCCGCTTTTTGCTGCGCTACCCCCTGTGGCATACCACCCGTTTTACCATGAAGGACTGCCAGAGCACCGATACCGCCCGTGCCGCCCTCTGGTATGCGGAGGAGGGCGAGATCCGCAGCTGTCAGCTGAACGGCGTAAAGGCGCTGCGGGAATGCCGCAGCATCCTGCTGGAAAACTGCCGCATCAATTCCACCGAGTTCGGCTGGAACTGCACCGGCGTCACCGTGCGCGGCGGCGAGCTGGAGAGCGAGTATGTGTTCATGGGCAGCCGGGATCTCTCCATCCGGGATCTGCGCTTCAAGGGCAAGTATTCCTTCCAGTATGTGCGCAATGCACGCATCGAGCATTCGGTGCTGGATACCAAGGATGCCTTCTGGCACTGCAGCGATGTGATGGTGCGCAACTGCGTCATCAAGGGCGAATATCTGGCATGGTACAGCGAGAACCTTACGCTGGAAAACTGCCGTATCATCGGCACACAGCCCTTCTGCTACTGCAAAAACCTGCGGCTCATCAACTGCACCATGGAGGATGCGGATCTGGCTTTTGAGTGCTCCTCCGTGGAGGCGGATGTGCGCGGGCGCATCCTGTCGGTAAAGAACCCCATGTATGGCAGCATCGTTGCCGACCGGATCGATGAAGTGATCATCGAAAACCCGGTGCGCCCCACCGAGTGCCGGGTCACGGTGCGCAGCGCAGCGGAGGCCTGAACCTTCTTTCCATATCATACTGTCTGTTTGAGGTGAATCCATGACGCAGGATCTGATCGTGATCGGCGCAGGCCACGCAGGCTGCGAGGCAGCGCTGGCGGCCGCCCGGATGGGCATTTCCACCCTTTTGATGACGCTGGATATCGGCTCTGTAGCACTGATGCCCTGCAACCCGGCCATCGGCGGCACGGGCAAGGGGCATCTGGTGCGGGAGGTGGATGCGCTGGGCGGGCAGATGGGCATTGCCATCGATCGTACCTTTCTGCAAAGCCGTATGCTCAACCGTGGCAAGGGGCCTGCGGTGCACAGCCTGCGTGCGCAGGCGGATAAGCGCCGCTACCACGAGGATATGCTCAAGACCCTGTTTGAGACCCCCAATCTGACGGTTCGTCAGGGCGAGGTAACGGAGCTGCTCACCGAGGGCGGCAGCATCAGCGGCGTACGGCTGATGACCGGCGAGACCCTCTCCTGCCGCAGCGTGATCATCTGCGGCGGTGTTTATCTGAAGAGCCGCATCATCATCGGCGATTACAGCCGCAATACCGGCCCTCAGGGGCTGTGCCGTGCGGAAGGGCTCTCCGGCTCGCTTGCGCAGCTGGGCTTTCAGCTGCGCCGCTTCAAGACCGGCACCCCTGCCCGTGTGGATGTGCGCAGCATCGATTTTGACAAAATGGAGCCCCAGCCCGGCGATGATCCCATCACGCCGTTTTCCTTCCTCACGGTGGCGGAAATGCCGGATATCGGCGTGCGCTATCCTTTGGAAAACCGCTGCATGTGCTACCTTACCTATACCAACCCGGAGACCCACCGCATCATACAGGAGAACATGCACCTGAGCCCCATGTTCCGGGGCGATATCAAGGGCACCGGTGCGCGCTACTGCCCCAGCATCGAGGATAAGGTGCGCCGCTTTGCCGATAAGGACCGCCACCAGCTCTTTCTTGAGCCGGAGGGGCTGGACAGCCCCGAATGGTATGTGCAGGGCATGTCCTCCTCCCTGCCGGAAAATGTGCAGTGGGCCATGTACCGCACCGTGCCCGGTCTGGAGCGGGCCATCCTCACCCGGCTGGCCTATGCCATCGAGTACGATTGCATTGACGCCACAGAGCTGGATCTGACCCTGCATTCCAAGCGGATCCCCGGCCTGTATTTTGCCGGGCAGGTCAACGGCACCTCCGGCTATGAGGAGGCAGCCGCCCAAGGCATTCTGGCGGGCATCAACGCCGCCTGCAGGCTGCTGGAAAAGGAACCCCTTGTTATTACCCGGGATATGGGCTATATCGGTGTGATGGTGGACGACCTTGTTACCAAAGGTACAGACGAGCCCTACCGCATGATGACCAGCCGCTCCGAATACCGGCTTTTGCTCCGGCAGGATAATGCCGACCTGCGGCTAACAGCCCTCAGCCATGCCCGGGGTCTGGCGGATGACCGGCGTATGGCGATCCTTGAAAAAAAACGCAGCCAGACGGAAGCGCTGCTTTCGAAGCTGCATACCGTCAAGCTGCCCGCCACGCCGGATCGCAGCGAATGGCTGGCGGCCAATGGTCAGCCGGAGACCACCGCCACCCTCACTGCCGAGGAATTGCTCCGTCGCCCGGAGATCACGCTGGAGAGCCTCAGTACCTTCTGCCCGGAGCTTTCCGGCTTCCAGCCCGATGCCTGCGTGCAGGCCGAGCTGCATGTGAAGTACGACGGCTATCTGAAAAAACAGCAGGCGCAGGTGCAGCGCGCCCGGGCCATGGAGGACTGGCTCCTGCCCGAAGATGTCGATTACGACAGCATCGAGAGCCTGCGCATCGAAGCCCGGCAGAAGCTGAAGCTGCATAAGCCCCGCAGCCTGAGCCAAGCCGGGCGCATCCCCGGGGTGAATCCCTCCGAGATCGCTGTGCTGATGGTGTGGCTCAAGCGCAGGCAGCAGCAGGGCTGATCCGTTCCTGCCACCTTCATCCCTCTTTTTTCATTAAAGGAGAACGGTATCCATGTTTTCATTCATCGGCAAAATGACCTCCAAGCAGCGTGCGCTGCTGTACACCTGCTTTTTCGCCTTCTTTGCCAACGGCACCCTCAGCCTGACGCTGGGCTCCGTAATGCCCGACCTGAAAACCGCCTACAGCCTCAGCGATACTGTCAGCGGTCTGTTCCTCTCTGCCCACTCTGCGGGCAATCTGGTGGCAGGCTTCCTCAGCGCCCTCATCCCGCTGTATCTGGGCGAGCGCAGATCCATCATGCTGATGAGCTCGTTGGCCTTTCTCGGCTTTCTGATGATGACCCTCTGGGGCAACCCGCTGTGGCTGCTCTTGGCCTTTGCCTTTACCGGGCTGGGCCGCGGCAGCGTGACCAACTTCAATAACCGCATGGTCAACCGTCTCTCCGGCGGCAACCCGGCAGCCAGCAATATGCTGCACGGATCTTTTGCCATCGGTGCCATCCTTGCGCCGCTGGTGTTCCTTGCGCTGCGCAATCTGCTGGGCTGGCAGGCGGGGCTTGGCTGGGTCATTCTGTGCGGCGTGGTCAGCCTGATCAATTTCGGCCGCATGCGTCTGGAGAACGACCGCCCCGACCGGGCCGATAAGACCAACAGCACCCTTGTGTTCCTCAAAAACCCATCCTTCCTCATCCTTGCGATGATGATGTTCTGCTATCTCTGCTCCGAGTATGCCATCAACGGCTGGCTTGTCACCTATATCCAGAACAAGGAGAGCCTGCTTGAGAGCCTTTCGGCAGGCGGCGGGGATGCTTCCGCTGCCGTGCGCGCCTACAGCCAGACCATGGCGACCCTGCTGTGGGTGGTCATGCTGGTGGGGCGGCTGTTTTGCGCATGGCTCTCTGCCAAGGTGAGCCAGAAGAAGATCATGATGGTCTCCAGCGTTGGCGTGGCGGTGTTCTTTACCGCCATGCTGCTGAGCGCAAGTGTGCCGATGGTCAGCCTGTCGGTGGCAGGGCTGGGCTTCTGTATGGCAGGCATCTGCCCTATGATTTACTCCGATGCAGCCATCTTTACCAATACCTACCCCATGGCAACGGGCGCATTGCTGGCCATCGGTTCCGGCGGTGCCATCCTGATGCCCACCATCGTTGGAGCCATGGCAGAGAAATTCGGCTTTACCGGCGGTATGAGCGCCATTCTGGTCACGGTGTGCCTGCTGGTGGTCTTTGCGGTGCTCAATGTGGTGGTCAAGACCCGCAAGCCGCAGGAGATGCCGCAGGCGTAATGTTTCAAAAAGGAGCTGGGCTGGCGGGAGGAGTCTTAAGGAACAATTTATCCAACAATCAACAAAGGAGCATTCGGCGTTCGGATGCTCCTTTGCTTATGTGGATGTACAAACGTAATGCACGGATACTGTGCGTATAATTGCGCCCTCACCTAACAAGGGAAAGTGGGCTTTAGGCCTGCTCGACAAATTGGAATTTGCATTACTTATTGATTGAGAACAATTCCTAATATTAATTCATATTTTTCTCTAAACAATTCTTTTGTGTTATTACTTAAATCATTATAATCTTCTTCAAACACATTCTTCATCCACTCTCTAACTTCGTTTAGATTCACTCTGTTCCTTACAAATGCAGAGTTGAACAACATCGGTATATTATCAAAATGTGCTATTATATCAGCGTCAGCTACACATATCTCTTCCACACTCTCAGCGTTTTTACTACTTCTATGGTTGTGTATGCATTTTAATACTCTGTTCATTTTAGAAGTATCATAAGTCATTTTTTCCAGCAATTCCTTTGCAATCATTGCGCCGTTAATGTGATGGTCTTTTCTGTCTCCAATTCTATTTATTAATGCAATATCATGAAGCAACGCTCCCAAAGAAACAATTTCAATATTCGCATTATATTCTTTAGCTAATTTAATGCTTTCTTCATAAACGTATTTAATATGTTCGTTCCAAAAATCGTAATGGTCATTAGAATTGATTTTATATTCGTTCGATTTTGCTAATACATATTCTTGAACTAATTCGATAATATTCATATAACCACCTCGTCAAATTCAAGTTTATCGCTTTCATTCTATCACAGCATTCCAAGGAACCGCAAGCCAGCCAAGGATTACAGTTTCGTTATTTGCAAGATGTAAAGCGAAGGATAACCCCTTCCTTTCCATCACCCTCCCTGCACACCTCCTTTTTTGCACCTCCTCAGCCATCCGTTGACAAGCTTTTATCCGCCATGCTAAGATAAAACAAAAACAGGAGCTCTGTTTATGAAAATATTCATCAGCTACGGTCACAACGATCACGTTGCCCTTGTGGATGCGCTCTACGATGCTCTGCTCCGGGACGGACACCAGCCCTGGAAGGACGACCGCTACGAAGGCAGCAGCGGTATTCCCGCCGGGGAGGATTTTACCGCCGTTATCTACGATGCCATCCGGGACAGCGATTTTGTGATCGCCTTTGCCACAGCGGCTACCATGCGCAGCCGATATTGTTGCGATGAGCGGCAGTATGCCTACAATGTCAAAGGCAGCCACTTCATCCAGCTGCGGCTGGACGGGGTGGAGATCCGGCTGGGCAACGCCGGCAGCTATATCGATATGGATGCGGTGGAGCAAGCGGGCGGCATCAACCGACAGCTGTTCGAGAGCCGTTTGCAGGCGCTGTATGCCGCCTTCCGGGAGCCGGCCAGTCTGCTGAGCCCCAGTGCAAAGTTTGAGCGCTATCTGAAGATCCGCGGTGCGCTGCAATACGATGAGTTTATCGCCATGCCGGAGCATGACGATTTCGTGGGGCGCGAGTGGCTGCGGGAACAGTGCAAGCGCTGGGCGATGGATGATACCATCCCCTGCCGCCTGTTTGTGATCCTTGGCGAAGCAGGCACGGGCAAAACGGCTTTTGTGCGCCATCTGGCAGAGGATAAGGATCTGGTGCGTTCGGTGCATGTGTGCGTGTTCGATCGCCCCAAGACCCGCAATGTAAAGGATACACTCAAAAATCTGGCCTATACCCTCACCCTTACCAACAAAACCTACAGCGACTACCTGCGCAACCGCAATTTTGACCGTATGGAGGAGATGGACTACGACGGTCTGTTCGAATTTCTCTTTGTGGAGCCGCTGAAAAACGAGCAGCAGAAATACCTGCTCATCATTGACGGGTTGGACGAGCTGGAGGAAAACACCGGCCTCAACCCGCTCATCAAGGTGCTGCGGCAGTACGCCCGGGTCATCAATCCCAACATCTCCATACTTGTCACCGGCAGGCCGGAGGAAAGCATCATCAGCAAACTCCGCACGGTGCACTCCTCCGCTGCCGGGCAGAGCGTACTTCTGGGCAAGGACAACGGTCGGGAGGATCTGAATACCTTTATCCGCAAAAATCTGGAGGAGCTGGATTGCTACAGCGAGGCTTTGCAGCAAAAGATCTTTGAGGCATGCGATGGCAATTTTGAATACCTGACCCTGCTTTTCAGAGAGGCTGCGGAGGAAGGGCTCCGGCTTTCCGGCGAAACAGCATTGCCCCGCGGTCTGCAGGATCGCTATACCCAGTATCTGGACAGGAGGATGGAGAAAAACGGGCAGGAGGAGGAGCTTACCCGGGAGCAGCACGATCTGCTCTCCGTGCTCAGCGTGGCCTACGAGCCCATTCCCCGGTCGCTGCTGGCAGCGATCACCGATTGCGATGATTACGATGTAAACCGGGAGCTGAAGGTGTTCGGCTCCCTGATCCGGCGGGTGCCCATGCCGGAGGATGACCGGCTCATTTCGTTCTTCTCCAAAGGTTTTCGGGATTATCTGCTCTCCGGCGAGTATGAGCAGTACAGCGTGAGCGCCAGACAGGGCACCCGTGCCTTTGCACGGTATCTGATGCAGAACTACCGCACCGATGCTGCGCTTATGCAGAATGCCTATATGGACAAGCATGGTTTTACCCACCTTCTGGTGCATATGCGCAGGGAAAGGGCTGCGGTGCAGCAGTACCTTGACCATATGAAGCAGCAGAACATGGCCGCGACCGTCGCCCGGCTGGCCACTGCCCTGTGCTCCGGCGAAAGGGATGCGCTGGAAGCCTTTTTCAGCGAGGAGACCCCCGGTGCGGATGAGCGGCTGGTCATCAACCGGCTCAAGAATATCCGTGCCATGCAGGTGCTCAGCGCAGCGATCGGGCTCTTCCGCAAAAAGGGCTTCACTGCCAAGGCCTGCACCCTTGAGGCCGATGTGCTGCGTATGTCGCCCACGCCGGAAACGCTGAAACAGGCCAAGGAACTGTACCATCAGGCAAGGGAACTCTACCAGCGGGAGATGGAGGTGGCTCCTTGCTACGAGACTCGTTTTGCGCTGGGGCTGGTGTACGAGCGGCTGGGCAACATGGCCAAAGCGCTGGATACCCCGCAGGGCTGGGAGGAAGCCGCCGAATGGTACCAGAAGCTGCTCCGGATCGATGAGGAGAATTTCCGGGAGGATCAGGGCTACGAATGCTGCCGTGCGCTGGGCATCACCTACGGTCGCATGGGCGACCTGGCCAAAGCCAAGGGCACCCCGGAGGCGCTGGCAGAGGCTGAGGAGTGGTACCGGAAAAAGCTGATGCAGGATGAGGAGAACCATCGCAAGTATCCGGGATATGATACCCGGCGTGCCTTGGGCATCTCCTGCAACATGCTGGCTTTGTTGGCCAAGGAGAGGGAGACGCAGGAGGGGCGCAGGCAGGCGCTGGAGTACTACCTGCGCAGGCTGGCGCTGGATGAGGAGAACTACCGGGAGACCCCCTGCTACGACAGCCGGAACGCCCTCAGCAACGCATGCGATTATCTGGGCTCGCTGGCAACCGAAGAGGATACCCCGCAGAGCCGTGTGGAAGCGGAGCAGTGGTTCCGCCGCAGCCTTGCACTGGATGAGGAAAACTACCGGCAGATGCCCTGCTACGATACCCGCAACGCTCTCAGCATCACCTATGACCGCCTTGGCAAGCTGGCAAAGACCAAGGGCGGCGATGCCGGGCTGCAGGAGGCGGAGGAGTGGTACCGCAAGAGCTATGCGCTGGATGAGGAGAACTATCGGGAGAATCCCTGCGGCAAGAGCCGCCGCAACCTGAGCATTACCTCCTGCACCCTGGGCGATCTTGCCCAGGAGCGCCGCACCGCCGATGGGCTGCGGGAGGCGGAGGAATGGTTCCGCCGCTGCCTTGCGCTGGACGAGGAGACCTACCGGGAAAACCCGGTTTCCAGAAGCCGGCGGGATCTGGCGGTGGTGTACGAGCGGCTGGGTGATATTGCCGAAAGACGGGAAAAAATCGAGGAGGCTCTGGACTGGTATCAAAAGGGCATCGCCATACACCGGGAGAACGTTGAGGAGAATCCTGCCCCGGGCAACCGGCGTTCGCTGGGCATTGCGCTGGAGATCATGGGTGTTTTGCTGGCGGGGCTGGCAAAGAAGGAACCCCGGCGGCTGCCGGAGGCGGAAAGCCTGTTCCGGGAGGCTATGGAACTGTATCAGGCGCTGGTGGAGAGCGATCCCAGCCTGCGCAACCGGAGCAATCTGGCCAATATATACGACCGCCTCGGCGATGCCGCCAAATCGAAGAACACCCCGGAGGGGCTTGCGCAGGCAGAGGAATGGTACCGCAGGAAGCTGGCTATCTGCGAGGAATGTTATCGGGAAAGCCCCACCTCCCGCACCCGCCGCTCCCTGAGCCTTACCTTCTTCCAACTGGGCGAACTGTACCGCATGCAGGGCAGCGAGGAGGCCATGGAGTGGTACCGGCGGGAGCTGGATCTGGACCTGCTGACCTATGAGGAAGCGCCGGGCTACGAGAGCCGCAGGGATCTGGGCATTACCATGAGCCGGCTCGGCGACATGCTGAGGGAGACCGGCACCCCGCAGGCGCTGGAAGGCGCAAGGGAATGGTTCCTCAAGAAGCTGCCGCTGGACGAGGAGAACTACCGTCTTGCGCCCTGCGACCAGACCAAGAGCGATCTGACCTTCACTTTTGTGCGTCTGTACCAGATCGCCAAAGCGAAGCAGTCGCCGGAGGGCGAAGCGGAGGCCGCGCAGTGGGCTGCCAGATACAACAAACTGGATTGACAGCTGTATATTTTTACCCGGAACGGGCAAACCTTCCTGACGAGGGAGCAAACACCTTGTCAGGAGGGTTTTTTCATGTTGTCTAAACTCAAGGATGGTATGTTCTGGCTGCAGCTGCTGTGTGCGCTGGTCACGCTTACGCTGTTTGTTCTTTTTGTGCGGGCGGATGCCGCCGAGCTGGGCTGGGGCAGCCGGGGCGAACAGGTAAAGCAGATACAGCAGAAGCTGCGCCAGTACGGCTACATGACCGCCGCTGCCGATGGGGTATTCGGTAAGGATACCTATGATGCGGTGGTCTGGTTTCAGAAAAAGAATGGCCTGAAGGTGGACGGCATTGTGGGCAAAAGCACGGCTGCCGCACTGGGGCTCAGCCTCAGCGGCAGTGTGGCAGCAGCAGGCTATAACGAAAGCGAGACTTATATGCTGGCACGGCTGGTGCATGGCGAAGCACGGGGCGAGCCCTATGTGGGCAAGGTGGCGGTGGCTGCCGTGGTGCTGAACAGGGTCAAGAGCCCGCTGTTTCCCAACACCATCAGCGGCGTCATCTTTCAGGCGGGGGCTTTTGATGCGGTCAGCGACGGGCAGTACAACCTGACCCCCGATGCGGACAGCATCCGCGCTGCCAAAGATGCCCTCGGCGGCTGGGATCCCAGCGGCGGCTGCCTGTATTACTACAACCCGGTCACGGCTACCAATGAGTGGATCTGGACCCGCACCGTGCAGCTGAGCATCGGCAAGCATCATTTTGCAATCTGAGGAGGCCGGTATGAGCAGAAAAAGCAGTTGGATCCTTGTGGGAGGGCTGTGCCTGTGCCTTGTGGCGGCGCTGGCCTTCGGTGTGCGGCAGGGGGCGGAGGCGGACCGTATTGCACGGCAGCTGGAGAGCGGCTATGCCCGCCGCCTGATGGAGTCGCAGGAGCATCTGCAGGCCATCGGGGTCAAGCTGAGCAAGTCGCCGCTGGCGGGGGATGTGCGCTTGCAGGTGCAGCTGCTGGCGGAGGTGAGCCGTCAGGCGGATGGAGTGGTCAGCGGTCTGTCGGCGCTGCCGCTGAGCCATGCTGCCATGAGCGATACCATCAAGTTTTGCAATCAGCTTTCGGAGTATGCGCTCCGGCAGGCATTGCTGGCGGCCTCCGGGCAGCCCTTGAGCGAGGCGGTGCTGGAACGGCTCGCCGCCCTCAGGGATCAGTGCGCGCAGCTGCGGGGACAGCTGGCGGTGGCGCAGCAGAGCATGCTTGCGCAAAGCCTGAAGCTGGCAGCGGATGGCAGCGTGTTCTATGCCCCGGCAGACCAGGAGACCCGCCCGCTGGAGGCAGTGGGGGATCGGGATCACGGGATGGATTATCCCACCATGGTGTATGATGGGGCTTTCTCCGATGCTACCCATTTCGGCACGCCCAAGGCGCTGGGAGAGGAGGAGATCACCCCGGAGCAGGCGCTGACCATCGCCCGGGATTTTGTGGGGGCAGAGCGTGTCAGCGCTGCCATGCCTGCCGGGGAGACCGCCGGACAGATGGCAGGCTACAGCGTTACCCTTACCCTGAAGGATGGCACTGTGCTCAACGCAGAGGTGACACGGCAGGGCGGAAAAATGCTGTGGCTGATGCCGGAGCATGCCTCCTTTGCGCCCAAGCACACGGTGGAGGAGTGCACGCAGGCTGCCGCAGCCTTTCTGCAAAGCAGAGGGTACGATCCGCTGGAGTCGAACCATGTGCGGGTATACGATGGGCTGTGCGTTATCAATTTCGTAGCCGTGCAGGACGGGGTGCTGCTCTACCCGGATCTGGTCAAGATCCAGCTTCGGATGGATACCGCTGAGGTGGTGGGGCTGGAGAGCAACAACTATCTGATCAACCATACCCGGCGGGAGGGGCTGCAGCCGGTGTACAGCCGCATGCAGGTGCTCCGGCAGGTATCGCCCCTGCTGGCAGCCGCCGATGCCCGCCTGTGCCTCATCCCTCATCTGGGCATGGAAAAGCTTTGCTACGAGGTATCCGGCACCTATGGCGAAGAGGAATATCGGATCTATGTGGATGCGATCACCGGCGAAGAGGTGGAGATCCTTATGATGGTGCAGGATGCGGAGGGTGTGCTGAGCGTGTAGCACTGCCCTTAAAACGGTTCTTCCGGCTTGGGTAAGACATGCCACACTCTGTATCGCCCGTCTGCGCAGGCGTCCTCTTTGCAGAGGGAGCTGTCAGGCGCGGTCTGACTGAGGGTGCCGCCCCAAGCCGAGCTGCCTGCTATAATAAAAAATCGGCCCCCGCTGCACATAATCGCAGCGGGGGCCGAACCGGCTAACCGGTTATTCTTTTCTCCGTGTTTACTCCGTCAGCGCGGCGGGGGCTTCGCCACCGATGGCGATCTGCCGGGGAGCGGGCTTCTCGGCGGGCTGCTCCTTGGGCAGTACCACCTTCAGCACACCATCCACATAATCGGCGGTGATGGCGGCGGTATCGATGCCTTCCAGCTCGAAGCTGCGCTCCATGCGGTGGGTGGGACGGGGCTTTTCCTCACCCTCGGGCTTGTGCCACTGGGGGGCGGGGCGCTGGGCGGTGATGGTGATCACGTTGCCGTCAACGCTCAGACCGATGTTCTCGCGGCCTACACCGGGCAGATCACTCTCCAGCAGGTAGGCGGCATCCGTCTCGTGGATGCGCATCCGCATGCCCGGATGCTGGGGACGGCGGTTGGGTTCACCGAAGAAGTCGCGGAAAAAAGGATCGTTGAACATGGGGGCAAAGGGCTTGGCATACATCATACTGTACATCCTCCTTCAATATGGATCGTTCAGAGTGGTTCTAGGTGGCTGCTGCGCCCTGCGGGAGGCTGTTCCCTTCGGCGCATGTATAGGATAACACGAAGGTCAAAGATAGTCAAAAATCTATATTAATGCATTAAAGTCAAAGAAGGTCAAACATATCCGGAAAATCGTTGCGTTTCTTCGATTTTTGCATAAAAACAAAAAAATACTCTTTTTTTTACCCGTTTTTGTTTCTGCTGGCGAACGGGGAGCGTACGGGTGCTGCCCTTGCTTGACGATGCACCCCCACAACGGTATAATAACTTTATATGTCTGTCTGGCTTCTTTTCCGGCAGCATATCAACCCCAAAACGGAAGGAAGGGTCGTTCCCGATGAAAGCCGCCAACCGCCGCCGCAGCAAAATGAACCGGAAAACTGCGGCGATCGTAAGCCTGAGCATTGCTCTGGTGTTAACAATCGCAATCGGCCTGCTGTCGCTTACCGGCATGCCGCTGGACAGCCGCGGTCTCTACCGCCTGCTGCCATGGGTACCAAGCCCCGGCAACTGGCCGGACAGCATCTCTCTGGGTCTGGATCTGAAGGGCGGCGTGTATGTGGAATACGAAGCCAGCCTCAGCCCGGAGCAGGTAGCCGAGGGTGCGGATCATCTCGCATTGATGGAGGCCACCCAGAAGGTAATGATGGATCGCCTCTCCGATAAGGGCTTTGCGGAGGCTACTGTCACCCAGATCGGCGACAGCGGCATCCGTGTGGAGATCCCCGATGTAAAAGATCCCCAGGCCGTGCTGGATCTGATCGGCACCCCTGCCAAGCTGGAGTTTGCCGACCCAAACGGCAATATCTTTATGGATGGCAGCTATGTGCAGACCGCCAGCCAGAGCTTTGATGAGGAGAACAAGCCCTGCATCCAGCTGGTGCTCACCAAGCAGGGCGTGGAGCTCTTCGGCGACATGACCGCCCGCAGCATCGGCAAGGAGATCGCCATCTATCTGGACGATCAGCTGCTGATGAGCCCTGTGGTGGAAAGCGCCATCTACGGCCCGGTGCAGATCTCCGGCGACTACACGGTGGAGACCGCCGCCAATGTGGCCATGCAGCTGCAAAGCGGTGCCCTGCCCATGGATCTGCGGCAGGATAAGCTGGATACCATCTCCGCCACCCTTGGGCAGGATGCGCTGGATACCAGCGTAACCGCCGCCATGATCGGCATTGCACTGATCATGCTTATTATGCTCGTGCGCTACCGTGTCTGTGGTGCGGTGGCATCGTGGGCGCTGTGCGTTTATATTATTGCGCTGTTCTTCCTGATTGCTGTTATCCCCGGCATCCAGCTCACCCTGCCCGGCATTGCGGGCGTTGTGCTGGGCATCGGCATGGCGGTGGATGCCAATGTGGTCATCTTTGAGCGCATCAAGGAGGAAGTGAAGGGCGGCCGTCCGCTGATCCATGCGGTGCGTATTGGCTTCAAAAACGCCATGAGCGCCGTGCTGGATGCCAATGTGACCACCATCATCGCTGCTGTGGTGCTGCTCATCTTCGGCACCGGCTCGGTGCGCGGTTTTGCCACCACGCTGCTGCTGGGCGTGCTGGTGAGCATGCTTACCGCCATTGTGGTCTCCCGCTTCCTGCTCACCCATACTGTGCGTCTGGTCAAGAATCCGGCGGTTTTCCTCTGTGCCCCCGATGTGCAGAGCGAAAAGGAGGTGCAGTGATCCATGAAGCTTAAGAAAACCACTCTCATCTGTCTTGGTATTTCTCTGGTGGTCATGCTCACGGCGCTGGTGCTTTCGCTGTTCGGCCATGGCATCAACTTTGGTCTGGACTTTACCGGTGGCCTGATCCTGACCTACGATATGGGCGGCAGTTTTGATAACGTTCAGGTGGAAAACGCCCTGCGCGAAGCCGGCGTTTCGGAATATACCGTCAGCACCGCCGGTGAGGGCGGCACCACCATGCAGGCCCGCATCGCCACCCTCGGCAGCGAGGATGAGATCCAGCTCCTGCAAGCCGCTCTGGAGGAAAAGCTGCTGGCGCTTTACCCTGCCATGGATGCTGCCTCCGGCACCGCCAGCTATGTGGGCCCGGTGGCAGGCAGCACCCTTGTGCGCAATGCGGTATCCAGCGTGCTGCTGGCTGCTGCATTGATGCTCATCTACATCGCCTTCCGGTTCGACTTTGCCAGCGGTTTGGCGGCGGTGCTGGGGCTGGTGCACGATGTGCTCATCATGCTCAGCTTCATGGTCATCCTGCGCAACTTCATTCAGATGAATTCGTCCTTCATCGCTGCCATGCTCACCATTGTGGGCTACTCCATCAACAATACCATCATCATCTTTGACCGCATCCGCGAGAATCGCAAGAAGCCCGGCTGCGCAGGGATGAGCCGCACGCAGGTGGTGGATCTGTCCGTCAGGGAGAGCCTTGGCCGTACCCTCAACACCACGCTCACCACGCTGGTAACGATCGTGTGCCTGTATGTGCTGGGCGTGAGCGCCATCCGGGAGTTCAGCCTGCCCATCATCGTGGGCGTGCTGGCGGGCGTGTACAGCGCCAACCTGATCAATGGCTATCTGTGGGCTGCGCTGGAGGATCTGCGCCTTGGCAAAGGAAAAAAGTAACACAGCTGCCCCGGCAGCATAGCATATAGGGCACTGCGCCCTGCCGGGCTGCCTGCGGGCAGCCCGTTTTCCAACCTGAAAAGTATGTTCTGCAAAGGAGGTTGCTTCTATGACCCGCTGGCTCATCCGCCGTTTTGTTCCCGATGCGGAGAATACCGAAAACCAGAAGGTGCGGGCTGCCTATGGCACCCTTGGGGCTGCGGTGGGCATCTGTGTCAATGCGCTGCTGGCTGCGGTCAAGTTTTTGATGGGGCTTCTCAGCGGCTCGCTGGCTGTGATGGCTGATGCGGTCAACAACCTGTCCGATGCCGCAGGCAGTGTGGTGGCGCTGGTCACTACCCGCATGGCCCAGAAGCCGGTGGATGAGGAGCATCCCTTCGGGCATGGGCGCATGGAGTACCTTGGCTCGCTGGCAGTGGGCGTTCTCATCCTCGTTATGGCCATCAGCCTGCTGAAGGACGGCATCAGCGCCGTTGCAGACCCTCAGCCGCTGGATGTATCCGTGCTGGTGGGCGTGGTGCTGATCCTTTCCATTGCCATGAAGGGCTGGCTGTATTTCTTCTACCGCAGGCTGGGCAATCGTACCCAGAACGGTACCCTGCTGGCCGCCGCCAAGGACAGCCTCAGCGATTGCCTTGCCACCACGGCTGTGGTGGTGAGCATGGTACTGCAGGAGATCCTGGGCTGGCACATCGACGGCTGGATCGGTATCATCGTTGCGCTGATCGTATTGAAAGCCGGCGTTGATGTCTGCCGCGCCACGGTGGACAGCCTGCTGGGCGGCAAGCCCGACCCGGAGAAGATCCGCCGCATCAAGGAGCTGATGCTCAGCTACGACGGTATTCTGGGTGTGCACGATCTGGTGCTCCACGATTACGGCCCCGGGCGCTGCCTTGCCTCTGCCCATGCGGAGGTGAGTGTGGACGGCGACCTGCTGGAGATCCATGAGATGATCGATGATGCGGAGCGCCACATTGCCCGGGAGATGAACATGCCCATCTGCATCCACATGGATCCCATCGTGACGGATGATGAGAATGTGAATGCCCTGCGCCGCAGCATCGAAGGCTTCCTGCGGGAGAACGATCCCTGCCTGAGCCTGCACGATTTCCGCATGGTGCCGGGGCAGGAGCACACCAACGTGATCTTTGACTGTGTGCTGCCTGCGGGCTACAAAGGCAAGGAGCAGCTGCATCAGGCGCTTACCGCCTATGTGACCTCCCTCGACCGCCGCTACCGCCTTGTGGTGGTCTATGATACCGACTTTTCCTGATATTGGCGGCAGCAATGCACGGCTTTGTTTCGTTTTTTTCAGTGCGAAAACAAATCACCCGGAGGGATGCTGAATGAAACGAAGGTTTACTGTACGCGGGCTTGCTGCTCTTTTCTGCGTAGCGGTGCTGCTGCTTGCCGCCCTGCCTGCCTGTGCTGCCGGAGCGGATACACTGAATCTGCTGTTGATCGGGGAGGATGCTGCCCGGGAGGGGCACAACGGGCGCAGCGATACCATGATGCTGGCGCAGATCGACCCGGAGAGCGGCTCGGTAAAGCTGGTCTCTTTTCTCAGGGATCTGTATGTGCCCATCGAGGGGCATGGGCTCAACCGATTGAATGCCGCCTATGTGTACGGCGGCAGCGAGCTGCTCTGCCGCACCCTGACCGGGCTGTTCGGCGTGCGCATCGACCGCACCGCCAAAGTGGATTTTGCCTCCATGGCGGCTCTGGTGGATCGGGTGGGCGGTGTGGAGCTGGAGATATCCGAAGCAGAGCGCCGTGCCCTCAACGATATCCTGCGCTCCTACTGCAAGGAGCGGGGCATTTCTGCCGAAGAGCTGGAGCACAGCGGTCTGGTGCGCATGACCGGTTTGCAGGCGCTCAGCTACAGCCGGGTGCGCAGTCTGGACAGCGACTTTGGCCGGGTCAGCCGCCAGCAGCAGGTGCTCAACGCCCTGCTGGCGCAGGCAGCAGCGCTGGATCCCGTCAGCCTTGCGGGGTTGGCGGTGGCGTGCCTGAACAGCGTGGAGACCGACCTTACCCTCGGCGATCTGCTCACCCTGCTGCCCCTTGCGAAAAATGATGTGAGCCTTGAAACGGCACATGTGCCCTTCGATGGTACCTGCCGGGATCTGCTGGTGGACGGCATGTGGGTTCTGGAGGCGGACATCGGGCAGAATGCACGCCTGCTGGGCGATTTTCTCAAGTAGGGGAGCGCCGCCCGCCCTTGTGTACAAGAGATGCAAAAGGAGCTTGCGTATGCAGTACAGCTTTGCGCCCATGGAGGGCATCACCAATCACCTCTACCGCAATGCCCACAAGGATTGCTTCATCCCTGCCGACAGGTACTTCATCCCCTTTGTATCCGCCAAGGGCAAGGGCTTTACCGGGCGGGAGAAGCGGGATATTGATCCGGCCAACAACGAGGGCATCCATGTGGTGCCGCAGGTGATGAGCAACGATGCGGACTCCTTTCTGTGGGCAGCCAATGAGCTGATCGCCCGGGGCTACCGGGAGATCAACCTGAATCTGGGCTGCCCTTCGTCCACGGTCGTCTCCAAGGGCAAGGGTTCGGGTTTCCTTGGCAGACCGGAGCAGCTGGAGAGCTTTCTTGAGGAGATCTTTGACCGCTGCCCGGTGCGCATTTCGCTCAAGACCCGCCTCGGCATGAAGGATCCTGCCGAGTTTGAGCGCATCCTCGCCATTTACAACCGCTTTCCGGTGGCAGAGCTGATCGTGCACCCCCGCATCCGGGAGGATCTCTACCGCCTGCCGGTGCGCCCGGAATGGTTTGAGTTTGCCAAGCAGCACACCAACTTTACCCTCTGCTACAATGGCGATCTCTATACCGCCGGCGATGTGCGCGCCTTTGAAGCCGCCCATCCCGATGTGGAGCGGGTCATGATGGGGCGGGGCTTTCTGATGCGCCCGGGCATGGTGGGGCAGCTGCGGGGGCAGGAGCCCACGGTGGAGCAGCTGCGCCGCTTCCATGAGCGAATGTATGAAGCCTACCGGGAGCTGCTGGGCACCGAAGCCTTTGTGATGATGAAGATGAAGGAGCTGTGGGCCTATCTGGGCGTAGGCTACGAGATCGGCGACAAGCTGCTCAAGAAGATCCGCAAATGCGACCGCTACCGGGAGTACGATGCCGCCATGGCTGCGGTGTTCGCTGCGCTGGCGGAGCGGGAAGGCAGCGCAGAGTAAAAAACCGTCAGCCGCAGGGGTACTCGCCCTGCGGCTGACGGTTTTGTTGTGCGGTTGTCAGGCGTGCCGCCCCACATAGCGGCGCACACTGTTCCTATAATCCTGATACGCCTGCCCAAAGACCCGCAGCAGATGCTCCTCCTCCTGCAAGATCTGCAAATGCAGCATCACAGCTGCAAATAAGGAGCACAGCACAACCCACACATTGGGAAACAGCAGGCATGCCGAAAGGTACAGAAGATCGAACCCCACAAAGGCCGGGTTGCGGCTGAAGCGGTAGATGCCGCCTGTCACCAATGTGGTCTCCTCTTCCGGGATGCCCACCCGCCAGCTGGTTTTCATAGTGATGGTGGCAGCGGCGAAGAAGCCCACAGCCGCAGCGCCGCACAGCAGACCGGCGGCTGCCGCCCATGCATGGGGCTGGGGCGCTGCAAACAGAATGCTGCCGATGCTTGCTGCCAGCGCCAGCACAGTGGCTGCCATCGTTGCCCGCTCCAACCGCAGCACCTTCAGGGGCTTGTTGCCCTTGCCCATCTGGTTGGTGAGGATCTGCTGCCGTTGCTGTATCAAAAACTTGGCAAGATAGAGAGCATAGAAAAGCGCCTGAAGGGCGATCGCCGCAATGCGGAGCATGGAAACACGACCTTTCTTAATTACTGAACACATGAACATATATTCATATAACGTATTGATTTAACAACATTTCACCTGCCCTGTCAAGCCCCTTTTTGCCTGTGCGGCAAAAAAGAGCGGCAAGCCGCGGCCGGTGCGCCGCTGCTTGCCGCAGGGTTCCTATTCTTCGCTGCCGGGTCTTGCCGCCCGGTACAAAACAAAGGTCATTTCCACATCCCGGAATACCTTAGCCTCCTGCTCTACTGCCTGCATACCGCAGCGCTCCGCCACCCGCCGGGAGGCAACATGTGTATCCCGGATGATGGAGCATACGCTGTCAGCTTCCAGATGGGTAAACGCATAGTCCATGCATGCCAGCGCCGCTTCGGTGGCATAGCCCCGGTGCCAGTGGTCTCTGGCAAACAGGTAGCCAAGCTCCAGCACCTGTCCGTCTGCCCATGGCTGGAGAGTCAGCCCGCATTGCCCGATCATTTCTCCGGTCTCCTTCAGCACAACGGCCCAAAGCCCGAAGCCAAGCTCCCGATACCGCTTTTGATGCCTGCCCAGCCAGCCCTGCACTTTTTCGGGCGTGAAGGGGGTCACATAGGCGGCGCGCATCGTCTCCGTATCGCACATGATGGCGCACAGGGCTTCCAGATCGCTGCTTTGCATCTCCCGCAGGAGCAGCCGTTCCGTTTCTGTAATGATCCGTCCGTTTTGGGTATCTGTTTCCTTCATCGTAAAAACCAAACCTCATTATTCAAGCAAAGTGGGTCGGGTTGCCGCTCCTTTACTGCCCGAACAGCTCCCAGCAGGCCACCGCTCCGGCGGCAGCCACATTCAGCGAGTTGACGCTGTTGTGCATGGGGATGATCACTGCATGGTCGCAGCCGTCGATGGTCTCCTGCCGCAGACCGTCGCCCTCGGCGCCCAGAAACAGCGCCAGCTTCTCTGCGGTTTTCAGCCGTTCGTCCCGGATGGAGACGGCGTTCTCCCGCAGCGCCAGTGCGGCGGTGGTAAAGCCCGCCGCCTTCAGCTGCGCAAGCGGCGCTTCGCATACTGCCCACGGGATGCGCAGCGCTGCCCCCATGCTCACCCGGGCGGAACGGCGCTGCAGGGGGTCGCAGCAATCCGGGGTCAGCAGAACGCCCTGCGCCCCAAGGGCTGCCGCAGAGCGCAGCAGCGCTCCCACATTGGTACCGTCCACCACGTTTTCCAGCACAAGGATACGCCGTGCATCCCTCAGCACCTCTGCGGCGGTCAGCGCTGCCGGGCGCTCCATGGCGCACAATATGCCCCGGCTCAGCCGAAAGCCGGTCAGCTGCGCCAGCAGCTCGTCGCTGCCGGTGTAGACAGGTGCGCCGCAGCGCTCCGCAATGCTTTCGCCCTTGCCGGTGATGTGCCGCCGTTCCATCAGCAGCGAAAGGGGGCGGCAGCCCGCATCCAGTCCGGCGGCGATCACGTTTTCGCTCTCGGCAATAAACAGGTTTTCTCCATACAGCTGTCTGCCGGTCAGCTGCCGGTAGGGGATCAGCGCCGGATCCTCCAGCGATGAGATCTCGATGATATCAGCCATAATACGCTCCCAGTGTGGTAGTTTGCTCATCCAGTGTACCACATCCGGCAGCATGGGGGAAGCGTGCATTTTGCGGTTGACAGGCAGCCCCAAAGGGTTGTACAATAGCACACAAATTCCGGAAGGGAGGGGGCAGCGCAATGGTACGCATGTACGGCAACACCACTACCCAGCAGCGCGGCGGATCCGTTCAGATCCAGCCGGGCTTGCATTGCTGTTCCCCAAGATCCGGAGCCGATCCCAGAGCGGGTCGGTAAAACGGCGGAACCAAGCGGTGCAGCCCGAAGATTTCTTCGGTCTGCGCCGTTTTTGTTTTTTTGCTAAAGAAAGGAGGCGATCCCAGTGCCGGAACAGTCCGTTCTCCCCCGCAAGGCTGATGATGATCACCAGCAAAGCAAAAATGTTGACCAACAAAACAGAAAAGAGGAGCGTTATGAAAACCATCGATACAGCTGTTCTGGCAGGCTACAATGCCGGGATCGAAAAAGACCGCCTCCGAAGCGGCATCGGACTTCTGGAATTTGAACGAACCAAGGAGATCCTTCTGGAAAAACTGCCCAAGCCCCCGGCAGTGGTGTACGATATCGGGGGCGCTTACGGAGAGTATGCATGGTGGCTGGCATCCCTTGGCTACGAGGTGCATCTGTTCGACCTGTCGGAGACCAACATCCGCATGAGCGCAGCGTTGGCAGCGGAATACCCCGGCGCAAAGCTGGCGGATGCAGCAGTCTGCGATGCCCTCTCCGTCCCCCGACCGGATGGCAGCGCGGATGCGGTGCTGCTGATGGGGCCGCTGTATTCCATCACAGAATATGAGGCGCGGCTTCTGGCCATCCGGGAAAGCCGGCGGCTTTTGAAGGATACCGGCATTCTTTTTTCTGCGGCGCTTACGCCCTACAGCGTGCTGGTCTCCCGTCTGGCGGTCTACCGGGCAGAGGATACCCCCAAGCGCCGGGAGCTGGACGACCCTGCCGTTATGGGAATGATCGGACGGGCTCTTTCGGATGGCTGCTACATCAACCCGGAAAAGAAGATCGCATGCGGCATCGGTTCCTCCCACCTGCATACCGCCAAGGCGCTGCGGGAGGAGCTGGCGGCGGGCGGCTTTGCTACCTCGGCGGTGCATGGCATCATGGGCGGCGCATGGCTTGCCCCCAACCTGAACGAGCGGTTGGCAGACCCCGAGACCAAAGCCACACTGATGAATACCATCCGTATTCTGGACGGTCACGAAGAGATCATCGGCCTGTCGGGGCATCTGCTGGCGGTTTCCGCCAAGGCGTTTGCTTGACGGCGCCATACCCCCCCGTGCTATCATTCAAAAACAAGAAACGAGGCGATCACAATGGCAGAATCCTTCCTGACCATCATGGCAGAATACCGGGAGGAGGATCAGCAGAAGATCTCTGTCTGGTACGATGCCCTGAGGCATGCAGGCTTCACCGGCAGCCAGACCCCCGGCCTCAGGCACCACATCAGCCTTGCCACATGGCCGCTGGAAAAGGAAGCGGAAGCCATCGAGGCAGTCAGGCGGGCGGGCGAGCGCTTTGCCCCGGTGGATGTGGCCATCCGGCACATCGGCGTGCTGCCCGGCGGCAGAACCCTGACGGCTGCCCCGGATATGAGCCCCAAGCTCTCCGCATTGCAGGCGGCCTGCGGCGATCTCATTGTTCATGGCTACCCGTGGCTGCCCCATACCACCCTGCTGATGGATGAGCCGGAGACGGTTGCCGCCGCCCTGCCCACGCTGATGAAGCACTTCGTGCCCCTGCCCGCCAAGGTGGACAGGCTGCGCCTGTGCGCCTTCTGGCCCACCCGGCAGATCGTTACCGTGGCGCTGACGGGGGAGGAATGATCCCTGCGCCGCACGACGACCGTGCGGCGCTTTTCTTTTGCCGGAAAAACCGCCTGTCCCGCCTGCCGAATTTGCACCTTCCACCGGCAGGAAATGGGAGGAAAAGGAAAGAATAAGTAAAGAAGACTGGTTGTCCGTAACGACCAATTGCATAAGGGAGGGATTGGTATCATGAAAAAACTGTTTTCTGTTTTTCTGGCGCTGTGCATTCTGCTGGTGCCGTTGTTTGCTGCAGCCAAAGGCAGTGTATGGGTGCGGCTGAAAACCGGAGATATCGATGCCCTGCTGCAAGCCGGTCAGGATCAGGAGGGGCAGCCCCGCCTGTATGGCAGATGGGGTGGGAACGCCCTCGGGCTGGACGGGGAAGGGATCATTTTCGGCAGTGATGATGCCGCCATGCGTGCTTCCTACAAAACCATCGTTCAGGCACTGGTGATGCAGCTGCTGGGGCTGGAGAACGCCCCGGATCTGACAGAGCAGGATGCCTCTGCCTTTCTTGGGCTGATCGAACGCTATCTGAGCGGGATGCCGGAGGATGCCTTCCTCTTTCGGCAGACGCAGCAGGCGGACGGCTCCACCCGTACAGAGGTGACGATCCATCCCCAAAAGCTTTGTGAGTATACGGATGGGTTCGTTTCCTCACTGCTCTCCGGCAGCGTTCCGGAGGTGACTGCATTCGTGCAGCGCCAGCGGGAGATCCTGTGCAGGCTGACGGGTCTGCCGGATGACAGCACCGATCTCTGCGCAGCGCTGCTTGCCCGCTGGAAGCAGCTGGAGCTTTCTTCGCTGCTGCCCGAGGAATATCCCTTCAGCATGACGCTGACGGGCGATGGCGATATCGGCGGTACGTGGGAGCTGCGGGCGGATCTGCTCACCTACGGTCTGCGGGCTTCTGCCAAACAAGGGCATGTGACCGGGCAGCTGCTGATCGACGGCAGCGCCTACCCTTTCGATCTGCAGGATGTCCTCTTCCTCTGGGACGAGCTGAAGACTGCAGCCGTGCAGGCATTCCGGCAGGAGGTTTTCTTCCGGGACGAGGTAAGCTGCGGATGCAGGAGCATCTGTTTGGAGACCTCCCTGAGCAAGCTGGTGCAGGCGTTTGTCGCTAGCCTGCAGCGCTCTGTTTTCGTCAAGGGGCAGCAGTGGAGCGGCTTGCTGAAACGCAGCCTGCCGTGGCTTGAGCTGGCGGGAGCCGATCCGGGTGCGCTGGAGCCCTCGTGGCTGCTTTCGCAGCTGGAAGCTTGGCGGAGCAGACTCTCTTTTGCCGACGATGACCAGCTCAGACTGATGGATCGCATCTGCTTCCGGCTGTCCTGTGCGGAATACGGGATGTGGCCGTTGCAGCTGGATGCGGAAGCGCTCGGTTACTGGTTGAGTTTTTCTGCCGAAGAGGAGAGTATCCATGCGGTCCTGTCGGACAGGGATACCCGTCTGGTGCTGCAAGGCACGCTGAGGCCTGCGGAAAAGGTCTTTTCGTATGCCCGCTATAAGGGCAGCAGGCTCCGTGAACGGTATGAGCTGTCTGCCATTTCGTATGAGGACTACACAACCCTTACGCTGACTGACCTGCGGGACGAGGTGCTGGCGAGCGGCAGACTGGAGGATCAAAGCTTCAGCCTCCGCGCAGAGGAGCTGGAGGGCAAGCTCACGTGGTCTGACGGTCAACTGCATTTGGAACTGCTTGTCCGCGATGACAACAGGGCGTACAGGTATACCGCAGATGCCGCATTGTACGAAGATGCCCTTGTGTTGAATGCGGATCTGAACGGCAGGCAGCTGAAGGCGGATATCAGCAGCAGCGGTGTTGAGATAATCAGCGATTTCTGGCAGCACTCAAGCCATGTGTACAGCGACGGTACGCTGCGGGTCACCGGTCAGCTTACGGACCGGTGGGATGTGTTGGCATACAAGCTGGTCATCAGCAACGGCTGGATAGAGCTTGAGTTGGATCTGCCCGATGGCCGTCTCGCACTGGAAAGCGACCATACGGGGCTTACCTTCACCTATGATGACTGGCTTGGCAGCATCAGGGTGCTGGTGGAGGAGGTGCCCAGCGGCTCGGAGGATCGGCTGATGTACCGGATCCTGTATATGGATGGAGTCAATGCTTCGGAGCCCGTTCGGTACGAATGGCTGCTGACCGCCACCAGAACGCCGCAGCAGTGTGAGTTCAGGCTCACTTCGGGCACCCGGCTGGTTTGGGCGCTGACGGTGGGCTGGAGCGATGCGCCCATGGTGTTTGAGGGAGAGGACACCTGTACCCTGCTGGAGCCCGGGCAGCTGCTCAAACACCTCCAGACCCTGCCGGCGGAGTAAGCTTCGGGCGGGACGGACAGGCAGAAACCAATACAGGAGGAGAAAACAATGGACGAATGGTCTGCTGCCAATGGCAATACGCCCCTGTGCGATAAGAAAACAGAGGAACCGTTTGACGCGGCGCTTTTCTTGGATGCCCAGGAGTACAGCTACGATACCGCCTTGCGCGAGATCAGCAGCGGCAAGAAACAGTCGCATTGGATCTGGTACATTTTTCCCCAGCTTGCCGGGTTGGGAAGCTCCGGGCTTGCCGAGCGGTATGCGATCAGAAATCTGGAGCAAGCCCGGGCATATCTGCGGGAACCGCTTCTGCGGGAGAGGCTGATCGGGATATCGCAGGCGCTGCTCATGCAGGAGGGCAGCATCCGCAGCATTCTGCCCTACCCGGATCATTTGAAGGTGTGCTCCTGTATGACCCTTTTCCGGGAGGCTGATCCTGCCATCCCGGTGTTTCAGCAGGTGCTGGACAAATTCTATGAGGGAAAGCCCGACCGGCTTTCGCTGAATATTCTGTACCCGGAGGATACGGTCTGTTCCAGCCGCCATCAAATCGGATAGGCGGGTGCTTGGCGTATTCGGCTGCGATGCTTTCCGGAACGTTCCCTATCGTGTTGCAGGAGCATACAAAGACACGCCGAAGCGCTTTGAGGAATGAAGGGTGCAGCTTCGCACCCAAAAAGCCTCCAAATATATGTCTTTCAACGATCCGTGGCCACAGGCATGCCTGTGGCCTCAGCTCGTCAAAAAACTCGCCTGCGGCGACTTTTTTGACGACATTTGCACCGTTTGCCTAGGAGCCTACGGCTCCCCGGGCGGCAAACGGCGATAGGAATGCTTACTTCGTAAGCTTCCGAAACCACCGTACACGCCGCTGGTTTCGGATTGGCAATCAG
>JAZQHO010000159.1:0-19102 GCA_045540635.1 Candidatus Limiplasma sp.
GGCTGCACCGGCAAGGGCAACGATCAGGTGCGTTTTGAGTTGGCCATCAAGCACTTTGCCCCCAACATGCCCATCATCGCTCCCTGGCGCGAGTGGGATATCAAGTCCCGCGAAGAAGAGATCGACTATGCCGAGGCTCACAACATCCCCCTCAAGATCAACCGCGAGACCAACTATTCCAAGGATAAGAACCTGTGGCACCTGTCCCACGAGGGTCTCGATCTGGAAGATACCGGCAACGAGCCCCAGTACGAGAAGCCCGGCTTCCTGGAGATGGGCGTTTCTCCCATTCAGGCTCCCGATGTGCCCACCTACATCACCCTTGATTTTGAGCAGGGTGTGCCCGTTGCCCTCAACGACGAGAAGATGACCGCCAAGCAGATCATCCTCAAGCTCAACGAGATCGGTGGCGCCAACGGTATCGGCCTGCTGGATATCGTCGAAAACCGCCTTGTGGGCATGAAGTGCCGCGGTGTGTACGAGACTCCCGGCGGCACCATCCTCTACAAAGCCCACAGCGTGCTGGAGAGCATCTGCCTGGATAAGCTCACCCTGCACGAGAAGCAGAAGCTGGCCATCACCTTTGCCGATCTGGTCTACAACGGCCAGTGGTTCACCCCCCTGCGCGAGGCTCTCAGCGCTTTCGTGGATAAGACGCAGGAGCGTGTTACCGGTAAGGTCCGCCTGAAGCTTTACAAGGGCAACATGATCAATGCCGGCGTGTGGAGCCCCTACAGCCTCTACAGCGAGGAGATCGCTACCTTCGGCGAGAGCGATTACAACCAGAAGGATGCTGAGGGCTTCATCAACCTGTTCGGTCTGCCCATCAAGGTGCAGGCCATCGTGGACGGCAAGTAATCTGCCGGGTACAAAATTCATACAGTCCCTCGGCGCTTCGCAGGTCGATCCGCCGGGGGCTGTTTTCAAAAAAGGAGCATTCGGCCATGACCAAAGTATTTATTGACGGCAGTGCAGGCACCACCGGCCTTCGGATCCACGAACGTTTGCAGGATCGCAGCGACCTTCAGCTCATCATTTTGCCCGATGAGCTGCGAAAGGACGATGCTGCCCGAAAGGAAGCCCTGCATGCTGCGGATATCGCCTTCCTCTGCCTGCCGGATGCGGCAGCGGTGCAGGCAGTACAGTTGGCGGAAGGCAGTCATGTGGCGATCATCGATACCTCTACCGCTCACCGTACTGCCGAGGGTTGGGTCTATGGCTTTGCAGAGCTGCCCGGCAAGCGGGAGGCGCTGAAGGATGCCAAGCGCGTTGCCAACCCGGGCTGCCATGCCAGCGGCTTTGTGGCGCTGGTGGAGCCGCTTGTGCGGGAAGGGCTGATCTCTGCCGATCTGGGGCTGCAAAGCTTCTCCCTGACCGGCTACTCCGGCGGCGGCAAGGGTATGATCGCCGATTATCAGGCAGAGGGAAGGGACACTCTGCTGGATGCGCCCCGCCAGTACGGTCTTACCCAGCAGCACAAGCATCTGAAGGAAATGGTCAAGCTGTGCGGCCTCAGCACCGCACCGGTGTTCTGCCCCATTGTGGCGGACTACTATAGCGGCATGGAGGTGGTGGTGCCCCTGTTTGTGAAGGATCTCAAGGGCACCCCCGATACTGTCCGCCAGCTGTACCAAAGCTGCTACAACACTGCTATGGTGCACTACGAAGCAGCTGCCGATGAGAGCGGCTTCCTTTCCGCCAATGCCATGAGCGGGCGGGATGATATGCAGATCACCGTCTGCGGCAACGATGAGCGTATCCTGCTCATTGCCCGCTTCGATAATCTGGGCAAGGGCGCATCCGGCGCAGCCATTCAGAACATGAACATTATGCTGGGGCTCGATGAGACCACCGGCCTTACTGTATAGACGGAGGGGAACAGAAATGCAGCTGATCAACGGCGGCGTTTGCGCCGCACAGGGCTTTACCGCAAACGGCATCCATTGCGGCATCCGCAAAAACACCACCAAGGCAGATCTGGCGCTGGTACTGAGCAAGGTGCCCGCCAATGCTGCCGCCATCTATACCACCAATCTGGTCAAGGGCGCGCCCCTGCTTGTGACCAAGGCCCACCTTGCCAATGGCAAGGCGCAGGCGGTCATCTGCAACAGCGGCAACGCCAACACCTGCAATGCCGATGGCATCGAGATCGCCGAAAAGATGAGCAAGCTGGCTGCCGATCAGCTGGGCATTGCTGCCGATGATGTGGTGGTGGCCTCCACCGGCGTCATCGGTCAGCGGCTGAACCTTGCCCCCATCGAAGCGGGTCTGCCCCAGCTGGCAGCCGGGCTTTCCACAGAGGGCGCAGATGCTGCCGCCAAAGCCATTATGACCACCGATACCGTGGATAAGCAGGTGGCGGTGGAGTTTGAGCTGGGCGGTAAGCTGTGCCGCATGGGCGGTATGGCCAAGGGCAGCGGTATGATCCATCCCAACATGGCTACCATGCTGGTGTTCATCACCACCGATGCCGCCATCTCTGCCGATATGCTCCAGAAGGCCCTGCGCATCGATGTGCAGGATACCTTCAACATGACCAGTGTGGATGGCGACACCTCCACCAACGATATGGTCACGCTGCTGGCCAACGATCTGGCGGGCAACAAGGAGATTACCGAAGAGGGCGAGGATTTCGCCGTTTTTATGAAGGCGCTGAACACCATTACCATGCAGCTCTGCCGTATGATCGCCGGTGACGGCGAGGGCGCTACCCGCCTCATTGAGTGCAGCGTGACCGGCGCAGACAGCATGGAGGTGGCACGCACCGCCGCCAAGAGCGTTATCTGCTCCAGTCTTGTAAAGGCCGCCATGTTCGGCGCAGATGCCAACTGGGGCCGCATCCTGTGCGCCATCGGCTACAGCGGCGCAAAAGTGGATGTGAATAAGGTGGATGTGGCTTTCCGCTCCGCAAAGGGTCAGATCCCTGTTTGCAAGGACGGCGCAGGCATCGATTTTTCCGAGGAGCTTGCCAAAGAGATCCTTTTGGAGAAGGAGATCGAGATCCTCGTTTCCCTTGGCGACGGCGCTCACGCCGCCACCGCCTGGGGCTGCGATCTGACCTACGACTATGTAAAGATCAACGGCGACTACCGCACCTGATGGGAGGAGAGGACAGATGATCCATTGTGAATTTACCAACGCCCAGCGGGCGGAGGTGCTTACCGCAGCACTGCCGTATATCAAGCGGTACAACAACAAGATCGTTGTGGTCAAGTACGGCGGCAACGCCATGATCAACGAGCAGCTCAAGCAGCAGGTGATGGAGGATATCGTCCTTCTGTGGCTCATCGGTGTCAAGATCGTGCTGGTGCACGGCGGCGGCCCCGAGATCAGCGATCTGATGAAGGTGATGGGCAAAAAACCCGAATTTGTGGACGGCCTCCGTGTGACCGACAAGGAGACCATGGATATCGTCCAGATGGTGCTGGCGGGCAAGGTGAACAAGACCCTCGTCAACCTGCTGGAGATGAAGGGCGGCAAAGCCATGGGCATCTCCGGTATGGATGGCCGGCTGATCGAATCCAAACCCAAGGACGAACGGTTGGGCTATGTGGGCGATATTACCAAGATCCACATCCGCCCCGTGGTAGATCTGCTGGAAAAGGGCTACATCCCCGTTGTCTCCACCATCGGCTGCGACCGGCAGGGCAATGCCTACAACATCAACGGCGATACCGCCGCTGCCTATATTGCCGGTGCGCTGAATGCCGAGCGTCTCATTATGATGACCGACGTGGCGGGCATCCTGCGGGATAAGGACGACCCCACCACGCTGATCCCCAATGTGACCCTTTCTGAAGCCGAAAAGCTCTTTGAAGAAGGCATCATCAACGGCGGCATGATCCCCAAGGTGAACTGCTGCATCGAAGCCATCCACAAGGGCGTAAAGAATGTAGTTATTATGGACGGCCGCGTGCCTCACTCCATCCTGATGGAGATTTTGACCGACGAGGGCGCAGGCACCATGGTGATGGGGGAGGAGAACCAATGAGCAACCTTCAGCAGATCGACAAGCAGTACGTAGCGGGAACCTACAACCGTTTCCCGGTAGAGATCGTCAACGGCAAGGGCTCTCTGGTCTATGACGAGACCGGCAAGGAGTATATCGATATGGGTTCCGGTATTGGCGTTACCGGCTTCGGCATCGCCGATGAGGAGTGGGTCGCTGCTGTGACCGAACAGCTTTCGAAGGTGCAGCACATGTCCAACCTGTACTACACCGAGCCCTGCGCCCTGCTGGCGCAGGAGCTGTGCGCCCGCACCGGCATGGCCAAGGTATTCTTTGCCAACTCCGGCGCAGAGGCCAACGAGTGCCTCATCAAGGTGGCACGCAAGTACGCCGCCGAAAAGAAGGGGCCGGAGTACAGCACCATCATTACGCTGAAGAACAGCTTCCACGGGCGTACCCTTACCACCCTTTCCGCCACCGGTCAGGAGCACTACCATGAGCTGTTCCAGCCCCTGACCCCCGGTTTTGTGCACGGCGAGGCGGGCGATCTGGAGGGCATCAAGCAACTGGCCAAGGCTGAGAAGGCTGCCGCCATCCTCATCGAGTGCGTGCAGGGCGAGGGCGGCGTAATTGCCATGGAAGAGGAATTTGTCAAAGGGCTGGCGGCTTTCTGCAAGGAGGAGGATATCCTCTTTATGGTGGACGAGGTGCAGACCGGCAACGGGCGCACCGGTCTGCTGTATGCATACATGAACTACGGCGTGCAGCCGGATGCATTCTCCACTGCCAAGGGTCTGGGCGGCGGTCTGCCGCTGGGCGCAGCGGTGATGAGCGAAAAGGTGCAGAGCGTGCTGGGCTTTGGCGACCATGGCTCCACCTTTGGAGGCAACCCGGTGTGCTGCGCCGGTGCGCTGAGCATCCTCAAACGCATCGATGACGATCTGCTGGCGCAGGTGCGGGAGAAGAGCGAGTACATCCGCAAGGCGCTGGAGGGTGCCAAGGGCATCACCGGCATCACCGGTATGGGTCTGATGGTGGGCATCAAGACCGAAAAGCCCGCCGGTGAGGTGCTGAAGGTGCTGATGGCGAAGGGCGTGCTCTGCCTCACCGCCAAGGACAAGGTGCGTCTGCTGCCTGCGCTGAACATCCCCATGGATGTGCTTGCGCGCGCTGTGGATGCCATCAAGGAAGTATGTGCTGAATAAGGAGGAGTTACCACTATGAACCTGAAGGGCAGAAGCTTTTTGAAGCTGTTGGACTTTACCCCCGAAGAGATTCAGGGTCTCATTGATATGGCTTATGAACTGAAGAAGCAGAAGAAGATGGGCACGCCCCACCGTATGGAGGAGGGCAAGAGCATCGCGCTCATTTTCGAAAAGACCTCCACCCGCACCCGCTGCGCTTTTGAGGTGGCTGCGGCAGATCTGGGCATGCATCCCACCTATCTGGATCCTTCCGGCAGCCAGATCGGCAAGAAGGAATCCATTGCCGATACCGCCCGCGTGCTGGGGCGTATGTATGACGGCATCGAGTACCGGGGCTTTGAGCAGGAGCGTGTGGAAGCGCTGGCCAAGTACGCCGGTGTACCGGTCTGGAATGGTCTGACCAACGAGTTTCATCCCACCCAGATCCTTGCCGATTTCCTGACCATTCAGGAGCATTTCGGCAGCCTGAAGGGTCGCAAGCTGGTCTACATGGGCGATGCCCGCTACAACATGGGCAACTCCCTGATGGTGGGCTGTGCCAAGATGGGCATGCACTTTGTGGCCTGCGCCCCTGCCAAGTACTTCCCCGGTGCCGGGCTGGTGGCCCAGTGTCAGGCCATCGCTGCTGAGACCGGTGCTACCCTTGAGTTTATCGAGGATCCCATGGTGGCTACCAAGGGTGCGGATGTACTCTACACCGATGTGTGGGTCTCCATGGGCGAGCCGGATTCCGTCTGGGAAGAGCGCATCCGGGAACTGACTCCCTACCGCATCACCAAGCAGCTGATGGACAACGCAGGCCCCCAGTGCCGCTTTATGCACTGTCTGCCCGCCTTCCACGATCTCAACACCACCATCGGCAAGGAGATCTACGAGAAGTTCGGCATCGACTGCATGGAAGTGACCGACGAGGTGTTCGAGTCCGAGCAGTCCATCGTGTTTGACGAGGCGGAAAACCGCATGCACACCATCAAGGCGGTCATGGCGGCTACGCTGTAAGAAAGAAAACTTGCTGGAACAACGAAAATAGCAGCAAGCCAAACAACGGTGGCTTGCTGCTGCTTGTTTTCCTCCAGAAAAAAATACAGGCGTTGCAGCAGAAAGGAGCCATTATGAAGATCGCAGCATTTTCCGATGTTCACGGAAACCTGAAAGCTTTGCGGGCAGCGCTTGAACAGATCAAAGTGCAAAACGTGGATCTGACAGTCTTTCTGGGCGATATTTTTCAGCGTGGCAATGAAGAAGCGGAATGTCTGGAATTGCTGAAAGCCAGCGGGATCGTTTGCCTGAAAGGCAACTGTGAACTGTATATGGAGCACGGGGTCGATATCGATCCCGATGTGGCGTATCTGCGGGGGTATTATGATGAAACCAGAAAAAAGCTGAGCGGCGAACAGATGCAGTTCCTCCGGCAGATGCCGCTGGTCTGCGAGCAGGAGCATTGCGGATACAGGATCCGTTTTTCTCATTTCCTGTTTTCGGATGTGGATACTGCCTATCCGTTCCATCAGCTGTCCAGCCTGAAAAGCGGCGTGTTTGATCAGGCTTGTGAAAGCGAGAGCGTAACGCAGTATGATCTGGTGGTGGTCGGTCACTCCCATCAGAATTTTGTGAAGGGGAATGTGGTTTCCGTTTCCGCTTCGGGGCTGGAGGGCGCGTGCTGGCTGCTGATCAATGTGGATGAAGGCGGCGTTGCCTTTGAGCATATTCCTGTTTTGGTCTGATACAGAGAGGAGGGCCCTTCTGTGGCACAATTGTTTTCGGAGCATCTGCTCTTTCAGGTAAAGCCCGATAAGCTTGGCGATTTTGAAAACCTGCTGGCAGCGCTGAAGCCGGAAATGGCGGCGCAGCCCGGCTGCATTGGGTTTGCCTGTTTCAAGCGGTTTTACACCTTCGATGGGGTAGCGCTCGGGCAACCGCCCCGGGAGCTGACCCGGGTGGTGAAATGCGTCAAGGTTTTCGCCCTCTGGCAGTTCGATACCATCGAAGCCTGCGGCAAAGCCAACGGCTGGCTGATGGAGAACCACTACAAACAGCTGGCAAGGCTGCTGATCGCACCCTTTGATATCGACAGCGGGTATGAGCTGTGAGCTGGTAAAAATGAATATAAAACGGCCTCCCACGGTTTTCCGTGCGGAGGCCGTTGGCTTTACAACAGTCTCAGATAATACTCATCCTCATGCTCAAAAACGCCGGTTCTGCAAAACCCGTGCCGCTCGTAGAACGGCCTTGCCCGCAGGTTGTCCCGGTGCACGCCCAACGCCAGCGGGCGCTTGCCGAAATCCCGGTACACCTGCCGGATGGCTTCCTCCATGATCGCCCCGCCCAGCCCGCAGCCCCGGTATGCCCGATCCACCACGAAGCCCATCAGGCGGTAGAAGGGCACACCCTGCATCTGTACGGGATCGGTCTCCCACGGGATGGCTTCCCCGATCATGATCAGCCCGATGCAGCGTTTGTCGAGCCATGCCAGAAAAGTATGCCCGATCAGATTGTGCTCCAAGCCGTATTGATTCAGCCCGATGATGGTTTCGGCACCATCCACCCAGTCCTCCGGGATGTCGGTTCGGTCGATGGTATAGGCATGGCGGCAGTTTTCGTCGGTCAGCTGTTCAAGGGTGATGACCTGTTTCTCCATGTTACCCCCTCAGCCCCTTCACGATCTCCCGGATCAGCCCTACACGGCGGAAGGGGGTCATCAGATACCAGCCATCGGTGTAAGGCTCGATCTCTTTGGCAATATGGATCGAGATCTCCGCAGCCAGTTTCTCGGCTTCCTCCCGCTCCAGCCCCCTGTACCGTTCGGCGATCTCCGGGGCGACCCGCATACCGGCGATCTCGTTGTTCAGGAAGCAGGCGTTGCGGTAGCTGACGATGGGGAACACCCCGCCAAGAATCTTGCCCTTCAGCTCATGCCGGGCCAGTTTCAAATTCTCCAATGCCTCCGCTGACAGCACCGGCTGGGTGAGGAAGCCGGATACACCGCAGGCTTCTTTTTCTTTGGCAAGCTCCAGCTGCACCCTGAAATTGACGGCGTTCAGATTGAGTGCGGCAAAGATGCGGAAGGGGCGGGCAAGGTGTTGGTTTAATTCGGTAATGTATGCCGCAAGCTTGCGTGAGTTGAAGTTGAATACGCTCTTCACCGAAGTCCTCTCCTCGGTGGGTACCGGGTCGCCGGTAACAATGAGCACATTGCGCACGCCCTCCATGGCCAGCCCCAGCAAAAGAGCCTTGGTGGCGTTCAGGTTGCGGTCACGGCAGGTCATGTGGGGCAGCACCGCCATGCCCAGCTCCCGCTTCAGCTTGCAGGCCAGCAGGCTGCTGTCGGCTCGGGGGCGGGCGATGGGGCAGTCCGCAATGGTGATGGCATCCACATGGGCATCCATCAGCGTCTGCACATCGCTCAGGAAGGGAGAGATCCGGTCATCTGCCGGGGGATCCAGCTCCACGGCAATGATGCGCTCACCGGCGGTCAGCTTGTCCCAGATGGGGTTGGGGGCGCTGTCGGCGTGGGTCTCTTCTGTAGCGGGTTGGATCTGAGCGGCGGTCAGGGCGGGAGCATTTTGTAAAGCCTTGGACAGTGCAGCGATGTGCTCCGGCGTGGTGCCGCAGCAGCCGCCCAGAATGGCGGCTCCGGCGGTGCGCAGCTGCACCATGCGTTCGGCAAAGTAATCCGGTGTGCCTTGGTATACAGTCCGCCGCCCCACCACGGTGGGGTAGCCTGCATTGGGCATCACGGAAAGGTGCTTGCCGTTCAGATCAACACCTTTGAGCAGGGAAAGCATATGGTGCGGGCCGGATACGCAGTTGAGACCAACCGCATCCACCTCCGGAATGGCGGCGGTGCGCTCCAAAAGTCCCCTGCCGCTGAGCCCCTCCCGGGTGAAGCCCTCCGGGCGCACCGCATAGGAGACCAGCAGGAAGGCTTCCGGGCAGCGGGCTTTTAAATGGGCGGCAGCCTGCGCTACGCCCTCATCCGAAGAAAGGGTCTCCAGCAGAAAACAGCGCAGCCCGTTTTCCAGAAACCAGTCCATCTGCGTGGTAAAAGCCCGGGCTGGCGTTACCTGCATGCCCAGCGGCGCAGGGCCTATGTCCGCAAACACAGCGGCAGCTGTTGTGGCAGCTGCCTGCTTTGCCAGGGCACATCCGGCATCCAGAAGCCGACGGGCTTCCTCGCTGCGCCCCTGCGCAATGGCTGCGCCCAGGGAAAAGGTGTTGGTCTGTATGGCGTTGCTGCCGGCATCCAGATACGCCTGATGGATCCGGAGGATCTGCTCCGGATCCTCCAGATTGGCCTGCTCGCAGGCAGCTTCGCTCTGACGGGGCAGGGCGGCGAACAGCGTGCCCATTGCGCCGTCCAGCAAAAGCGGCAGTCCGCTTTGTAAATGCTTGCGTACCTCCAAGGGGAGTTCCCTCCTTATCCCAGAATGGCTTTGGTCACTTCTGCTGCCTGCCTTGCATCGGCGGCGTAGCGCACGCCCAGTTTTTCGGCATAGTCCGGTGTCACCACGGCACCGCCCACCATGATGGCAGGGGGCTCAGGCAGCGCTTTCAGCTGCCGCACTGTCTCCTCCATGGCGGGGAGGGTGGTGGTCATCAATGCGGAAAGGCCGACCAGACGAATATTTTCTTTGCATACCGTCTCCACGATGGCTTCCGGCGGTACATCCCGCCCCAGATCCATCACCCGGTAGCCGTAGTTTTCCAGCACTGTCTTAACGATGTTCTTGCCGATATCATGGATGTCGCCCTTCACGGTGGCAATGATCAGCCTGCCTTTTTCCACAGGTGTTTCGCCGCCCTCGCTCATGGCGGTACGGATCCTGTCGAACACAGCCTGCGCTGCCTGCGCTGCACCCAGCAGCTGGGGCAGGAACAACCTGCCGTTTTCGTAGGCTGCGCCCACCTTGTCCAGCGAAGGGATCAGACGGCTTTCCACGAGGCTCATGCCGCTTTCGCCGCTGGTGAGCAGGGCGGTTGCCGCATCGGCGGCCTCCTTCTGTAAGCCCCGGTAGATGCTTTCTTCAAGGCTCAATGCCTGCCCGGCAGCTTTGGGAACAGCCAGATAAGGGGCATCGTCTGCAAAGCGGCTCACATAGGCGACGCACTGGCTGTCCTCACCGCACAGCACACGATGGGCTGCGATGGCATCCATCAACTCCTTCTGGTTGGGGTTGATGATGGGCAGCGTAAGCCCTGCCGCCAGTGCCTGTACCATAAATGTCTGGGTGATGAGCGGGCGGTTGGGCAGCCCGAAGGAAATGTTGCTGACACCCAGCACGGTGTTCAGCCCCATTTCGTAACGCACGGTGCGCAGGGCTTTCAAGGTCTCCAAGGCCTGATCCTGCTGGGCGGAGACCGTCAGCGCAAGGCAATCGATCCAAAGATCCTCATCAGGGATGCCGATGGCGTTGGCAGCTGTTTTGATGCGCTTTGCAATAGCGATGCGCTCCTCTGCAGTGGCAGGCAGACCCTTTTCATCCATGCACAACCCCACGACAGAGGCACCGTATTTTTTGACGATGGGCAGCACCGTCCGGAGAGATTCCTCCGAGCCGTTCACCGAGTTGACGGCAGCTTTGCCGTTGTAGACACGCAGCGCATTTTCCAGCGCAACAGGGTTGGTGGTATCCAGCTGCAGGGGCATAGGCACCACGCTTTGCAGCTTCTTGACCACCCGGGGCAGCAGCTCCTCCTCGTTTACGCCGGGCATGCCCACGTTCACATCCAAAAGGTCTGCGCCTGCATCCATCTGCTCCACGGCAAGGGAGGCCACATAGTCCAGATCGTTTTCCAGCAGGGCTTGCTTCAGCCGCTTTTTGCCGGTGGGATTGATGCGCTCGCCGATCACCCGTACGCCATCGATGGTCAGGGCGGCGGTGGGGGAGCAGATAAAGCTTTTTTTCGGGACTGTGCGGGTTGCGGGGCGGCGGCCTTTGAGCGCTTCGTGCAGCGCCTGCAGATAGTCCGGGCTGGTGCCGCAGCAACCGCCCAGCAGGGTAGCGCCCGCATCGGTGCAGGCCAGCATGGCTTCTGCGTACTGGGCGGGGGTCAGGTCGTAGGCACCGGTATCCGGGTCGGGCAGACCGGCATTGGGCTTGGCGATGATGGGCAGATCGGTATGCTGCGCCAGCTCCCGGATGAAGGGAGCCGCCTGTACCGGCCCCAGCGAGCAATTGATGCCGATGGCATCCGCCCCCAGCCCCTCCAGCGTGTGGGCCATGGAGGCAAGGGTGCAGCCGGTAAAGGTGCGCCCGGTGGCTTCGAAACTCATAGTCACCAGTACGGGCAGGGAGGTGTTTTCCTTTACCGCCAGCAGGGCGGCTTTGGCTTCGTAGAGATCGGTCATGGTCTCGATCACCGCAAGGTCGGCTCCGGCGGCTGCGCCGGCCTTTGCCATTTGGGCAAACAGGGCGTAGGCTTCCTCGAAGGTAAGGGTACCCATGGGCTCCAGCAGTTCGCCGATAGGGCCGATATCCAGCGCCACCAGCGTATCGGTGCCTTCGGCAGCCTTTTTGGCCAGCTGCACCGCGGCGGGGATCACCCTTTCGGGGGTCAGCCCGGCAGAGGCCAGCTTGCGTGCATTGGCACCGAAGGTGTTGGTATAGATGATGCGGCTGCCTGCATCCACGTACATGCGGTGGATGGCGGTGACTGCCTCACCGCCGGTCAGATTCATTTCCTCTGGATGCATGCCGGGCTTCAGCCCGTTTTGTTGGAGCAGGGTGCCCATGGCACCGTCCAGCAGAAGAAAGCCTTGATCAAAACGAATCACAGCATTTTCCATCCTTTCTGATGTTGCAGGTATCCCGGAGGGTGCAGTGGTCGCAGCCCCGGATCTTCGCCTGTTGGGGCTTTGTGCTCAGCCCCACGATGGCAGTAACGGTCTTGGAAGGGTTCATCAGGCAGGAGTCGGTCAGGTAGACACCTGCCAGCCGGGTAGCCTCCAGCGCCCGGAGCAGCGCAGGTTGCACCGAGAGGGGAAGGTCTCCGTATCCCGGAGAAAAACGGTCGGTCAGATACAGCTGGGGGTATTGCTGCCGCAGAGCCTCTTCCGCTTTGTCGCAGGCTTCCTCCACCAGCACATTGCCGCAGGCATCCAGCATAGCCGCCTGCGCCATGCTCCTTGCCTGCTGGGTACGGATGAGCCCGTCAAACGGAAGCCCCAGCGTGCAAAGCAGGAGTGCGGCTTTTTCGCAGCCATGGAGCATGGTCTGGGCCAGCTGCCCGGAAAGGCTCAGCGCCGGGAAGCCATCTGTCCCGATGAGGGCGAAGACATTCGGATCACCATCGCGGCGCAGCGGAAACACCCGGCACAGGGTCTTGGGCTGTACGGTCTCATCCAGCTGCCGGAGTTGGGTTTCTGCGGCCAGCTTAAGCTGCGCCAATGCCTCGCCGCTCTGCCGCCCGACTGCGCTTCCTGCGCCCAGATAGCGCAGCACTTCGTCGATGCGGCGATTCACGGCTTGTCCTCCCCTTGGAGAAACTGCTTGAGAGCAGTGTATTCCCTTTGGTATGAGCCCCGTTTGGGCTCGCTTTCGGCGGCGTATTCCTGATGCCTTGCAAAGATGGCCACCGCTTCATGGATATCCATCCATTCCGCCACCAGCCCCCGGGCGGTCTCCTGTGGAGTAAGCGCCTGCACGCCTTGCCCGATGGGGCTCAACAGAAAAAAGTAGCTGATGTACAGCCAGTCCTCATAATGCTCCTGCAGCGTGAACAGCGGTTTTTCAATGCGGGCGATCACGCCCGTTTCCTCTTGGATCTCCCTCAGGCAGCATTCTGAAAGGCTTTCGCCGGGTTCCAGGCCGCCACCGGGGATCAGGTACCAGCCGGATTTCAGCTCGTGGGAGAGGAGCATCTCATCATCCCGGAGCACGATGCCCCGGCAGCCTGCCCGCACATGGGTATAGGCGGGAAAGGCATTTGCGCCGGTTATGCGGAGTACCGGGCAGCGGTCAAAGGGTGCAGGTACGGTTTCCGGCATGGGATACGCTCCTTTCCGGCACAAAGGCCGCCGATCAGGCAAAGAAGATCACCAGCACCACATAAAGCAGAATGCCGATGAGGGTGAGCAGAGAAAGCGCAGAGGAGATATCCGCCCGCTCCTCCTCTACATCGGCGAAGATGGGCAGCACATAGGGCGGCGGCAGAATGAGCATCATCAGCAGTGCACCGGTGTGCATCACATTGCCCAGCAGGCGGTTGGTAAAGAGCAGTATGCCCAGCAGCACCGCACTTACCGCCAGCCGCAGACCCACCAGCTTCAGCGTCTGGCTCCAGCGTACATCGGCAAAGACCAGATCGTAGCCGATGGCCAGCAGTATGATGGCACTGGTAGGTGCAGAGACAAAATCGGTCACGGCGGTGACGATGCCGCTGACCCCGCTGGGGATCAGTGCCCTGTACAGCCCGCTTGCCCCCACGATGAGACCGGCGATGATCGCCCAGACCGTGGGCGAGGCTACCGCCTCCTGCACAACGCCCTTCAGCCCGCCCTTACCGGCCAGCAGCGCCTTGTATACAGTAAAGACGAACAGCACCTGCCCCAGATCCACAATGGCAAAGGCGGGGCGCTCCGTTTCGGAAAACAGGATGGCAAACAGGGCATACCCCAGCATACCGGCCTCAAATCCCGCCGCCATGAAAGGGCTCAGCCGCCCCTTGATGCCCAGCAGTTTGCAGCCAGCAAAGCCCAGTGCCAGCGCTGCAAGGCAGGCGATAAACATCACGGCGGGAATAGAGATGCTGCTCAGGCTGTATTCTGCTGTGGCAAAGGCAGAAAACATGACCGCCGGCAGCGTGATGTTCACCGCCACCGATTTGAGGGTGTTTACGCCCTCCCGGCTCAGCAGCTTTGTTTTGCGGCACAGCATACCCAGCCCCAGCATAACGAATACCGGCAGCGCTTTTTCCAGAATACCGATGATGTTGATCATATGGTGCACCTCCCTGCGGCTTTACGTGTTCATGGGCATTATACCATAGTTCTCCACCCATTGGGAGAAACCCCGAAAAAGGGTGCGGAAAAAGAACTGTGCAGGTTAACAAAATAATGCGCGTTATTATTTCGAAACCCGCTTGTATTCCGCTGCGCTTCGTGCTAAAATGCTCAAAACCTCAAAAACAACCCCATAATCACCAAGGAAATGAGGACTGTTACCATGGATAGGAAAGATCAGCCCGTTGGCTTTGTTCTGAACGAAAAAACCGGCTATTTTCAGAATGCCGGTGTGGATGTGATGGCCTTCAGCGATTTTTATGCCGCAGGGCACCAGAGCGGTGTCAGTATTCTGATGCACGGGCGGCGTGTTGCCACCAACGGCGATGTGCGCTTTGAGCAGACCCCCGGTCAGTGGCAGCCCCTGCCCAAGCAGCAGGAGCGGCAGCTGGATGCGGCGGTCAATACCATCACCACCACCCTGCACTATCCGGATCCGGAGCAGCACATGCGCGGCTTCAACCCCATGCTGTACCCGGATCTGGAGCTGGACTACACCGTGCGGGTGGAAGGCGCAGGCGGCGATGTGATCGTGACGGTGGATCTGGGCACCCCTGTGCCGGATGCCTATGCAGGCAAGCTGTGCTTCAATCTGGAGCTGTTCCCCGGCGACCTGTTCGGCAAGCCGTGGATCATGGATGATGCACAGGGCATTTTCCCCAGCCAGCCCAACGGCCCCACGCTGGCGGTCAAGTCCAATTACGAGCATACCGCCGGTCTGAAGCCGCTGGAGGGCATCACCGCCAACCGGGAGCATCTGGCAAGGCATGGCGAGAGCTACAGCCCCATCGTGGCGGATGATCTGATCGCCGCTCCCTATGCGGTGGGGCACCGCTTCACTGTGCGCCCGGATGAGCCGCTGTACCGCTTTACCGTGGCTTCCGATACCACCCCGCTCAAGCTCTACGATGGGCGCATGAACCACAACAATGGCTGGTTCGTGCTCAGCGCAGAGCTGCCGCAGGGCGTAACGGAGGGTGCGCTGCGGCTGGTCATTACGCCCAACGTGGTGGAGGAGTGGCGCTATACGCCTGTGGTGCAGACCTCTCAGGTGGGTTATCTGCCTGCCCAGCCCAAGCAGGCGGTCATCGAGCTGGATGCCCGTGAGGAAGCCCGCCTGCCTGTGGAGCTGATCCGCATCGATGCGGGCGGCCCTGTGCCTGTGCGCAACGGCATGGGCAGGGAGTGGGGACGCTTCCTGCGCTACAATTATCTTATCTTCGATTTTTCTGATGTGACCGAGCCGGGGCTCTATCAGGTGCGCTATGGTGCCTCCGCCTCCTCTGTGTTCCGCATCGGTGCGGATGTGCTGGATCGCGGTGTGTGGCAGCCTGTACTGGAGTATTTCCTGCCGGTGCAGATGTGCCATATGCGGGTCAGTGAGAAATACCGCGTCTGGCACGGCCTGTGCCATAACGATGATGCCCGCATGGCACCCGTCAACTGGAACCATTTCGACGGCTACAGGCAGGAGGGCAGCACCCTTTGCAAGTATCAGCCCGGCGAGCAGGTGCCCGGCCTCAATGTGGGCGGCTGGCACGATGCGGGCGACTTTGACCTGCGCATCGAGTCTCAGGCGGGCGAAGCCTACATCCTTACCCTGATCTACGAAGCCTTCCGGGTGGATTACGATGCCACCGCTATCGATCAGGCAACAAAGACGGTGGAGATCCATCAGCCGGACGGCAAGAACGATATTCTGCAGCAGATCGAGCACGGCACCCTTTCGGTGATGGCGGGCTACCGCGCACTGGGACGGCTGTACCGGGGCATCATCTGCAACGATCTGCGCCAGTATGTGCTTCTGGGCGACCCTGCGGGCATGACCGACGGCATTCCCGGCGGCGAGGATGACCGCTGGGTGTTCACCGAGAACAACCCGCCCCGGGAGCTTTCCACCGCTGCCCAGCTGGCTGCCATCAGCCGTGCGCTCACCGGCTTTAACGATGCTTTGGCGCAGGAGTCCCTTGCCGCTGCCGAAGAGCTGTTCCGAGTGACCGACCACAAGGCGAACGAGTGGGCACAGAGTGCTGCGGTGCATGCGGCGTGCGAACTGCTCATCACCACCGGCGATGAGGCGTACCGGCAGTACCTGCTGGGCGCAGTGGAGCTGATCACCGCCAACATCAAGCGCATGGGCTGGATCGCCGCCCGGGCTCTGCCCTATGTGAAGGACGAGGGCTTTACCGCCGCTGTGCGCACTGCGCTGGAAAACCATCAGGCCGAGATCGAAGCCCTCTGCGGCGAGACCCCCTACGGCATTCCCTACCAGCCCCACATCTGGGGCGCAGGCTGGCAGATCCAGCGCATGGGCATGGAGTACTACTTCTTGCACAAGGCCTTCCCCGATCTGTTCGACCCCGCCCTGCTGCTCAACTCCCTCAACTTTGTTCTGGGCTGCCACCCCGGCAGCAACACCGCCTCCTTTGCCTCCGGCGTGGGTGCGATCTCCGCCACCACCGCCTACGGCATGAACCGCGGCGATTTCTCCTTCATCCCCGGCGGCGTTATCTCCGGCACGGCGCTCATCCGTCCCGACTTCCCGGAGCTGCTCAAGTGGCCCTTCCTGTGGCAGCAGACCGAGTATGTGCTGGGCGGCGGCTCCAGCTGCTACATGTTCCTTGTGCTGGCAGCCAAGCAGTTGATGGGGGAGTAAACCCATAAGCAAAAAAAGAACCGTTTGCGGCAGCCCTGCTGCAAACGGTTCTTTTTCTGTTGCTCCGGCGCACCTTACGGCTCTGCCTCCGCCGAGCGGGGGCATGGA
Organism: Candidatus Limiplasma sp.; assembly: GCA_045540635.1. GTDB lineage: Bacteria > Bacillota > Clostridia > Christensenellales > Aristaeellaceae > Limiplasma. The sequence continues at coordinate 16,920 of JAZQHO010000159.1, forward strand.
GGAGGGGCGATGCGGTAAACAACAGCTGTATGTTCGTGAAATGTTGCTTCACCCATGCGGCGCATGCCCAGCTTCTCCAGCACCCGCCGGGAGGCGGCGTTTTCCGGCCAGACCATGCCGTAGATGCCTTTCACGTTGGTTTTGGCAAATGCTTCCCGGAGCATCTGTCTGCTCAGCTCGGTGGCATAGCCCCTGCCCCAGCAGGCAGGGCTGAGCTTGAACTCGATCTCCGGCTCTCCGGGCAGATAGGGGTTCAGCCCGCACAGGCCGATCAGCTGTCCGGTGGCCTTCTCGATCACGGCGGCATGGTAGCAGTCCAAAGAACGGAAGTCTTTTTCGATGAAGAATTGAATGTAGCGGTGTGTCCGCTCCTCATCCCAAGGGCTGTTCCTGTCCTTGGTGAAGGTGTGCACACGTCTGTCTGCCATGATGCGGGCAAGGGCGGGCACATCCTCCGGGGTGTACTGCCGGGCCAGCAGCCGTTCGGTTTCAAAATAGATATGAGCGGTATGGTTCGCCATGGCTGCTCCTTTGCTGTTCCCGGCGCATGCAGCGGCATGCGCCGGGGAATGTGTTACTTCACACAATCCATTACATGGAAATAGGGGATCTGCATATCCCGGATGTACCCGCAGGGATCCTCCGGCACCTTGTAGCCGATCGTGCCTGCCATGTTTTCCACCTCGCTGCGGTGGTACAGGTACAGGCGGCTGCATTGCTCATTGGCCGGGCCGGGTATGTAGTACCTGCGCATGGCAGAGGTGTTGCGCGCCTCCTGCACCCAGCGGGCGGCCTCCTCAGGCGTGGCGGCTGCCTGTACGGTCTCAATGGCCGTATCGGGATCATAGTTGCCGCTGTGCTGCTCCAAGCACGGTATGCTATAAGTGACCTTGAGCACGGTGATATCTTCTTCGGCTGCATAGCCGCCGCTCAGATAATCCGCAATGGCCTTCGCCTGGCTGCCGAAAACGGCATTCAGCAGGTTTTCGTCGCCGGGGTAAACGTTCAGATAGCTGCCGTAGTACTCCTTGCTTTCGTCTGTGGCATGGAGGATCAGCGTAAAGATGGGATCTTCGCTCATTTCCTCGAAGGTGCGCTGGTGCAGGTCGGCCTTGAAGGCGGTAATGCGCTGGTCGATGGCGGCGGAGGAGGAGTACCGCTGCAGACCGTTGAACTCCGGGTACACGCCGAATTTGCTCTGCAGCATGGTCAGATCCATCACGGGATCGGTGAGGGACAGGTACAGGGTCTGGGTCTCCACGTCCTCCATGTGGTTGGCGGAAACGATACTGTTGTAGTAGTCGCCGCTTTCCAGAATGGTCTTCAGCTGCGGCTGCGCCGGTGTACGGGCGGTGTCGTTGGGGTATCGCCGCCGCACTTCCCGCCCGCCCATCTGGTAGGTAAGGATGATGGTGGTATCGGAGTTTGCAAAGCCCGATGCTTCGAAGCCGCGCGGCAGGGTCTCCGCTTCGTCCCGCATGAAGGCACACCATTCATAGGCAGCGTCCAGCGTGTCCGGGTCGGTCAGGGCGATCTGTTCGCTGTCGTCGTGGTAGATAGGGATGTAGGTGATGGCGGTCAGCTTTTCCCGCTCCGGCAGGAAGCGGTCGTAGCCAAAGGCATCGGTATAGAGCAGCCCTCCGCCGATGCACAGCAGCAACGCAGCCATGGCAGCCAGATACCACTGCTTGCCAGGACCGCAGATGCGTTGGGTGAACAGAATGCGGCATACCCAGAAGGTGAGGGCGGCTCCCAGCAGGAAGCCTGCATACAGGCTCCATTCCGTCAGGAAGGACATCTGCATCACAACGCCCATCAGGCTGCCGCCCAGCATGGGCAGTAGAAGCCCCAGAAGGGTGTGCAGGGGCCGGAAGGCCAGCGTGCGCTCTGCGGTTTCGGTCTTGCGGCTGCGGTAGAGCAGCAGGCTGATCACCAGCGCCGCCGGAATGACGACCACTGCAGGCAGCCATACGAACCGTTCGGGTTGGTACAAGCCTTTATAAAGGGTGTACGCCGGGGAAACGCTGCGCAGCAGCCGGCCCAGATCGCTGGTGTAGGTGTGCAGGTATCTGGAGGCAAGGTAATTCCAGATGATGCAGAAGGCCTCAGCGCCCACGATCAGCACACCGCCTGCCAGCAGCACCGCAAGTCGGATCGTAGCCATGTCGGTCTGTGGGCCAAGG
>JAZQHO010000160.1:0-10528 GCA_045540635.1 Candidatus Limiplasma sp.
ATGGCGTGATGCACCGCAACACCTTCCTCAACAGCCCCGGTGTGCTGGACAGCACCTTCCGTATGCTGGCGGAGCCCCGTATCGCCTTTGCCGGGCAGATCACCGGAGTAGAGGGGTATGTGGAGAGCGCTGCCAGCGGTCTGCTTTGTGGTATTGCCACCGCCTACCGGGTACAGGGCAAGCAGATGCCCGTGTTCAGCGGCAAAACCGCTATCGGAGCCATGGGGCGCTATGTAAGCACGCCCAATAAGCGCTTCCAGCCTATGAATTGCGCCTTCGGCCTGATCGATCAGCTGGAGGTACAGCCGGGACAGAAGCGAATCCGCAATAAGCAGCTGCGTTACGAAGCCATTGCCCAGCGTGCGCTGGAAGAGATCGATGCCATTGCGGCGCAGATGAAAGCTGAGTAAGCTGTCTGCGTGCCCAATGGCTGTTAGGAGGTTTGGCCATGCACAGGCTTCTTGCCGCTGTTCTGTCGGTGGCGCTGCTGCTCCTGCCCCTGCAGGCTGTGGCTGCTGCCAAAATGGAAGCAGGCGTGCCTGTATGGACGGAAGAAGCTGTGCGGCAGTATCTGCGTTCCTATGCCGAGGGCAAAGAGCTGGATCGGCTCTATAGCTACTACGATATACAGATCCGCCGCTATATGCCGCCATCTACCTTTGAAAGCATGCTTGCAGAGCTTGCATGGCTCACCGGCGATTTTCTTGCCCTTGGTGCATACACCACCTTTGCAGAGGAGGAACGGGGCACACGGACGCATGTTGTGCACCTGCATATGCAAAAGCAGGATCTGGATGCTTACTTTACCCACCGGGATGCTCCAGACGATTGGGAAGTACTTTCGCTGGAGTTTGTACCTGCAGCCAAGCAAGAGGTGGATCTCGGTTTTGTGGTGGGCGCATCCGAAGACGATCTGCTCCCGTACCGGGAATATGCGGCTGTGGTGGGCGAAGGCGGTAGCTATCCGCTGCCGGCTGTGATCACCTTGCCCGCCCGGAGTCCGGAAAGTGAGCTTACAGCCGGGTGCGTGCTGGTGCACGATGCCGGGGCGCTGGACAGAGATGCCTCCCTTGGCGAAACCAAATTCTTCCGGGATCTTGCCAGAGAACTGGCGAAGGCGGGCATTGCCAGCATCCGCTATGACAAACGCACCTTCGCCTATACAGACTTTGTGCCCGAGAACGTGTACGATGAGACGGTGGCGGATGCGTTGCTGGCAATGGAGCTGCTGGCTTCAAATACGGCTGTGCCAAAAGGAAGCATCATCCTTGTTGGGCACGGTTTGGGCGGTACGCTGCTGCCCCGTATTGCTGCCAAAGCGCAGGATCTGCCTGCGGGCATGCTGTTGATCGGCAGCAGCACCGTACCGTATGCCCGGCAGCTGCTCCATGCTGCGGATATGTCTGCCATGCCCCAGCAGGAAGCCGATGCCCTTGAAGAACTGGTACGAAACGTCAGTGCCCTCACTTCGGAGCAGGCCAAAGAGCTGGAGCTGTTCGGGCGCAGTGCATATTATTTCTGGGATCTGGAACAGTCCGATCCGGTTCGTCTTATCAAGCAGCTGGAGATACCGGTCTGTATCGTTCAGGGACGCAGCGATGCTTCTGTCTCTGAGGAGGAGGGCTGGAGCGCCTATGCAGAGGCACTTGAAAACTGCTCTTTTGCCGTATTCCGGTGTTACAAAGGTCTCAATCATCTCTTGGCAAAAGATCTGAGCACCGACGAAGCCGGGCAGCAGACGTACACTTTTGATGCGGGCATTGATGTGCCTGCTGTACGCGATATGGCGGAATGGATCCTTTCTGTTGTACCGCAAGTACAAACCATGGAGGTAGAACAATGAAGTTTATGGGAACCACCATCTGCGCAGTTCGCAGAGGCAATCAGGTGGCAATCGCCGGTGACGGACAGGTCACAATGGGGGAAAGCACTGTATTCAAATCCACTGCCAAAAAGGTTCGCCGTATATACAACGGTCAGGTGGTGATGGGCTTTGCAGGCTCTGTGGCGGATGCTTTCACCCTGTGCGAGCGCTTTGAAGAAAAGCTTACCCAGTGCGCCGGCAATCTGGAGCGCGCCGCAGTCGCGCTGGCGCAGGAGTGGCGCAGCGACAGCGCCCGCAAGCTGGAAAGCATGATGATCGTTGCCGATAAGCACAGCATGCTGGTGCTCAGCGGCACCGGCGAAGTGATGGATCCGGACGGCGGCGTGGCTGCCATCGGCTCCGGCGGCAATTATGCGCTGGCAGCTGCCCGTGCTTTGGTGGATAACACCGAACTATCCGCCGAGGAGATCGCTGTAAAGGCGCTGGAGGTAGCAGCCTCCATCTGCGTATACACCAACGACCATATTTCTGTGGAGACCATATAGGAGGCACGCAATGAAGGAATTAACGCCCAGAGAGATCATGCACGAGCTTGATCGCTTTATCATCGGTCAACAGGATGCCAAACGGGCTGTTGCCATCGCTCTGCGCAACCGCTATCGCCGCTCCCGTCTGGACGAGGATATGCGCAATGAGATCAGCCCCAAGAATATTCTGATGATCGGCCCCACCGGTGTCGGCAAGACCGAGATCGCCCGTCGCCTTGCCAAGCTGGTCAAAGCCCCCTTTATCAAGGTGGAAGCCACCAAGTTTACCGAGGTGGGCTATGTTGGGCGCGATGTGGAGAGCATCATCCGGGATCTGATGGAGAACGCCATCCGTATGGTGCGCAACGAGCGTATGGAGCAGGTAAAGACCCGCGCCTCCGTGCTGGCGGAGGATCGTCTGGTCAATCTGCTGGTCAATCCCCCCAAGAAGAGCACCAATTCCAATCCCTTTGAGTTCCTGATGGGCGGCAAGAAGGAGCCCGAACCCACGCAGGCTGAGCAGGCTCAGCTCGCAGTACGCAAGGAAGATATGCTCAAGCAGCTGCGGGAAGGGCAACTGGAGGAGCGGGAGATCGAGGTTGAGGTGGAGGACAGCATGCCCGAATTGGAGCTGGGCGGCAACTCCATCAAGTTGGGCGATATGATGGGCGGTATGATGCCTAAGAGAACAAAGATCCGTCGGGTAAAGGTGAAGGATGCCCGCAAGATCCTGATCGAAGAAGAATCCGACAAGCTGATCGACGAGGACGAGGTTCGCGAAGAAGCTATCCGCCGGGCCGAACAGCACGGTATCGTGTTTATCGACGAGATCGATAAGGTGGCAGGACGCTCCGCAGGCGGTCACGGCCCTGATGTGAGCCGCGAAGGTGTGCAGCGCGATATTCTTCCCATTGTGGAGGGCAGCACAGTTAACACCAAGTACGGCCCCGTACGCACCGATTTTATGCTGTTTATTGCAGCCGGTGCCTTCCACGTGGCAAAAGTGACCGATCTGATCCCCGAACTGCAGGGTCGCTTCCCTGTGCATGTAAACCTCAAAAGCCTCACCAAGGAAGATTTCAAGGCGATCCTTACCCAGCCGGAGAATGCTCTTACCCGCCAGTATGAGGCGCTGCTGGCAGTGGATCGGGTCTTTATCTCCTTTGAGGACAGCGCCATCGATGCTATCGCCAACGCTGCCTATGTGCTCAATGAGACCAAGGAGGATATCGGTGCCCGCCGTCTCCATGCGGTGTTTGAGAAGCTGCTGGAGGATATCAGCTTCAATGCGGGCGGCGATGAGATGCCCAATGTATATCTGAACATCAACGGCGATTATGTGATCGATCATCTGGGTCCCGATGAGGTGACTATGGATATGAAACGCTTTATTCTCTGATCGATCTTCTACGAAGGAGGAGAAACTCACATGCGTACACTGATCACCAACATCGTGCTCACCCCCGGCGTTACCAGCGAAAGCAATATTCCCTTTGTTTATGATGCCCAGATCCAAATCGATGGTCAGCGCATCGTCTACGCCGGCCCCCGGGAGCAGGCTCCCCGCTTTGAGGCAGATAAGACTATTGATGGCGAAGGTGCGCTGGCGATGCCGGGTCTGTGCAACCTGCATACCCACACGCCTATGACCATGATGCGCAGCGCCGGCAGTGATCTGCCTTTGGAGCGTTGGCTCAACGAAATGGTCTGGCCTGTTGAGAAGTTCTTGACGGATGATTCTGTAAAGGCAGGCAGCGATCTGGGCATTCTGGAAATGCTCCGCTGTGGCACCACCTCTTTCAATGATATGTATTTCCGCATGGATCGCCTTGCGGAAAGCGTGGTGGACAGCGGCATCCGTGCTATGCTGGGCTACGGCGTGATCGATTTCGACGGCAGCTGCGCCGATCTGGAGCCGGGTATCGAATTTGCCATGAAGTGGCAGCACGCCGCTGACGACCGCATTCGTGTCAATATCGCTCCCCACAGCGAGGCGGCCACCACCGAGGTGCTGTTGCTCCGCGCCAAGGCTGTTGCCGAAGAAATGCAGGTACCGCTGCACATCCACATCTGCGAGACCAGTCTGGATCGCACCGGCTGCATTGACCGCCATGGCATCACTCCGGCGGTTTATCTGGAAAAACTGGGGCTGTTGGATGTGCCCGTGATCGCTGCCCATTGCGTCTGGATGGATGACAAGGATATTGAGATCTTTGCCAAGCATGGCGTGTACATCGCCCACAACCCGGTCAGCAATCTGAAGCTTGCCAGCGGCATTGCTCCCATTTCCAAGATGCTCAATGCAGGCTGCAACGTGACGCTCGGTACCGATGGTGTTGCCAGTAACAACAACCTGAATCTGTGGGAGGAGATCAAGCTGATGCCCCTTCTGCAAAAGGGTACGCTGTTGGATCCCACTGTGGTAACACCCGCCCAGACGCTGGCAGCTGCTACCAGTGTAGGTGCCAAGGCGCTGGGCTACGACGATCTGGGCTTGATCAAGGAAGGGTATCTGGCCGATATCATTCTCGTAGATATCGGAGATATGAACATGTGTCCCTCCACCGAGATGGAAGGCAACCTGATCTATGCGGTGGAATCCCGCAATGTAAAGATGACCATGGTAGACGGCAAGGTGCTGTACCACAATGGTCAGTTCCTCACCATGGATGAAAAGAAGATCGTAGAAACCGCACATAAGGAAGCTCATGCCCTGATGGTAAGAGCAGGAAGAGCGAAGTGATTCCATGAAGATCCTGGTGGTAAACCAGCATTATTGGCCTGAGAATTTTCGTGTTACAGAAATCTGTGAAGCGTTGGCCGCCCGGGGGCATCAGGTAACGGCACTGGTTGGCTTGCCCAACTATCCCACCGGCATCATCCCGGAGGAGTACAGGCGGTTCCGCAACCGCAGGCAGGAGCGCAACGGGGTACAGATCCGCCGCTGCTTTGAGATCGGGCGCAGACCCGGCAAAGTGGGGCTGGCGGTCAACTATGTAAGCTATATGACTTCCGCAACCCTCAAGGCGTTCTTTATGAAGAAGGATTTTGATGTGATCTACTCCTTCTCCACCTCTCCCGTGCTCATGAGCCTGCCGGGGGCTGTATTAAAGTTGATCACCCGCAAACCCTATGTGATCTATGTGCTGGATATCTGGCCCGCCTGCCTTGCCGCAATGAATGTTCGGCCGGAATCGTTTTTCTACCGCTTTATGGGTAAGGTGAGCAAATGGATCTATCAGCGTGCGGATGTGCTGCTGTATTCCTCCAAGCGCTTCCAGCAGTATATGGAGGATGTGCACGCCATCCGTGTGCCGGATGAGCACTATATGCCGCAGTTTGCAGATGATGTGTTCGAAAGCGAACTGCCCGGGAAGCCGGAAGGCAAAGTGACCCGCCTCATGTTTGCCGGAAACATCGGCAAAATGCAGAATGTGGAGGTGCTGCTCCGGGCGGCAGCCCTGTTAAGAGATGAACCCCTGCACTGGGACATCGTAGGCGACGGCACCAGTCTTGAGGCGTGCCGGGCGCTGGCAGCAGAGCTTGAAATTTCGGAAAAGGTCACTTTCCACGGGCGAAAGCCGCTGGAAGAGATGCCTGCCTACTATGCCATGGCAGATGCCATGCTGGTAAGTATGCGGGATCATATCAGCGTCAACGATACACTGCCGGGCAAGGTGCAGAGCTACATGGCTGCCGCAAAGCCTGTGCTGGGTTCTATCGGCGGTGAGACCGCCTATGTGGTGCAAAGCGCGCAATGTGGCTATTGCGCACCACCGGACGATGCGGAGGCTTTTGCCGGGGTGGTGCGCCGCTTCCTTGCAGCCCCGGAAGAGCACAAGCAACTGGGCGAGAACGGCAGGCGCTACTACGCCGCCTGTTTCACCAAGCAATACCATATGGATAAACTGGAAAAGCTCTTGCAGCACCTGAGCGGGAAGGAGTAAAGCATGCGGGTATATCAGCTGAATACCTTCTGCGGGGTCAAGAGCACCGGTCGCATCGCTTGGGAGATCAGCAAGCTTGTGCTGGAGGATGGGGGAGAAGTGCGCCTTGGTTACGGTGCTGATGAGCCCTCTGCCGAGTCCGCTCCTTATGCGTTCCGCATAGGGGGTAGGCTTGGGCGCAAGTTGCATGGCGCTCTGCGCAAGCTGCTGGATGGCGAGGGCTATGGCAGTCTGCTGGCAACCAAAGCCCTCATCCGGGATCTGGAATCCTTCCGCCCGGATCTGATCCATCTGCATAACCTGCACGGGGCATACCTTCATCTGCCCACGCTTTTCGGCTATCTGAGCAGAGCCGGGAAGCCTGTGGTCTGGACGCTTCACGATTGCTGGCCCTTTACCGGGCATTGCGCCTACTTCGATGCCAGCGGCTGTGAGCGTTGGCAGCAGGAATGCAGCCATTGTCCCAGCTTGGATCGTTATCCGGTCTGCAAAGGGCTGGATGGCAGCCGCCGTAACCACAGGCTCAAGAAACGCCTCTTTACGAAACCGGATAATATTACCTTTGTTGTGCCCAGCCGGTGGCTGGAGAAACTTCTGAAAAGATCCTGCCTTGGGCATTATCCCAGCCGGATCATTTACAACGGTGTCAACCGGAAGGTATTCCGCCCTACAGCATCCGATTTGCGCAGCCGCTATGGTCTGGAGGAGCAGAAAATCGTTCTTTCGGTAGCATCGGACTGGGATGAGCGCAAGGGTCTTACCTATCTGACCGAGGCTGCAAAGCAGCTGGGCAGTGAGTATCGCTTTGTGCTTATCGGTCTTTCGGAGGCACAGATCGCGGCACTGCCCGAAAACATGCTGGGGCTCACTGCGACCGCCGATGCAGCGGAGCTTGCCGCATGGTACACCGCTGCCGATTGCTTTGCCAACCCCACCCTTGAAGACAATATGCCCATGGTGGATCTGGAAGCGCTGGCCTGCGGTACGCCGGTCGCCGTATTTGCCACAGGCGGTTGCCCGGAGGCGGTTACGCCGGAGTGTGGTATCGTAGTCCCCAAAGGCGATGCCGCAGGGCTTGCAAGCGCCATCCGGGAGCTGTGCAGCCGCACCGGCGAGATGCATAATGCCTGCCTTGACCGCAGCTGCAGCTTTGACTGCAACGATACCTTCCGTGCTTACCTTGCTTTGTATAAGGAGCTTTGCCAATGAATGTGCTGATGATGACCCTGCTCTATCCCGATGAGTGCTATCAGGATGTGGCAGCCAACAGCCGAAATGGCATGCAGAACCAGATCGACAGTTATCAGAAAGCGTTTTGGCAGGGAATCTCCTGCTGCCTTACGGAAACCGAGACGCTGCAGGCGGTCAATGCCCTGCCGGTGGGTGTATTCCCTGTACACTACCGGAAATGGCTCCTGCCCCGCACCACCTATCAGGGGGGCAGCATCAGCGAGATCGGCGGCATCAATCTGCCGCTGATCAAGCAGAAAATGCGGCAGAGACGTGCCCGGAAGGCGCTGCTGGCATGGGCCAAGGCTTCGCCCGAAAACCGCACCGTTGTTGTGTATACGCTCTATTTACCTTATCTGAAGGCTATCGCAGAGGTAAAGCGAAGCGTACCGGATCTCCGCACAGCTGTGATCGTTACCGATCTGCCCAACCAATATGGCCTCTCTTCCGGCAGAAAAGGACTCCTCAAACGTATCGAGGAGCGCATGGGGGAAGAACAGCTGGCTATTTGCAAGAAGATGGATGGCTTCGTTCTTCTTACGGAGCAGATGGCCGAAGTGCTGCCCTGCCAGAACAAGAAAACCATCGTTATTGAAGGGCTGATCCGCGAAGGCGAAACGTTTGAAACCGCTCAAGAGACTGTTGCCGAACCTTTTGAAGTGCTCTATACCGGTACCCTGAGCCCTGAGCTTGGTATCGGTGAGCTGCTGGAGGCATTTTCCGCCATGCCAGATGTGCGTCTGCGCATCTGCGGAGGGGGCGTTATGCACAAAGAGGTGCAGGCCTTTGCGGATAAGCATGCCAACATCATCTTTGAAGGCTTTGTTCCTCACGAAAAAGCGCTGGCACTGCAAGCGCAGGCCGGCGCTCTCATCAACCCCCGTTCTCCGGAAGGTCTCTTTACCCGTTATTCTTTCCCCAGCAAAACGTTGGAGTACATGCGTTCCGGCAAACCGGTCATCTGCTACCGGCTGGAGGGCATCCCTGCGGATTACGACCCTTATCTGCACTATATCCCTGCCCTCGGCGCAGAGGGCATCCGGCAAGCGGTGGAGGCACTGCGCAGCATGAGCCCTGCAGAGCGCAGCAGGATGGGTGAGGTTGCCAGAGACTATGTACTTGCCAACAAGAATCCTGCTGCTCAGTGCAAAAAGCTGGTAGCATGGCTGCGTTCACTTTGACCAGCTGCAATAGCTGCCTGTACGCAGTTCGGCCTGCTTCATACGGGCGATCACGGCATCGTATTGATGGTGCCGTGTTTTTTCTTGTGTGGATTGCATTCCGCTACCGGTGTGGGGCACAGGATTCATGTATACCTCGGGAGGCGGTTGCGGGCGGTCGGATGGTGCAGGCCGTACAGCTGCTGCTGCCTGTGGTTTGACCGCAGGGGCTCTTTCCTCCGGGCACGCGATGGTCTGCACTGTCGGCACAGGTTGTTTTGCAGTGCTGTTTTCCTGCGGAACGGTCAGCTCCGCTTCTGTGTAGGGCAGACGGATGCTTTGGTATTCCATCCATTTCATCTGCTTTTGTTCGCTGGTCAGGGCTGCGAAGGGAGAAGTGGTTCTTGCCATGTTGCCCGCTCCTTTCCGGTATTCCTAATAGCAGACTATGACAGATCCGATTGCGTGTGCAGAAAAAAGCGCATCCTTTCGGGGAGGGTGATGGAAAGGATGGAGTTATCCTTCACATCATTTTGCTTAACTGTTTGTGGTGAATAGAAACAGTCAACAATAACGGCAAGTCGTACCAGAGCGTATGGCTTGCCGTTACTATATGGCTGTGATAAAATGAGGCGACAAATAAGTGTCTTCTTGTTTTTTGAAGCATGAAATACCGGCAGGACAGAATTGTCCGGTAGAAATACGCTATTTCTCACTTTTTGACGTGGCTTTCTGTAGCCGTTTCAGTGATAATCGAGAACGAAAGGAGAAAGAAAAATGATAGACCAGATTAAAATCGGTAGTTTTCTGAGAGAATTGCGTAAAGAAAAGAAACTAACACAAGAGCAGTTGGCAGAAAGATTTGGTGTATCATCCCGAAGCGTATCGCGTTGGGAAAATGGTAATACCATGCCAGAATTAGGTATTTTAGTCGAATTGGCAGATTTCTATGAAGTTGACATCAAGGAAATTATTGATGGTGAAAGGAAAAGTGAGCGTATGGAAAAAGAAGAAAAAGAGACTTTACATAAAGTTGCGGATTATGCAGAAGCCGAAAAGAAATTAGTGGTAAGACGCAGATGCATTGTTACATTCGTAGGTACGTTGATGTTTGCGCTGAGTATAATGATTGGGTGTATTGTCTTTCCTGAGCTTCCGGCAGATAATATCTTCAGAAGGGACAGTTTATGGTTGGGAATAGGGGTTATAGGTGTAGTTGGTTTGTGGGGAATCGTTATTCGTGAGAATCGAAAGAATGCTGCAAAAGACAAGTGAGTTTCTGCCACCTGGTTGATAAAAAACGTAAACTATCGTTCGTTGGGACGACAAATTACATTTTGGCGAGCAATCCCAAAGACCAATCGTTATCCGTTTCAGGAGGGCGCAATTATACGCACTGTGCCAGTGCATTGCGTTTATACAACCACAAATGCAAACGAGTATCCGGAATACCGCCGGATACTCGTTTTTCTCTGTTGTGAGATAAATTGTTCCTTAAGAACTCTCCCCCCAAAGAGCCGCTTTTTTTATTCCAGATAAATCTTTTCCACGTCAGCCGACTGAAAGGCGTACAGCATACCCTGGTAAAACAGGCGAAAACACAGGCTGTCGCCCACCTGCAGAGGGGGGCGCTCCTGCGCGTCCAGAACCAGGTGGTCCGAGCTGGCGCCGATGACCGTCACCCCTTCGGGGCAGATCAGCTGGCTGACATCGCCCACGTCACAGCGGCCCAGGTCCAGAATGGCCCGCCGCCGTTCGCCCCGATCGGGAGGCAGCGGGGGCTGCTCGCCAAAGCCGTTCTGGCTGCGGACGCCCCAGGGACGGGTGGGTTTCCGGTTG
>JAZQHO010000161.1:0-27290 GCA_045540635.1 Candidatus Limiplasma sp.
AACATCGACATGGAGATCACCCTGATCACCCCCATCGCCATCGAGCAGGGTCTGCGCTTCGCTATCCGTGAAGGCGGCCGTACCGTTGGTTCCGGCGTTGTTGCTTCCGTGATCGAATAATCACAGGGGACGATCACCGCATCACACCGCAGTTTCTTGAAACTGCCTTTCGTGAGGCTGATACGTTCAAACAACCGACAGACACCCCACCGCAAGGTGGGGTGTTTTTCGTAGACAAAATCCGCTGCGCTCTGCGAGAGAAAGGGAGGGGGGCAGGCACAAGCTGCGCCTTCCCCAATGCAAAATACCACATGACTTCGTCTGGCTTGTGCTTTTTTATGTTGCTGTGATAGAATGAAAAAAACGATGGGATCATTTGAATTGGCCGGGGGTATATTCCAATGGATGCAAGGTTTGCAAACGAAAATGGGCATTTCTCTCTGCGTGCGGCAGCGTTGATCGTCGAAAAGGATCAGATCTTGCTTGCCAAAAGCAATAGGTACGATTGCTTTTATACCGTGGGTGGTGGAATAAACCAGAATGAAGCCTCCGATACAGCCATCCTGCGTGAATGTTATGAGGAGACGGGACATCATTTTGAAATAGACCGCCTGGCTTTTGTACAAGAGCGATTTTTTGCACTGGATAATGTACCCCATCACGAAGTTACGTTTTTCTATCTGATGAAAAGATCCGGTTTTGAACTACAAAGCGGTGCAACTACAGATCAAAGCAATGAGCATTTGTTTTGGATTCCCATCAAAGAGCTTGGCACAACGAATGTAACCCCTGGCTTTTTACGCAAGGAATTAAAGGCTATCCCAACGCATGTTGTCCACATCATTTCTTACGAGTAAAACTTGATTTGGTGAGCAGGCAAAAACCAAGTTTCACCAGTGAGGGAGAGGGAAAGGTGGGAGATATCTTTCGCTTCACACAAAAGAAATGCCGAAGCAGCAAGCCCACCAAGGCTTATTGTTTCTTGTATTGTTATGATAGAATGCAAACTTGTCTTTTATAAATTATCGTGAGGTAGATTTCATTGTTGACCGATATTCAAGCGGAACGATTCATATTAAAGTTAGGAACAGAACGCTATAACGAACGAATCAGCACTGCAGAGAAATACATAAAGCAATGGGAGCTGTCAGAAGTAGAATTCAGGTCAGAGCTTTCAAATAATAACCTGATTTTCTATGCGGTTTCAAAACGATATGGTAAGGTTATTCTCAAAATTCTTTTCAACATAAATGGTTTTGACAATGAAATACTGGCATTGAAATTGTTTCAAGGTAAGAACTTCTGTAAACTTGATGAGTATTCATTTGAAGATGGGGCATACATAATGGAACGCATTGTGCCCGCCCATACTTTATATGAAAGCGCTCCCCGCAACGAACGTATAAAGATTGCAGGAGAAATATTCAAAGGACTGCACAAGACTGACCTGCCCGATGGTACATTCCCTACATACACTGAATGGTTTGAAGCTGGCAAAGAAGGTGCAAGAAATCGCAAGGATTGTGAAGAACTGTATCAGTATCTTGACAGCGCAGAACGAATGCTTGCAGATATATGCAAAAGGTTTTCTTGCAATCTTCTGCTTCACGGTGATTTACACCATGAGAATATACTGAGGAATGAAAATGGAGACTATACGGTTATTGATCCGAAAGGCGTGATAGGCGACCCTGTATTTGATTTGTCGAGATTTATACTTGATGAGTTCAGAGATGATCTGACCTCAGAGCCAAAGGAGGTAGTCATTGATTTTGTTCAGAAGCTTGGTGACTGTGTAGGGATCCCTTGTGAGACTCTATTGCGCTGTTTGTTTATCGAAACGGTCATCTGGCTTTTCAGAGAGGAACTTGCAAACGGAGAAAGTCTTGAAGAGTGCAGGCAACTGATTACCAATATGAAAGTTGCGTACGAGTTTACCCACAACAGGGAAGAAAAACAGTAAGAACCGAACTTTCTGTTTGATTGGGTGATGGATTTCCATTTGCTGAGCAAGCGAAAACCAATTTCCATCCTTGCGGGCTGTTGCAATGATACGCACCGTTCCAATGCATTGCGTTTGTTGACCCCCATAAGTAAATGAGCATCCGACGTTTTCTGCCGGATGCTCATTGTTTCATTGTGGAATACATTCAATCCTGAAAAACTCTCCCACTAGCCCAAAGGCTTTGTTCCTTCCTACCCTTTCTTGCGCACCATGATGCCCACAAAGCAGGTATAGGGAACGATCAGCCGCTCGTAGTGCCCCAGATCGCCCATAGCGTAGGGATGGCCGGTTCGGAACCACTCCTGCCACGCTTGCCGGAAGCTCTTCATCTCCCATGTGCGAACAGCTTTGATCTGCGGATGCTCGCCCATCATTCGCCGCCAGAAGAGGGGGCTTTGAAACATGTAAGATTCTTCGCCCAGCCAGTCGCGCATCAGTTCTTCGCTGCGCCCGTCGTATGCCGTTTTCATCCCCGGCACGGCGATCAGCGCAATGCCTCCGGGCTTGAGAAACGGCAGGATCCGCTCCGCAAAGAAGCCTTCCCGGCCGCCGAAGTAATGGTAGGCATCAATGCTGACCAGCGCATCGAACATTTCCGGCTCGAAGCTGAGCCGGTTGGCATCCTCGTGCACTGGGATCAGCCTGTCTGCGCAGCCCCAGTCGGCAAAGCGCTTCCTGTTGTCCTCTGCCGGGATCCACAGATCGTTGGCATAGACCGTGGCACCGGTCTCACGGGCAAGAAACAGGCTGGTGAGCCCTGTACCGCAGCCCAGATCCAGTATCTTTTGTTCCGCACACAGATGCAGGGGGTATTCCTCCAGCAATTCATCCAGCAGACGGATGCTGTTGGGTCCCATCAGGTTCTGCGCTTGAAAATAACTTGTGTATGCATCGCTTCTCATGTTTGTTTTTCCTTTCTTCGGCGTAGCTGCCGTCAGGCGTTTTTGTACATATCATAGACCACATAACCGCTCACGTTCGCAAGGGAACCGGGTGATGATTCCATGCACATCATGCATGCGGGGGATTCCAGCGGAAAGCCGGAGGTAGCATGAATGCCGTATTTCAGCGAGGTCTCAAACCCCAGCCGGTTGTAAAAGCCCGGATCGCCTTCCACAAGGATCCCTTTGTACGGCTGCTTCTTCGCTGCCTCCAGCCCTATCAGCAGCATGGTGCTGCCGATGCCCTGCCGGTAATGCTCCGCATGCACCGAAACAGGGCCCAGAAGCAGAAAGTCAGCTGTCCCGGAATCGTAGCCGCCATGGGGCGCAGGGGAGAGGGGAAAGGCGGAGAACATGAAGTGCCCGACGATCTGACCCGCCAGCTCCGCTACAAAGGCAAGCTCCCTGCGGTAGTAGCGCCCGCTCCGGATCTCGCCGATCAGTGCCACCTCATCGTCGCCGTTGGAATAGCCGGTATGCTCGGCAAAGGTACGGCGCACCAGGCGGTCGATCTCCTCAAAATCCGCCGGTGCTTCCGGGCGAATGGTGATATCGTTTCGTTTCATGCTTATTCCTCCTTTTTGCCTTCCCTGTGGATGATCACAGCATTCGCGTCATGCTTGCGGCTCAACTGGTGTGCTGCCTTTCTGTTGTTGACACTGTCAAAAACGATCGAAAAATCGTAATCCTCCGGGTACAGCTCACTGGCCGGAATGTGCAGCTTGAGGCGCTTGTGGTTCACGGCGAGCTTTTCGCCCTTGATCTGTACCACCACCATACCGTTTTCGTCAGCAGGGCGGTAGACGATGGCGTTTTCGCCCTCCGGCATCAGCAGCACCGAATCGCCCATAACAAAGCGCTGCTGCACCTTTTCTGTGCCCTGTACCTTCTGGCGCTGCAGGGTGCTGGCAGGCCGGGGCAAAACGGGCTTCAACCGCTCCGGCGGCAATGTGGAGCCCTGTTCCTTCACGATCTGCTCGGCCCGCTCCAGAATGCCCTCTGCCATGCCAAGGCGGCGGGCGATGTACAGTGCACAGCTTTTGCCGGTCTTGCCAAGCTCCAGCCGGTACAGCGGGCGCAGCGTCTCCCGGTCAAAGGCCATCCGCGCAGCGATCACACGGGGCGTGCGGGCAGCGTATTCTTTTACTTGCGGGTCGTGTGTAGTTACCAGATACCGGCAGCCGCGAAGCCAAAGCTCCTGCAATACCGCCAGCGCAATGCCCATGCCCTCTGCCGGGTCGGTGCCGCTGCCCAGCTCATCCAGCAGCACAAGGCTGTCCCGGCTGGCGCTTTCCAGAATGGAGATCACATTGGTCATATGCCCGGAAAAGGTGCTCAGATTCTGCGAAATACTCTGGCTGTCGCCAATATCGCAAAGAATGCGGTCATGCATGGGAATAACGGAGCCTTCCCCGCAGGGGATGTGCAGGCCGCTCTGTGCCATGGCGCAGAACAGACCGACGGTTTTGATCACCAGCGTTTTGCCGCCGGTGTTGGGGCCGGTGATCAGCAGCCCGTCATCTTCATCACCCATAGTAAGGTTCAGCGGCACACAGCTCTCCGACGGCAGAAGAGGGTGCCTGCCTTCCCGGATCACCAGCATGCGGCCGCTGTGCAGCTCTGCGGGCACTGCCTTCAGTGCGGCGCTGTACTTGGCTTTGGCAAAGATCACATCCAGCTGCCGGATCAGCTGGGTGTTGTTGCGCACATCCCGGGCAGCATCCGCCACTTCGCCGCTGAGCACATACAGGATGCGTCGAACCTCTGCATCCTCCTCGATGGAGAGCAGAGAAAGCTGCTCTTGCAGGCTGCGGATGGCGGTGGGCTCCATGAACAATGTGCCGCCTTTGGAAGAGGCTTCGATCACAGTACCGCCAAAGTCGTTTTTGAAGCGCTTCAGCACCGGCAGCACATAGTGATCACCGCGGATGGAGATATAGCTGTCTGCCAGCATGGCTTTTTTGCTTTTGAGAATATGGTTCAGCTTCTCTTTGATGGATTCATGCAGCGCATTGATCTGCCTGCGCACATTGCGCAGCGCGGGGCTGGCATCGTCATATACGTTTTCTTCGCTGACGGTGGCCTCAATGCTGTGCCTGAGCGGTGTAAGGTCTGCAAAGGCACGCCCGTATACGGCTACCTGCACGCACAGATGCCCGGCTTCCTCACCGCGTTTCAGATAATCGGCGGTACGGCGGCAGGCAGAGGCAAAGCGTGCCACCTCGCAAAGCTGACCGGGCAGCAGCATACCGCCGCTCAATGCACTTTGCAGATGGGTGCTCACACTGTCCACCGGCGACAGGGGCGGCGTACCGCAGCTTTCCAGCAATGCCCGTGCAGAGGTGGTCTCTGCCATTTTCAGCTTGCAGGCTGTTTCGTTGGAAATGGGGCGCAGCAATAAAAGCTCTTCCTGCGCCTGCTTGCTGATGGCGTGCTGCCCCAGCTGCTGCAGAATGGTATCGAAATGTAAGGTTTTCAGATGTCTGTCCATGGTTGGATCGTCTCCCGTTCCTATCAGCTTTGCATGAGCGGGAACATGGAACGCTTGTCTTTTATTCTGGCAATGGGTAAAGAAAGGCACACAAAAAGTGCTGCCAGTCGACGGAAAGACGTATGTGCACAGCAAACAAAGCGGTCATGCGGCCGCTATTTGGTTCTGACGCACATGGCGTTCCTTACCGAACCGACATCCAGCACCTCCGAAAATTGATGGTTCATTGTAGCACACCCCCGCAGAGGATGTCAACAAACAAAAATGCCGCAACGGCGCTGCGCCGCTGCGGCATGGATATGGCTGTATCGCACTGCTGTTACAGCGCCAGTTTGTAGACCTCCTCTGCCATGGCAGCATCCAGCGGCACAAAACCGCCCAGCCTGCCGCCCGCCATGGCAACGGCACGGGCTGCCATCTCGGGGATGCGGCTGCCGTCGATCTCCATCTCCCCAAGGGTGGTGGCCAGCCCCAGCGAGCGGTAGAAGCTCTCCAGCCTGCGGATGCCCTCGGCTGCGGTCTCCTCCGGGCTGCCGAAGTCTGCCGGCACATGGAGCACACGCATGGCAAACTGCGCCAGCTTTTTCGCACCTCCCCGGGGCAGCACATACTTCATCCATGCAGGGAACATCACTGCCAGCCCTGCGCCGTGCGCAATGTCATACAATGCGCTCAGCTCGTGCTCCAGCTTGTGGCTGGCCCAGTCGCCCACACGCCCGGTATCCAGCAGGGTGTTGTGCGCCAGCGCGCCTGCCCATGTGATTTCGGCACGGGCATCGTAGTCATCGGGCTTCTTCATCACGATGGGGGCGTTGTTGATCACCGTTACCAGCGCCCCCTCGATGAGCCGGTCAGTCAGCTCCACGTTTTCCTCCATGGTAAAGTAGCGCTCCATCATATGCGCCATAATATCCACGATGCCGCAGGCGGTCTGGAAGGGCGGCAGCGTGAAGCTGTATTCCGGATTCAGAATGGAGAAGGTGGGGAAGTTGGTATAGGCATTGCGGCCCCGCTTGCACAGATCCTCTTCCCGGGTGATTACGCTGGAGCGGCTCATCTCGCTGCCGGCAGCGGGGATGGTCAGCACCACGCCAAGGGGCAGAGCGGTCTCGTTGCTCCCTTTGCCCTCATACAGTTCCCACACATCCCCGTCGTAGCAGGCACCGTTGACAATGGCTTTGGCGGTATCAATGGCGCTGCCGCCGCCCACTGCCAGCACCAGCCGGATCTGCTCGCTGCGGCAGATGGCAATACCCTCCCGAACCAGTGAAAGGCGGGGATTGGGCTGTACACCGCTCAGCTCCCACACCTGTGCCCCGGCCTGTTGCAGCTTGCCCATCACATCGTCATACACACCGGTGCGCTTAATGCTGCCGCCGCCGTATACCAGCAGCACGTGCTTGCCATAGCGCTCCACCTCCGCAGGCAGATGATCCAGCGCATTGCGCCCGAAATGGATACGGGTTGGGTTCTGGAAAGAAAAATCGATCATACTAACGCTCCCTTGCAGTCGGTTTTCTGCTATTGTAGCACGTTTTTCTTCATCTGCCAAACCGGCTGGCGCCGCCCCGGGAATAAAACAGGAAAGCCGGTGTACGGGAGCCGCTTTTGGTCGTGCGGCTCCGGTTTTGCCATCTGTGTAAACCTTGCTTGTTTTCCTTGTCTTGCAGGGCATTGGGTGGTATAATAAGCTGTTAAGATTTGACCATTTGGGAAAGGAGCGGAAGGAATGGATCTGAGGCAAACCCGGTGTGCCCGCTGGCTGTGCGCAGCCCTTGCGTTTTTTTGCTGCTGGTCTGCGTTGCTGCCGGTCACTGCTCCGCAAGCCGCCCTGGCAGAAGAGATCGAATACATCGCTCCCCGTCTCCCCAGCGGTGTTGATCCCTACGATCCCGAAAAGCCCGAAGAACTGAGCACTGATCAGCTCTATGCCAAGTCCGCCATTCTGATCGAAGCCTCCACCGGCGAGGTGATCCTCGAAAAGAATGCCGATGAACGGCGCTATCCCGCATCCACCACCAAGATCCTTACCACGCTGCTGGGTATTATGATGGGCAACATGAACCAGACCGTGACCATGACGGAGACTGCCATGGTCTACGAGGAAGGCGTTTCCGAGATCGATCTGGAGGTGGGGGAGACCATCAACTTCAGCGATCTGCTCTATGCCACCATGGTGCGAAGCGGCAACGACGGCGCCAACCTGATCGCCGAGGTGATCGCCGGTGATAACTACCGTTTTGCCGAGCTGATGAACAACGCAGCCGCCATGTACGGCTGCACCGGCACCCATTTTACCAATCCCAGCGGTCTCCACGACCCCAATCACTACACCACCGCCCGGGATATGGCCAAGATCGCGCGGGCAGCCATGGAGAACGAGACCTTCCAGAAGATCGCCTCCACCTACACCTTCTCGCTGCCCCGCTCCAACCTGCGCCGCTCCCGTATGCTGACGGGCGCTTCCAGCAACTGGCTCAACAAGAATCAGGAGACCACCGAGGATTATACCTCCACCTATTATCCCTATGCCACAGGTATCAAGACGGGCTACACCGCTGCCGCCGGTTACTGCTATGTGGGTGCTGCCGAGCGGGATGGTGTACAGCTTATCTCGGTCGCCTTTTACACCACCAACGGCGGTCGCTGGTCCGACAGCCGCAAAATGATGGAATACGGCTTCTCCCAGTTCGTCAGCATGACGCCGCAGGAGCTGTACAACCAAAACCCCATCACTGTGGATACCTCCGGCTTCTCGCTGGAGGATGAAGAACTGGGCCGCCTTACGCTGGAGGTACAGCCGAGGGTGGATCAGCGCACAGTCAACATCGTCGCTACCAAGAGCGAGATGGATTCCAAAGCCCGCAACCTGCGCCAGACCGTGCTCATCGAGTACACCCGCGACTTTGCCGCCCCCATCCAGAAGGGCGAGGTCATGGGCACGATGACCTATTACCCCGATGACGGCGGCAGTGCCGTTGTTTACGATCTGCTGGCAGGCCGCACCATTCTCCGGCGCACCAATGCCCCCCTTACCCTTGAGGAGATCGAGGCTTTGGTTCTCGCAGACCCCAACCCGCTCCCGCCGCTTTCGCCGGAGTTGGTGCTGCTGTTCCTTGCGCCGTTACTGGTGGTAGCGCTGTTGATCCTGCTGCTGTGGCGCATCTTCAGGCATTTCTACAGGCACAGGCACAGTCGCCTTCCCAAATCCCTGAATCGCCATTTCCGCTGATCTGTTTCGAAAACAAAGGAGGAGAGCCATGGTTGCACAGGTCGTGGTGGATGTTGTCCATTCCAATGTAGCCAAGCCCTTTTCCTATCTGATCCCCCAGGGGATGGAGCCGGTGGTTGGCTCCCGGGTGCATGTGCCGCTGGGGCGGCGCATGGTGGATGGCTTTGTGGTGGGCATTGTGGATGAAAGCTGTCTGGATTGCCCGCCGGAAAAACTGCGCCCCATCAACAAAATGCTGGATGATTATCCCGCTCTTCTGCCCTCCATGCTGGAGCTTGCAAAAGAGATCGCCACCGAGACCCATTGCCCCCTGTCCGAAGCGCTGCGGCTCATGCTGCCCGCCGCTATGCGCACCGGGCGCATCAAGCAGAAGCAGGAGACCTGCGCTACCCTCATCTGCGCCGATGCGGAGGCGGAAGCAGTCAAAATGAAGCGCGCACCCAAACGGGCAATGCTGCTGAGGCTGCTGGCAGATGGGCGTACCCGGAGCCTCACCGAGCTGTCTCAGCTGGTCAAGGATCCCCGGGAAAGCCTCAAGGCGTTGGAGGAAGCCGGGCTGGTCAAACTCAGCCAGCGGGAGGTATTCCGCTCCCCCTATGGCGAGGAGGACGAGAAGCCCAGTATCCAGCCGCCGCTCACCCCCGGGCAGACCGAAGCACTGGAGAGTATGCTGCCTGCCATGGAGCGTGGCGAAGGCGCTTTCCTGCTCCACGGCGTTACCGGCAGCGGCAAGACTGAGGTCTATCTTGCCATGGCCAGCCGTGCGCTGGAGATGGGAAAGGGAGCCATCATCCTTGTGCCGGAGATCGCGCTTACCCCGCAGATGGTGCGCTGGTTCCGCAGCCGCTTCGGTCCTGCTACGGCGGTGCTGCATTCACGCCTGACCGACGGGCAGCGCTATGATGAGTGGCGGCGCATCCGTCTGGGCGATGCCCGCATCGTGGTGGGTGCCCGCAGCGCTATCTTTGCCCCCGTGGAGGATCTGGGGCTCATCGTCATCGATGAGGAGCATGAGCAGACCTATCTGAGCGATAAACACCCCCGCTACGATGCCCGCCGAGTGGCGCACAGCCGCTGCCGCCGGGAGGGGGCAACGCTGGTG
The DNA here is from genome assembly GCA_045540635.1 of Candidatus Limiplasma sp. Lineage (GTDB taxonomy): Bacteria > Bacillota > Clostridia > Christensenellales > Aristaeellaceae > Limiplasma. The sequence continues at coordinate 9,772 of JAZQHO010000161.1, forward strand.
CTCTCCAGCGCAACGCCCAGCATCCTTTCCTTTGCCATGGCACGCCGGGGAGATTACACCCTTGTGGAGATGCCCAAGCGGGTGGCGGATCGTCCGTTGCCTACGGTTTCCATCGTTGATATGCGCAAGGAACTGGAGGCGGGCAACCGCAGCATTTTCAGCGCATTGCTTATCCAGAAGCTGCACGATTGTCTGGACAGCGGACAGCAAGCCATGCTGTTTCTCAACCGGCGGGGCTTTCACACCTTTGTCAGCTGCCGCAGCTGCGGCTATGTGGTCAAGTGCGATGCCTGCGATGTGAGCATGACCCTCCACCGGGATCCCAACCGACCCGAAGCGGACGAGCTGCGCTGCCATATGTGCGGTGCGACCCGAAAACCGCCGGATATCTGCCCGGAATGCGGCAGTAAATACATCCGCTTCTTCGGCAGCGGCACCCAGCGGGTGGAGGAGGAGATGCACAAGCTCTTTCCCGGTGTGGCTACCGTGCGGATGGATATCGATACCACCAAGGGCAGAGATGCCCACGCCCGCCTGCTGGATGATTTCGGCACAGGCAGGGCAAAGGTGCTCATCGGCACCCAGATGATCGCCAAAGGGCTGGATTTTCCCAACGTGACGCTGGTAGGCGTAGTGGCTGCCGATATGACCCTTAACCTGCCGGATTACCGGGCCCGGGAGCGTACCTTCCAGCTGCTTACGCAGGTGGCGGGGCGCGCAGGCCGTGCGCAGGTACCGGGGCAGGTGGTCATACAGACCTACAAGCCGGAGGATGCCTGCATACAGACCGCCGCCGCACAGGATTACCGGGCGTTTTTCGAAATGGAGTTCTCCCGCAGGCGTACGGGGCTCTATCCGCCCTTCACCCTGCTGGCCCGCCTTCTGGTGGAGTGCGCAAACGAAAACGATGCTCAGCAGATGAACGAACGGCTCTACGATACGGTGCAGACCTATCTGATGAGCCATCCGCTGCAAAAGAAACGCACCCTCATGGTGCGTGCGGATGCCGCTCCGGTCAAGCGCATCCGCGGGCAGTACCGCTACCATGTGCTGCTCAAGCTTTTTGACCATCCGGATGCCTCGCCCCTGATCAGCCTGCTCAGCGAGCTGACCAGCCTTTCGGACGAGCGCTGCCATATTTATTGCGAAGTCAATCCTGCTACGATGATGTAAAGATGGTCTATATGCGAAAGGAGCAATGTTCTCATGGCAATCAGAAAGATCGTGGAGATCGGAGACGACAAGCTGCGCAAAGTGTGCAAGCCTGTTGAAAAGTTTGATAAGCGCCTCAAGGCCCTGCTGGATGATATGGCGGATACCATGTACAAGGCGGAGGGCGTAGGTCTGGCGGGCCCGCAGGTGGGTATTCTGCGCCGTGTAGCGGTCATCGATGTGGGCGATGGACTGTTCAAGATGGTCAACCCGGTCATCGTGGAGACTGAGGGCGAGCAGACCGGTCTGGAGGGCTGCCTCAGCGTGCCCGGCCGCCGCGGCGAAGTGACCCGCCCCAATATCGTTACCGTGCAGTATCAGGACGAGAACGGCGAACCCGTTACCCTGCGTACCAGTGAGTTCTTTGCCCGTGCTGTCTGCCACGAGCTGGATCATCTGGACGGCGTGCTCTACATCGACAAGATGGATCGCGAGATCAGCGATGAGGAGTACGAGGAAATGATGGAAGAAGATGAAGAGTACGACGAGGAGGACGACCAATGAGGATCGTTTTCATGGGCACGCCCGATTTTGCCGTGCCCTCCCTGCGTGCGCTGGCCGGAAGCGGGCATCAGGTGGTGGGGGTATTCACTCAGCCCGACCGCCCCAAGGGTCGCGGCGGTAAGGTGCAGATGAGCCCGGTCAAGGAGGCTGCGCTGGAGTATGGCATCCCCGTTTTTCAGCCCCAGCGCATCCGGGTGGATGGCATCGACGATCTGCGGGCATTGGCGCCCGATCTGTGTGTAACGGCGGCCTTTGGTCAGATCCTTTCTCAAGAGGTGCTGGATGTGCCGAAGCTGGGCACCGTGAATGTGCATGCCTCCCTGCTGCCCCGTCACCGGGGGGCAGGCCCCATCCAGTGGGCCATGCTCAGCGGCGATCCCGTCACCGGCGTTACCACCATGCTGACCGATGCGGGCATCGATACCGGCGATATGCTGCTAAAGACCGAAGTGACCATCGGCGAGGAAGAGACTGCCGGCGAGCTTACCGACCGTCTTGCCGATGCAGGTGCTGCCCTTCTGCTGGAGACCCTCCGGCGCATGGAGGCCGGAGACTGCCCCCGCCAGAAGCAGGACGAAGCCCTTGCCACCTACGATCCCAAGGTGACAAAGGAGCTGGGACAGCTGGATTTTTCCGAGACCACCCGGGCGTGCCTTCTCCGCGTGCGGGCGATGAGCCCGTGGCCCTGCGCCTATGCACCTGTACAGAATGGGGTTCTGAAGGTGTGGCGCGCCAAAGCGGCGGATGGCAGCGGAAAGCCCGGTCAAGTGCTCCGGGCTGGCAAGAATGGTCTTGTGGTCGCCACCGGCGATGGCGCGATGGAGCTTTGTGAGATCCAGGCTCCCAATGCCAAGCGTATGGAGGCCAAGGCCTACCTGCTGGGTCATCCCATTACAGAAGGCATTTTGCTGAGTGAGGTAACGTTATGAGCGAAGAGAAGAAAACGGCCCGGCCTCAGGCACACAGCTCCGGCAAGGAGCGCGCCGGCGGCTTCCGTAAAAACGATAATAACGGGCGCTTTGGCGATAAGCGACAGGGCAGCCGTACCAACGACCGCAGGGATGGTCAACGCCGCAGTTTTGACCGTAACGCCAGCCGTACCGGCAAGGGTATGAATGCACGCCCCAATGCGGACACCCGCCGCACTGCCCCCACGGAAAATACGCCCAATACCACCCCTGCCCGTAAGCTGGCGCTGGAGGTGCTGTGCGATGTGCACCAGAAGGGTGCCTTTGCCAACCTGTGCCTCAACGAAAAGCTGCAGGCCGCCCGCCAGCTGAAGCCGGAGGATCGCCGTCTGGCTACAGGGCTGGTCTATGGTGTGCTGGAAAACCAGATCCGTATTGATTATGCGCTCAAGGGCTTTATTGCGCATCAGGTCAAAGAGCCGGCACAGACCGATATCCTGCGTATGGGTGCCTATCAGATCCTGTTTCTCGATCGGGTGCCCGACCGTGCCGCTGTGGATGAAGCTGTTAAGCTGACCCGCGCCATGGGTATGGAAAGCTCCACGGGCTTTGTAAATGCGGTATTGCGCAATCTGTCCCGCCAGAAGGACGAGCTCACGTGGCCCGCAAAGGAAGAGGATCTGCGCACCTACCTGCATGTGATCACCTCCACGCCTCTGTGGCTGGTGGATCGCCTCATTGCCGACTACGGCGAGGAAGAAGCCGAAAAGATCCTCTCCCATCGGGAGGAGACCCCCTGCCTGATGGTGCGCCCCAATCTGTACTCTTCCAGCGATGAGGAGCTCATCCGCATGCTGGAAAAAAAGCAGATCAAGTGGAGCCGCGGTGTTGCGCCCCATGCCTTCCTGCTGGAGGGGGTCAGCGAGCTGAGCTACGATCAGGACTACCGCAACGGCAAGTATTCTGTGCAGGGGCAAAGCTCCATGCTGGCAGCAGAGGCTGTACAGGCCAAGCCCGGCATGCGTGTGCTGGATGCCTGCGCAGCCCCCGGCGGCAAGTCTGCCTATCTGTGCGAGACCATGCAGCTGACGGGTCGTGTGTTTGCGTGGGAGCTGCACCAGTCCCGTACCCTTCTTTTGGATGCGGTCAAACGTCGCCTCCGGCTGGAAAATCTCCGCATTGCTGTCCGCGATGCCACCCAGCCCCTGCAGGATTGGGAAAGCACGCTGGATGCCGTGCTGCTGGATGCTCCCTGCAGCGGTACCGGCGTGGTCACTCAGAAGCCGGATATCAAGCAGCGGCTCAAGGCAGAGGATATCCCTGCCATTGTGGAAACACAGAAGAACCTGCTGGATACCCTCTCTGCCTATGTGAAGGTAGGCGGAACGCTGGTGTACTCCACCTGCTCCATCCTGCCGGAGGAAAACGCTTTGCAGGTCAAGGCCTTCCTTGAGCGCCATCCCAATTTTGCATTGGAAACGCTGCCTGCCACCTTCCCCTTGGAACTGCGCCGCAGGCAGGGCGATTACGGTCTGCAGCTGCAGGCGTACCGGGATGGGGTAGAGGGCTTCTTCATTGCCCGTATGCGGAGGGTGCGCTGAGATGAGCGAAAAGCATGTTCTTCTGGGCATGGATCAGCCGCAGCTGAAGGAACTGTTCAAGACCCTCGGACAGCCTGCCTTCCGGGCTGCGCAGGTGCAGGCATGGCTCAACAAAGGCGTACCCTTTGAGGAGATGACCAACCTGCCCAAGGCGCTCAGAGAAAGCCTGCGGGAAAGCTGTGTGGATCTGCCTATGAGCATCCATCAGACCTTTCCCTCCCGCAAGGATGATACGGTCAAGTTTCTTTTTTCCTGTCTCGATGGCAATATCATCGAGGGTGTGCTGATGCACTACCACTATGGCTATTCCCTGTGCATCTCCACGCAGGTGGGCTGCAAAATGGGCTGCGCTTTCTGCGCAAGCACACTGAGTGGTTGCGTGCGGAGCCTTACCGCTGCCGAGATGCTCTCGCAGGTGCTTTTGGCCAACCGTTTTCTTGGCGAGAAGGGGCATGTGGGGCATATCGTGCTCATGGGCAGCGGCGAGCCGCTGGATAACTACGATAACACGGTGGCTTTCCTGCGCATGGTCAATGCGGAGGAAGGGCTCAACATCAGCCTGCGGAATATCTCCCTGAGTACCTGCGGGTTGGTGCCCCAGATGGAGCGTCTTGCTCAGGAGGGGCTGCCGGTGACGCTGAGCATCTCCCTTCACGCACCCAACGATCAGATCCGCAGGCAGATTATGCCGGTAGCCAACACCTATGCCATCGATGAGCTGATGGACGCTGTGCGCGCCTATGTGCGCAAGACCGGGCGACGTGTCGTCTTTGAATACGCCCTCATCGATCAACTCAACAGCCGCCCCGAGCATGCCCGGGAACTGGCAAGGCTTGTCAGTGGTCTCCAATGTCATGTCAATCTGATCCCCCTCAATCATGTGGATGAACGCAGCCTGCGTCCCGCCACACCGGATGCGGTGCAGCTCTTCCTCAAAACGCTGGAGGAGAAGCATGTATCTGCGACCATTCGCAGGGAAATGGGTTCGGATATCGGTGGCGCCTGCGGGCAGCTGCGCCGCAGCGTGCTGGAGGGCAAGGCGTAACACCCACACTACTGTATCTCTGCTTCGGCGTGGAAAGGAGCGAAACGTATGCAGGTATGTCATCGCACGCATCAAGGACTGGTACGGGCCAGCAATCAGGATAACTGGCTGGCGGAGGCCTCTTTGTTTGGCGTAGCGGACGGTATGGGCGGTCATCGCGGCGGAGAGACGGCCAGCCGGGTCGCTCTGGAAGTGTTTCAAAAAGCTATTGGCAAGAAAAAACCGGATGCAACGCACATTCGCCGGGCGGTAGAGGCTGCCAACCGCCGTGTGTATGATATGTCTCAGGAGGATGAGAGCCTGCAGGGTATGGGCACCACCATGAGCATGGTCTGGGTGGGCAAGCAGAAGCTGTTTATTGCCCATGTGGGTGATAGCCGTGTGTACCGCTTCAGAAACGGCGAGCTTACCCAGATCACAGAGGATCACAGCTTTGTGGCTGAGCTTGTGCGCAACAGCATCATCACGCCTGAAATGGCAAAGACCCATCCTCATCGCAACATTATTACCCGTGCTGTGGGCGTGGATCCCATGGTGGAGGTGGATGTGTTGGAGGAAGAATTGCAGAAGGATGACCTGTGGCTTATCTGCTCCGACGGCCTCCACGGCATCGTGGAGGATGAGGAGATCCGCCAGACGCTTGCGGATCTGGAGCTGGAGGAGGCAGCCGAGCGTCTGTTGGCTATGGCGCTGGAGGGCGGCGGCTATGATAATGTTACCTTCGTGCTCATCAGCAATGCGGAGGTGGATGCCAAATGATGAAGGGAATGGTATTCGCCGAGCGCTATAAGCTTGAGGAGTTTATCGGCCAGGGCGGTATGTCGCTGGTGTACCGGGCGGTGGATATCCGCACCGGTCACAGTGTTGCGGTCAAGATCCTCAAAAGTGAATACAACAGCGACAAGGAGTTTCTGGAGCGCTTCCAACGCGAGGCGCAGGCCGCCAGCCTGATGAGCCACCACAACATCGTTAACCTGTTGGATGTGGGTGTGGAGGGTGAGTTCCGCTATCTGGTGCTGGAATATGTCAGCGGCAATACCCTGAAGGATGTTATTCGTCAGCGGGGACGGCTCGAAGCCGATAAGGCTATCCAGATTACGGTGCGCATCCTCAGCGCCTTGCAGCACGCCCATGATAACGGCATCATCCATCGCGATATCAAGCCGCAGAACGTGCTTATCTACTCCAGCGGGCATGTAAAGGTCTCCGATTTCGGCATTGCGCGCATGACCAACGCCTTTACCATCTCCAAGGGGGATACGGTGCTGGGGTCTGTGCACTATTCCTCGCCGGAGCAGGCAACCGGCAGCGTGGTGGAGGCCCCCAGCGATATTTATTCCACCGGCGTGGTGCTTTATGAGATGCTTACGGGGCGGGTGCCCTTTGTTGGTGATACCCCGGTGGCAGTCGCCATGCAGCACATCAACGATGCGCCTCCGCAGGTCAAGGAACTGGCTCCCGAGACCCCGCCCGCCGTTATCGCCGTGCTGATGAAGGCACTGGCAAAATCACCGAAGGATCGCTATCAGAGCGCTCGGGAAATGGCGGAAGCACTCCAAAACGCCAAGGATGGCATTGTGGATCCCGCTGCTGTTGCTGCGGTGACGCAGCTGTATGCATACCCACAGCCCCAGCAGGAGCCGCAGCCGGTCAAAAGCCGCCCGCAGCAAAGTATGGGCAAAAAACGGCTCAGCCGTAAACAACGCAAGACCATCGTCGCCACCTGCGCTATGCTGGCCATTGTTGTGGCCATGCTGGTCATCGGCACCATCAATGTGTACCGCAGCGTGCTCAACAGCACCAACGCACCGGATGTGATCGGCCTCACACGCGAGGAGGCTGCAGCCTATGCCAAACGCAACGGTTTGAATCTTCAGGAGAAGGAAATGAGCCATGCCACCATTCCGGCGGGCAATATCATCGATCAGCTGCCGGATCCGGAGACAAAGATGACCAAGGGCGACAGTCTGCTCATTACCGTAAGCACCGGCCCGCAGAGCTATGTAATGCCCAACACCGTCGGCAGCGCTTATGAGGATGCTACCGTAACGCTGCAGAATATGGGCTTTACGGTGGTGGTCATCCGCACCAGCTCCAGCGAGCCGCTGGGCAAGGTGCTGGCGCAGAGCCCCGATGCAGGCGGCAGCTATGCAGCCGGCCAGAGCGTGGAGCTTACCATCTCCGGCGGCAGCACGATGGTGCCCGACACCTCCGGCAAGACGCTCGAAGAAGCCACCCAGCTTCTGGCAGAGAACAGCCTGACAACGACTGCGCCCCAGTACCGTGAAGTGATGGACGAAAGCCAGGTTGGCAAGGTGATCTCTCAGGAGCCTGTGGCTGGCACCCTTGTGGTGTTGGACGCACCTGTTACGCTGACCATTGCCAAGGCTGCCAAGCTCTACCGGAGCGAGCTGTTCGTGGAACTGCCCCGCTCCGACCGGGAGCGAGAGCTGCTGGTGATGCTGGTGGAGAATGGCAATGAGGTAGAGCAGTACCGGGCTGTGCATGGCGCCGGAGAGGCCGGTGTCGTCATCATTCCGATCGCATCCGACTACAGCGGCGCGATGATGTGCCGGATCTATCTGGACAGCATTCTCTACACCGAAATGGAGACAACCTTGCAGTAGGAGGGAAAAGCCCTTGGAAAATACCCTTCAGGGTGTAATCGTAAAAGGTGTGGGCGGTTTGTACTACGCCCGCTGCGGGGATGGGGAGATCCACATCCTTCGCGCAAAAGGGAAATTCCGTAAGCAGCGGCTCACGCCCATGGTGGGGGATCGGATCCTGCTCACCCCCGGCACCGGCGATGAGCACGGCTGGGTGGAGGAGATCCTGCCCAGAGAAAGCGAGCTGCTCAGACCGCCGGTCGCCAACATCCGGCATGTGCTGCTGGTGGTGGCCCCCCAGCCAGCCCCGGACTATCTGCTGCTGGATACGCTGCTGGTGCTGGCGTGGCGGCAGGGCATCCGTCCGGCGATCGTGGTCAATAAATGCGATCTGGATCGTACGGTGTTCGAATCGGTGCAGCGGGAATATGCTTCGCTGGAGATCCCGCTGCTGGCGGGCAGCGCACAGACCGGTGAAGGGCTGGAGGAGCTGCGTGCGTTGCTCCGGCAGGGCATCTGCTGCTTTGCGGGGCAATCGGGTGTAGGCAAGAGCACGCTGCTCAGCGCTGCAACGGGTCTGGAGCTGAAAACGGGCGAGATCAGCCGCAAGATCAGCCGTGGCAGGCATACCACCCGCCATGCAGAGCTGCTCTACAGCGGCGAATATCAGGTACTGGATACACCCGGCTTCAGCCTGCTGGAGCCTTGGGAGGGGCTGGAGCCCATCCATCTGAAGGATGATTATCCCGATTTCGCCCCTTACGAGGGGCAGTGCCGCTTCTCGCCTTGCTACCACCTCAGCGAACCCGGCTGCGCCGTATTGGAGGCGGTGGAGGAAGGCAAGCTGGGCGCTCAGCGGGTCGAACGTTATCACATCCTGCTCAAGCGTGTGCAGGAGATCTGGAGGAAACGCTATGATTAAACTGTCCCCGTCTATTCTGGCAGCCGATCCCCTGCGCATGGGTTCTGCATTGCAGCTGGTAAAGAAAGCCCGTGCCGATGAACTGCACTTCGATGTGATGGATGCGCACTTTGTGCCCAACCTGAGCTTCGGCCCCTCCTTGCTTCAGGCCATGAAGCAGAAAATGCCCAATGTGGTCTATGATGTGCATCTGATGCTCAGCGACCCCATCAAGTATGTGGAGGTGTTCGCTGAGGCAGGTGCCTCCATCATTACGATTCATCAGGAGGCCAAGCGTCTTGTGCCTTGCCTCAAAAAGCTGCGCAAGCTGGGTGTGCAGGTGGGTGTATCCCTGAAGCCCGCTACCCCTGCGGAGACCCTTCTCCCGGTGCTGGATCAGCTGGATCGCGTACTGCTGATGACTGTGGAGCCCGGCTTTGGCGGCCAGAAGCTGATGCCTGAGGTGCTGGGCAAGGCACGCGAGCTGCGTCTGATGGGCTTTGCGGGCGATATCGAAGCCGATGGCGGCATTGGCCTCGGCAATATGAAGCAGGTAGCCGACAGCGGCATCAATGTACTGGTGATGGGCACCGCTTTCTTCAAGGCGGAGGATCCTGCGGCGGTAGCTGCGGCGGTGCATGCTCTGTGATACTTTTCGGGCATGCTACAGAGGGCGGAGGCACTTGATCTTCTGTTCCCCCCCAGAAATGAAATAAAGGATTGGATGACGATTGTTTAAAAATATGGATTTGATGGAGCCGCTGCTCGCTGCCGTTGAGCAGTGCGGCTACCAGACCCCCACCCCCATCCAGCGGGAGACCATTCCTCCCGTATTGGAAGGGCGGGATGTATTGGGCTGTGCCCAGACGGGTACCGGCAAAACGGCGGCATTTGCGCTGCCCATTCTGCAAAGGCTGGCAAAGGCGGCTCACGGCAAGGGGAGACCCATTCGTGCACTGGTGCTTACGCCCACCAGAGAGCTGGCGTTGCAGATCTATGAAAACTTTACCGCTTACGGCAAAAAACTGCCGCTGCGCTCCTGCGTTATTTTTGGTGGTGTGGGACAACAGCCTCAGGTGGATGCCCTGCGCAAGGGTGTGGATATTCTTGTGGCGACCCCGGGCCGCCTGAACGACCTGATCGGTCAGGGTCACATCTCGCTTGCACAGTTGGAGATCTTTGTGCTGGACGAAGCCGACCGCATGCTGGATATGGGCTTTATCCACGATGTAAAGCGGGTCATTGCTCAGCTGCCCCAGAAGCGGCAGACCCTGTTTTTTTCTGCCACCATGCCGGAGGATGTGGAAAAGCTGGCGCTTTCCATTCTTACCGATCCTGTAACCGTAAAGGTGGATCCTGTTTCCAGCACGGTGGATACCATCCGCCAGTTTTTGTATATGGTGGATAAGGCCAACAAGAAGCATCTGCTGGCAGACCTGCTTGCAAAGCCCAATGTGGAAAGCGCATTGGTCTTTACCCGCACCAAGCATGGGGCAGACCGTGTGGTGCGCGAGCTTTCCAAGGCGGGTATCGCTGCCAAGGCTATCCATGGCGATAAGAGTCAGGGAGCCCGGCAAGAGGCGCTCAGCCAGTTTAAAAAGGGCAAGATCCATGTGCTTGTTGCTACGGATATTGCAGCACGCGGGATCGATATTGCAGGCCTTTCCCATGTGTTTAACTACGATCTGCCCAACGAACCGGAGGCGTATGTGCACCGCATCGGGCGCACCGGGCGTGCCGGACACGAGGGCGTTGCCATTTCCTTCTGCTGTATCGATGAGGAGAAGCAGCTCAGGGATATTGAGAAGCTCATCAACAAAAAGCTGATCCGTCTGGAAAGCCAGTGGCCTATGCAGGTGTTTACCGAAACCGTCAAGCAGCCCCGCATGAGCCGCAAGGAACGGCTGGAGGCGCAGCAGCAGAGCCGGGAGCAGCGGGAGAAGCCAGACCGCAAGCAGGAGAAAAAGTCTGCCAGGGCTGAGCAAAAGAAAACTGCATCCGAAGAGGCCCGGGCTGTTAAGGTGAAGAAAGCCGATGCCGTCGGCAGCAAGCGAAAGGCGGAAGAAAAGACGGAGTTGAAGCGCAAGGCAGAAGAGAGGCTCGAGAGCAAACAGAAGCATGAGGCCAAGCGAAGCGCCAAGCGCAACGGGGACGAAAGCAAAGCCGACCGGCATGTACAGAAAGAGCGTCCGGTGGTGATCCGGCAGGAAAAGCCCCCGGCATATAACGATCGTTTCGGCCCGGGCAGTATTGCGGCTGCCATGCGCTCAACCCCGCTGGAACGTCCCGTTCTGAGACACAAGGAGGAGCCGAAGCCGTCTGCCGTCACTCCCGAAGCAATGCCTAAGGTGGAAACCAGCGTTACCTACCAGCAGTATATGGCGCAGCAGCGTAAACAGCGGCGCAGCGCTCTTGCCACCGGCGACGACCGCCGGTAAGCCCTTAACCGAATCAATCGGAATGCCGTCGGCAGCGACCGTCGGCATTCTTTGTTTTTGGATGGAGAAGCTATGTAAGGTGTTACGCAGTGCACATGGCACCGGCGCTTGTGCAGGAATTGTACACGATCGTACAAATGCTTGTGGCACATCACTTTCGGGTTCTATAATCCGTTTGCCTTTCTCTGTAACCTGTGCTATACTTACCATGATTTAGTATCTGCAAATGATGACGAAACGAAAAACGAAGGATGGCAGGTGATCCGGATGTCCGCAACGTATCAGAGTATTTTGTTGACCGTTGGCCTGTGTGAGCAGGAACATGAAATGCTGAGAAAGAAACTCAGCAATGAGTTCATCAGCGTTCGCTCCGCCGATGCGCAGAGCGCCATGCAGGTGCTCGGGAAGGAAAGCACCTGCGGTATGTTGCTGCTCGATCTGCGGCATGCCTGCGGCGATGGATGGAAGGTGCTGGAGCAACTGCATGATGCTCAGCTGACTACCCAGTATCCAGCCCTTGCAGTTACCAAACCGGAAGATGAGGCTGCCCGGAAGCGTGCCATCGGTCTGGGGGCTCACGATGTGCTCACCTCCCTTACCGAGCCGGAAGTAGCCATCCGGCGTATCCACAATATCCTGCGCGCTGTGCAGCTGGATGCACTTGCCAAGAGCTGCCTTCTGCGGGTACGCCAGCTGGAACGCCAGAACGAGACCGCCCAGATCGCCGAGGTGGACGACCTTACCGGGCTCAGCACCCTTACTGCTTTCTGCCGTAAAGCAGCACGCATCATCAAGGATCGTCCCGCGGGCAGCTATGTGATCGTCCGTTGGGATATCGACCGTTTCAAGATCTATAAAGATATCTACGGTGTTACCGGCGGCGATGACCTGATGCGCTACATTGGCCAGCGGTACCGCCAGCAGCAGGAATGGTACAGCTGCCATGCCGGTACCGACCACTTTATCCATCTGGTACCCATTGCCCTGTTCGATCCCGATGAGACCAGCCGTATTATTCAGGGCTGGCTCAACGAGTCCAAAAACAAATATACCTTTGTGCCCCGCATCGGCGTATATGTGGTGGAGGATCCCGAGCTGGATGTGAATATTATGTGCGACCGCGCCCAGCTGGCTCTGCTCACCCTCAAAGGTAATTATCAGAAGAATCTGGCCTATTACGACCACTCCATCCGCAAAAAGCTGCGCGAGGAGCAGGATCTGATCGGCGATATGGCGGAGGCGCTGGAAACGCACCAGTTCAAGGTGTACCTGCAGCCCCAGTACAACCATTCCGACGGACGAATTGTCGGCGCAGAAGCACTGGTGCGCTGGTTCCATCCCACCCGCGGGCTCATCCCGCCCATTGCATTCATCCCCGTCTTTGAGCGCAACGGCTTCATCAATAAGCTGGATACCTACATGTGGGAACAGGTGTGTATCCTTCTGCGCCAGTGGATCGACAGCGGACGGCCTGTGGTACCTGTATCTGTCAATGTTTCCCGTGTGGATATTGCGGATAACGGTCTGCTGGATACGCTGGACGGCATCATCAAAAAGTATCAGGTACCTGTGGATCTGCTCCGGCTGGAGATCACCGAATCCGCATACATGGATAACCCGGAGCAGCTCATTGCCATGGTCAACCGTCTGCGCGCCAAGGGCTTCCTTGTGGAGATGGACGACTTCGGCAGCGGCTATTCCTCTCTGAACATGCTCAAGAACGTGCCTGTGGACGTTTTGAAGCTGGATATGAAGTTCCTTGCCAGCATGGATCAGCGCGGCGGCAATATCCTCTACTCCGTGGTGCGTATGGCCCACTGGCTGGATATCCCCGTTATCGCCGAAGGCGTCGAGACCAAGGCGCAGGCCAGTTACCTCAGCAGCGTGGGCTGCCATGTGATGCAGGGCTACTACTATGCCAAGCCCATGCCTGTGGAGCAGTTCGAAGAGCTGATGAATACCACAGCCATCGCCAAACCCGCCGAATCCCTGCCCAATACCGCAGTAGAGGGCAGTCTGGACTTTATCGACCCCAGCACGCAGGCTGCGCTGCTGTTTTCCAGCTTTGTCGGCGGTGCAGCCATTATGGAATACGATGGCATGGAGCTGGAGAGTCTGCGCATCAACGAGCGCTTCCTGGAAGAACTGCAGACTACCAACGAGAATTACAGCGAGCACCGCAAAGGGCTGCTGCAGTATGTGCACCCCGACCACCGCTCCGTACTGCTGGAGGCCATGAACAGCGCTGTGGAGACCGATAAGGAGCAGCAGTGTGAGTTTATGCTCACTGCCGTAAAGCCCAACGAGGGCTATCTCTGGCTGCATACCCACATTCGTTTTCTGGCTCGCAACCGCAACCATCTCATTTTCTACTTCGATATTTCCAACACCACCGATCAGCATGAGCTTCTGGCCAAATATCTGCGCCTGAATGACGAAATGACCGCCATCATCAACAATGTGCCCGGCGGCATCCTGCATCTGGAAATGCTGGAGGACGGTCTGCGCATCGCTTACTGCAACGATGGCGCTGCCGAGCTTTTTGGCTACAGGCAGGCAGAGTTCATCGAGCGCTTTGCCGAAAAACCGCTCGATGCCATTCACCCCGATGATAAGCAGAAGCTCATGCCCATGCTCCGGCAGGCGCTGGAGGATCACATGGGCAGCGAGCACAGCATCCGTTACCGCACACGCATGAAGAACGGCGGCTGGCGCTGGACACAGATGTATGCCCAACGGCTCAACACCAAGCAGGGCGAGCAGTATGTCACCGCTATCGTCATCAGCGTGGATGAGATCGCTCAAAAGGATCTGCTCACCAAGGATCTGCAGCGTGAGCTGAAGAAAAAGGGCGACTATATCCAGACGCTTTACCATGCGCTGCCCTGCGCTATTATGCGCTATACCCTGCACGAAAACGGGCGCATTGAGCTGCTGCGCTACAACGAGGCCGCATGGCAGCTGATGGGTTACGAAAGCGAACTGCAATACGCGAACGCCATCTTCAACGGCGATGTATTGCGCAATACCCACCCCGAAGATCTGCAAATGGTGCGCAGCAACATTGCACTCTTGTTGGAAGGTGAAAAGTCCCGCGTCTTTGAGCATCGTATCATTCGCGAGGATGGAGGCGTGCGCTGGGTGCAGGTAACGCTGCGCCGCTTCCGGGCGGAAGGGGAAGAGGATTCCCTCATCGGCATTTTTACCGATATCACCGATCAGGTCAAGAACCAGACGAAGCTTTACCGCAATGCGCTGCTTTCCTATATGGACGAGCTGTATGAGGTGGATCTGGCGCAGGATACCATCGTTGCCAAGGATGGCCGCGGCAGCCGTGATATCCGCAGCTTCAGCAGCTTTGTGGAGCAGTGGTGCATGCATGTGGTCGCGGAGGAAGACCGCAGCACGCTGCAGGCATTCTTTGCTGCCATCGACAGCGGCGAGGAGAGCCTGCGCAGCATCCGCCACCGTATTTACCACGTCAGCGGTGTGGAGAAGCCGGTGGAGACCATCCTCATCCGGGGCGAACAGCAGCGCTGCCTGCTGGGCATCAAGCATCTTGCGCAGGAGGCGGCCAACGGCGGCAAGGAAGAATTCCGTCCGGGCGAGCTGGCTCAGAATCCCTTTGAGCTGATGCAGCACGGCGAAGAGGAGACCCAGTTCAACATCGCCGCGCTGGAATACGATGTGGAGGCGGACTGCCTGCGAATGAGCGGCGAATCGCCCGATGGACAAACCTTCAGCGAAACGCTGGAGAGCTATCTCGCTGCTGCACACAACAGCCTCAACCCCCTGTGCACGGACGAGGCAAAGGCCTGCATCCGGCGTGCGGTGCAAACGCAGGGGAGCCAGTGCGTCAACTATGGCTGCGAGATCGCCAATGGGCAGATGGGCTGGTTCCGTCTGATCCTCTTTAGTGCGCCGGAACAGGATGGGCAGCTCCGTTTTGTTCGTGGTACGCTGATGAACAACCGCCAGCGTGTGGAGCGCAACGATATTGCCAAGGCTCTTGCCGGCAGCTTTGGCACCATCAACAGCAACTTCCAGTATTCCTTGGCGGAAATGCTCATGCGTGTTACCGCCAGCGGCTGCGACAGCACCAAGAACACCATCGGCACCATTATGCACAATGTGGGCAGCCAGATGGGGCTCAAGCGAATGTACATCGTGCGGCAGGAAGGAGAAAACTGCTGGAGCACCGCTTTTGAGTGGTGTCGCGGCGGCGTGGCGCCGCTGAAGGATCAGCAGCAGCAGATCGCCTTTGCGCCGGAGATCAAGTTGCCGTACTACAACTATTTCGATGCCAATGGCGTGCTCATCAGCCCGCTGCGCAACCGGAGCTATCCTGAGCTTGCCGGGCTGCCCTATACCATGGATGCCACGCTGCATGTGGCGCTGGAATATGGCGGCAGCTTCCATGGTTTTGTAGGCTTCGAGTTTGAGGATGCCCGGGAGATCGAAGGTGCACGGGTGAGCATCGCCATGGTGGTCGCCATGAGCCTGTCCATCCTCATGGGTCAGCTTACCCGCCTCAGGGAGCGTCTGCAGAAGGATCTGGAGCATAAGCTGGCCAACCAGTATATTCAGGATCGCTACAACTGCATTATGAAGCAGACCGGCGTATACCTGCTCAACTGGAACGAGACCGATAAGGTGTTCGGCATCGAATTCTTCCACCCCATTCTGGAAAGGCTCATTGAGGACGAGGGGCAGCGGGTGCTGGATCACATCCACCCCGAAGACCGGGAAGCCCTCATCACCTATTTCCAGGATGAATTGTGGAAGCAGAAGTGCTCGCTGGATCTGCGCATGGAGGTGCATGGCGGTACCTACCGCTGGATGCGCCTTGGCAGCGCACAGCCGGAGCGCCGTACCAATGGCAAGGTGAACATCATTGCAGCACTGGTGGATATGGATGAAGCCGCCGTCGCCAGTGAAGCGCTACAGGAATCCAACCATCGTTTCGAGGAGATCGTCAACAACATCCCCATCGGCATCTGCATTCTGGAGGTGCCTGAGCACGGCTCAAGCGATTATCGCATGGTCTATGCCAGCGATCCGCTGTGCAGCATCTTCGGCGTGGATCAGCATACCTTTATGCATGCCAGCGAAACCGGACTGCTGGCCAAGTACATGCCCGGCCTTGCCCCCGACAGCACCGGCATCAGCCAGAAGCTCTGGGAGGGCGAGACCGTGCGCGTGCGCAAGGAAGCCCGCCGTCAGGACGGGCGTGTGGTCTGGCTGTCCTTCGCCTGCCGCCTCATCAGCCACAGGGATAAGTATTATTGCTATGTGAGCGTGAACGATATCACCGAGCGGGTGGAGATCGAACGCAAGGAGATCTGGCAGCAGGAGCGGTACCGCCTCATCAGCGAGATCGATAATCTGGTGGTCTTTGACTATTCGCCTGCCGATGATGTAATGACTCTCTCCAAAACCCTTGCAGGCAGAATGCCCGAAGATGAGATCTATCCCAACTATCTTGAAAGCCTTGAAAATCGTGCCGCCAACGTCCTTGTGGATGATCTGGCCAAAGTGCGCAGCCATCTGCTGGTGGCCTGTCAGGCACCCATCAGCGGTTCGCTGGATGTGATGGGGCGCTACTTCTGCGACGAGTACCACTGGCAGCGCATCTGCTACGTGAGCGTTGCCGATGAGGATGGCAAGGTGTACCGTGTGGTTGGCTACATTGAGGATGTGGACGAGGAACGCAACATGCACAACCAGCTGCAGCAGCGTGCGCAGCTGGACGGCACCAGCGGTCTGAAGAACAAGGATACCGGGCATATGAATATCGAGGCCGCTCTCAGCGAGATCCCGGAGGATCAGGTGGATGCCGTGATGTTTGTGGATATCGATGATTTCAAGAGCATCAACGATACCTACGGTCATCTGGAGGGCGATGCGGTGCTCCGGCAGGTGGCGGATTGCATGAACAACCTCTTCCGTCAGGACGATATCCTTGCCCGTTATGGCGGCGACGAGTTTATCGTCTACATGCGCAATGCCCAGTCCGAAGAAGCACTTGCCAAGAAGGCTGCCACGCTGATCGAAAGCATCAATCAGATCGTTCTGCATGGCGAACGGCGGGTGGGCTGCAGCATCGGCGCTACGCTCACCACCGGTGGAGAAACTTTCTCCGATGTGTTTGAACGTATCGATGCAGCCGTTTATCTGGCTAAGACCGCCGGAAAGAACTGCTGGCGCATTTTGAAGCGTAAGGAGCGGTAAGCTTTGTGCCGGTAGTCCGGCAATACCAAGTCCCCCTCCGCATGGCCCACGCCATGCGGAAGTCGGGGGCCAA
>JAZQHO010000162.1:0-5602 GCA_045540635.1 Candidatus Limiplasma sp.
AGCCCCCCGGGGCGCGCGGCCGGGGGCGCCGGTTTTGTTACTTGTTCGTCCAGCCGTTGCCTTCCGGGTTGATCAGTACATCGATCACCTCCACGGGAAGTGCGGTATCCACGGTGAGCACTTCGCCGGTGGTGCTGTCGATGACCACCCACGCCAGCTGGTCATAGCAGCCCTTGGTGGTGATCAGCACATCCCAGTAGGTGGGCTCGGTATAGCCAATGCGGTAGAAGCCGGGGTATACATCCACCTGCTCGGTGGTCAGGCTTTCCAGCTCAGCCGTCTTGGCGTAGGCATCCAGCGCCTTCTCCACGGCCTCCTGCTCGGTCATATCCCCTTCGCCGGGCATCAGGTAGTAGTGGTCGTGCGAGCCCATGAACCGCTCCTCCAGCTCGCCGAAGTAGGCTTTGTCCTCCACGGACCAGTACATCACGTCCAGATCGCCGTAGAGCTGCTTTTTTTCATTGAGCAGCTTGCTGTAGAGATGGTTGGCATCGTACTCGGAGCGGGTCATACCGCTGAAATGCGGCGGCAGCAGCTCCCAGAGCTGCTTGTCGGCCTCCTCGCCCAGCTGGGTGTCCTTGAGCAGCACAAAGGCGCTTTCCTCCTCCAGCACTACATGCAGCCAGTGGTTCAGCTGCCCCAACACACGCACTTCGGTGCCTGCGGGGCGCAGAGCTGTCACCTCGGTATCCCGGTCATTGATGGCGTAGAGGTTGGTGTAGCCGCTGGCGGCGCTGCCCTTCAGCGTTGCGGCGGGCAGCTGCTCGGCGCTTTCGTAGGCTAGATCCCGCAGCGGCATCCAGCCGTGGATGCCCTCATCGTAGCCATCGCCGCCAATGAGCACTTCCGCCCAGTTCAGTTCGCCTTCCTGCTGGTTCCACTCCTTCAGGGAGCTGCCGGAGACCACTTGTTCAATGATCACCGGCGTACCGTTCAGATAGATACCCATAGGCCACGAAAGATCGTTGACGGAGGGATAGGAGAGCAGACAGGTTCCCGTTCCGTTCTGCGCCTGCACCCATGCGGCCTGCGGGAAGGACAGCAGCATACTGCCGTCCAGCGCCAGTGCGCCGCCGCAAAGCAGTGTGGCAGCCAGCAGACAGATGCACAGCACCACGCCTGCCCGCCGTCTGGCGGTGTTCATAATGGACAAAATGCGTTTCTTCATACCTTTTTTACCTCCGTAAAAAGACGTGCAAAGCTGCGTGCGCGCCTGAACCTGCCGCCGGATGACCCTGATGATGGTCTCGGAGTAAAAGCGGCGTTCCTCCTGAGAGGCATTCTGCGTAACGCAGCTGTCGCAGGAGGCCTCCTGACAGTAGGTGAGCCAGCGGCTCAGGGGCAGCAGGACGGGATTGAACCAGTGCACCGCCCGGCAGATGAGCAAAGCGGTTTTTACCAGCAGATCCCGCCGTTGGTAGTGGGTCAGCTCGTGGCGAAGCACCAGCGCCAGCTCATCGGCGGTAAGGGCTTCGTCCGGCAGATAAATGGCAGGCTTTCGCAAGCCGGTCAGCATGGGGCTGGGCACACCGGGGCACAGATATAGCGCAGGGCAGCGTTCCAGTCCCATTTCCTTTTGCACCCGGGAAAGGGTACCAAGGTACTGTTCATTGCCGCAGGGCTCCCGCCAGCGGAGCAGGGTACGGGCAAAGCGCTGGTGGCGGATCAGCTGCCATGCAAGGGTGCAGACAGCACCCGCAAGCCAGAGCCAGCCCAGCAGGCTGAGCCAATTGATGCTGCGCAGCCGTTCGCCGATGGTGGCAGCAGGAGCGCTTTTGTAGACAATCCCTTCCTCTGTGGCTTGAATGGGGGAGTGACTTTGCAGAGGTTTGCTCTGTACCGGGGCTGCCGTTTGCAGCGCCGGCTCCTTAATAGCCGGATCGCCGGCAGGGGCAGCGGCGGTAACAGGTGCTGCGCCGCTCGCAGCCCATACGGGGCTTGCATGGTAAAACAGCGGCTGGGTAAGCTGCTTGGGCAGCTCCACCGTTACCAGCGGCTTGGGGATCAACAGGGAAAACGGTACCAGGAACCCCAGCATCAGCACCACAGCAGCGGTGTACAGCCCCTTGGGGGAGTAGCGCTTCTCCAGCATGGGCGCAAGCAGCAGGCAGACCAGCGTGATCAGCGACAGCGCCGCAGAGGTGGAAAGCACACAGAGCAGAACGGTTTTCATTGGTTCTTCCCTTCTTTCATGCTGTCCAGCCACTGGGAAAGCTCATCCAGATCGGTATCGGACAGCTGCTCCCGGTGCAGGGCAGCCAGCAGGCTGGTAAAGCTGTTTTTGTGGTAGCGCTCCACAAAGCTTTCGGTCTCCATGCGCAGGTACTCCTCCCGGGAAATAAGGGGGTAGAAGGCCCGCTCCCTTCCGCTTCCTCTTTCTACACGCAGGAAGCCGCGCTCTGTGAGCCGCGCAAAGAGCGTTACCACAGTCTGGATCTTCCAACCCCGCTCCCGCCCCAGCTTTTCCATTACCATGCTGGTTGTTACCGGGGGCGTAAGCTCCCACAGGTAATCCATGATCTCAAACTCGGTATCGGGTAAGCGTTGCGATTTCATTGGTCGGTTTCCTCCTTGGTTCGTCAAAAGACGGTTTGTCTTACAGGATGATTTCATCATACAACCTGTCTTACAGGCTGTCAAGACGATGGAACATTTTGTTGCTTTTGTAACAAAAGCCCTTCATGGGTTGACAGTGTATAAGACGGGATGTAGTATATACGTGACGGCACGCTTACAGGAAAAAAATGAAGCCTTTGCTGTTAAGGAGGGAAAACCACCTATGATGAAACAAAGATTGCTTGCGCTGCTGCTGGCACTGATGTGTCTTACCGCCGCCCTGCCCGCCCTTGCGGACGAGCGCACCGCCGATAGCTGGTACTTTGGCGGTACCGGTCAGGATACGATTTATGTAGCAACACCGCTGCCCACCGGCAACCTGCTCCTGTCCGGCTATACCCAGCTGGGTCGCAACGGGCGGGAGATGCTCAACGGCTCGCCCAGACAGACCCGTGCATGGCTCCTCTGCCTGAAGCCGGACGGCAGCATCCTTTGGGAGGCGGTGGATGAGACCGAAGGCACCACCCGCTATGTGACTCCGCTCATCACCTCCGGCGGTGATATCGCCGTTATGTTCTACAACGCCCCCAGTCAAGTGACCACCGAGGCCGCCATCCATATCTATTCCATGGACGGCGAGCTGAAGCAGAAGGTGCCCCTGCCGCTGGAGGTAGGGCTGGTGGAAGGCCGCATGACCGATGGCTTTGTATTCTATGATTGGGAGACGGGCTACATCGCAGCCGGGCTGGACGGCACGGTGCGCAAGCTGGAGCTGGACAAGACAGACGGTGTGCTTTCTGCCACGGTAGAAGGCATGCTCCCCTATGGCGATGGCTGGGTCGCAGCAGGCCGCACCCGGGACGAGGACGCTGCGCATGCTGTTGCAGCCTTCGATGCCAACGGCAAACGCCTGTGGCGTTATGGGCCCACAGAGCTTGCAGAAGGCGTTTTCTCAAATCTGTGCCTCCAGAAGGATGGCACCATGCTGGTCAACTGGTACAAGCCCGATTGGGAAAACGATACTGTACTGGAAAGCCGCATGATCTGTCTGGATGCCAACGGCAACGAGCTCTGGCAGAAGTCCCTGCCCGACGGCATCTGTGGCCAGTTTACGGTCACAGACAAGGGCTGGATGTTCTATAAGACCTGGATGGAAAAGACCTACGCCCATATCCTGTTCACCCTTGTGGGCACCGATGGTACCGTGATCGAGCAGCGCATGGCGGAAAAGCGCCGGGATCTGTTCTTTGGGGCAGAGATGTTCACGCTGAACGGCGAGGCGTGGTTCCACGCCGATGCGGAGCGGGAAGATAACCGCATCAACGACCGCCAGATCGATCTGGAATTGCAGGATGCCCTGCTCATCCGCGTTGAGGACTGCCAGCTGGTGGAGCCTCAGCCGTA
Organism: Candidatus Limiplasma sp.; assembly: GCA_045540635.1. Taxonomy (GTDB): domain Bacteria; phylum Bacillota; class Clostridia; order Christensenellales; family Aristaeellaceae; genus Limiplasma. The sequence continues at coordinate 3,961 of JAZQHO010000162.1, forward strand.
ACCGGAAAAAGCCGCGCCCGGAGGCAACAGCCATGCGCCTCCGGGCGCTTTTTGCTGTATAGTAAGCACTTTTGGGGGTTGTCAAAAAAGGTATTGTAAAATTAAGTTTACCCCCTTGCAAAAGCTGACCGATGCGAGTAAGCTTGAGCGGATATCTTTCTTTGCAGGAGGCAGATCGCAATGAACCGCGGTGCTGTACGCGACATGACCGAAGGATCGCCCACGAGGCTGATCGTTGGTTTTCTGGTTCCCCTTCTGCTGGGCATGCTGTTCCAGCAGATCTACAACATGGTGGATACCATCGTTGTGGGCAAATTTCTGGGTGTAAAGGCGCTGGCGGGCGTAGGCTCCACCGGCTCGCTCAACTTTTTGGTGCTTGGCTTCTGTATGGGCGTTTGCAACGGCTTTGTGATCCCTGTGGCGCAGAAATTCGGCGAGCGGGATTATCAGGGCATGAAGCGCTTTGTGACCAACGCCATCATGCTTGCAATGATGTTTGCCGCCGTTATGACCACGCTGGTCTGCCTTTTGTGCAATACCTTCCTTGGCTGGATGAATACCCCCGAAGATATCTTCGCCTATGCGTACGATTATATCTTTGTGATTTTTCTGGGCATTCCCATCGTTTTTCTCTATAATGTGTTCTTCGGCATCATCCGTTCGCTGGGCGACAGCCGTACCCCCGTTCTGTACCTGATCTTCAGCTCCCTGCTGAATGTGGCGCTGGATGTGCTGTTTATTCTGGGCTTCAACATGGGCGTAGCCGGTGCGGCGTGGGCTACGGTCATTTCCCAGTGCGCCTCCACGATTCTGTGCATCAACTACATCTTCCGCAGTGATGCCCTGTTTTTGCAGAAGAAGGATTGGAAGCTCAGCGGTGATTGCATCAAAAAGCTTATTGGTATGGGCATTCCCACCGGTCTGCAGTATTCCATCACGGCGCTGGGTGCCATCGTGCTGCAGACGGCGGTCAACGGTCTGGGCTCCACGGCAGTGGCATCCATCGCTGCGGGCGGCAAGGTGAGCCAGTTCCTCGTCTGTCCCTTCGATGCCATGGGCTCCACCATGGCCACCTACGGCGGGCAGAATGTGGGTGCCCGCAAGCTGGATCGGGTCTCCAAGGGTCTGCGCAGCTGTACGGTGATGGGCATCCTATATGCGGTGTTTGCCTTTTTGGTTGTTTTCTTCTTCAGCCGCCCGCTGACGCTGATGTTTGTGGAGGCAGCCGAGACCGAAGTGCTTGCCAATGCCCGTACCCATCTGCTCATCAACAGCGCACTGTACATTTTCCTTGCGCTGGTCAACATCGTGCGCTTTTTGATTCAGGGGCTCGGCTTTTCCAAGCTGGCGGTGTTTGCCGGTGTGTTTGAAATGGTGGCGCGTGCCGGTGTTGCCTTTACGCTGGTGCCCGCAATGGGTTTTGTGGGGGCATGCTTTGCCAACCCTGCCGCATGGATCGCCGCCGATCTGTTCCTGATCCCTGCCTATTTCCATGTGATGAATAAGCTGCGCAAGCGGTTTGCGCTGGAGGCGGCACAGCAGGCACAGGGGCAGCCCGCCTGAGAAAAACCGATATCAATAACGATACAAAAAAACCGGTCGGAGCGTTTCCGACCGGGTTTTCTATTCCTGCGCCATTCCC
>JAZQHO010000163.1:0-5288 GCA_045540635.1 Candidatus Limiplasma sp.
AGGAGCCTACGGCTCCCCGGGCGGCAAACGGCGATAGGAACCCCTTGCTACGCAAGGGTTCCGAAACCACCGGAAGGGTGAACGCAGTGAACCGAGGTGTGAGGACAGCGCGATAGCGCTCCCGCAGCGCCGAAGCCCAAAGCCGACCTGTGGTCGGCTTTAGGCCGCAATGCACGCCGCTGGTTTCGGATTGACAATCGGAGGGCTGCGGCCCTCCGATACCTCTGGGCTTTTTCGACATTCTGAGGAAAGCAGCAGACCATGCCGGGCTGCTGCTTTGCTTTTTATGCTTTTTTGTTCCCCTACCCCTGCGCCGACACCGTGCACAGCTTGCCTCTGAGCACATAGCCGATCTTTTCGTAGCAGGCATTGGAAGCGGCGTAGTCCGCATCGGTGTAGAGCATGGGCATCAGCTGCTGCTCTGCGGCAATGCGCGTTACCTGATAGACCAGATGCTGGGCATAGTGCCGTCTGCGGTGCTCAGGCTTGGTATAGACGCTGCCCACGCAGCCCAGCCCGTCCTCTGTATTCAGGGAACAGCAGGCAACGGTCTCGCCTGCCGCGTTCTTCCACAGAAAGAAGCCGTGGTTCTCAATGCGCTGCTGCGCCAAGCGACGGCAGTGCTCCATATCGCTCCTGTCCTGCGCCACATCCTCATGGAAGCTGTCGATCAGTCGGGCGGCCTCCTCCAGATCGTCCATGGTACAGCGGTGGAGGCAGCCGTCGGCGGGCACTCCGGGGGCGATGACCTCCGGGCAGTCGTAGGCGAACATGTTGGTGGCGATGCGCAGCGCCTGCCCTTCCTCGGCTGCCAGCCGGATGAAGGCATCTGCAAGATCGTATTTCATATTGTAGCGGAAGCCCTTTTCCGGCGGGCAGGTCTCCTTTGCCAGCTGCCATGCCCGGCGGCTGTCCGCCGCCGTCAGATCGTCCGGTGTCCAGATCCAGACGGGATAGGGGTCTGTGGTGTGGCAGAGGATGAGCCGCTCATGGTCGGTGCGCAGCACATTGCAAGGGTAATGCAGCACCCGGCTCAGCACGGAAAACGTGTATCTGTCGCCACTGAGAAGTTGAAGATCCCGCATGTCTGTTCTGTGATCCATCTGGAACCACCTCCATCTTTACTCGCTTGCGGCGGCGTAGATCGCATTGTGCAGCAGCCTGCGCACCCGGTAGATGCCGGTGGAATCCCGGGAGGGGCAGATGCGGTTGGAAAGAAACACCACATACAGCCCGCTTTCCGGCTCAAGGGTGATGCTGGTGCCGGTAAAGCCCACATGCCCGATGGTCTGGGCGGGGAACAGATCGCCGGTGTAGCCATTATCCTGCCGGGGCAGGTAGAAGCACAGGCCGCGCCCCTGCGGCATATCCGGGGTCTGGTTCTGCATGCTCAGCCGTACAGCAGCGGTGGAAAGGTATCGGGAGCCGTCCGGCAGCTGACCCTTCCGAGCCAGCATCTGCAGGAACAGCGCCAAATCGTCCATGGTGGAAAAAACGCCTGCGTTGCCGCTTACACCGCCAAGAAAGCGGGCGTTTTCATCATGTACCTGCCCCTGAAGGCATTGCCCGTCATCCTGCATCTCGGTGGCGGCAATATTGCCGGGTATGGGCAGATAGCCGGTTTTCTGCATGCAAAGGGGCCAGAATACCTCCTGCATGGCAAGCTCGTCCAGCGGCATGCCGTAGAGGTTTTCCAGCAGCTGCCCCAGCAGGATATAGCCTGCGCAGCAGTATTGCTGCCCCGTGCCGGGGTGGTAGCGCAGGGGTGTTTGCAGGATCAGTCCGGCAGCATCGGCAGGGTCCTTGAGGCTCTCCCACAGGTGCAGCCCGCTGGGAAAGCCCGCCGTATGGGTCAGGATCTGCCCGATGGTGATGGCTTGCTTGTCCTCCGGCACATCCAGAAAGGTGCTCAGCGGATCCCACAGGCACAGCTTGCCCGCCTCCATGGCACGCAGCGCCAGCATGCCGATGACCAGAGGCTTGGTAAGGGAAGCCAGATCGTAACGGGTGTGTTCGGTGGTCATGGGGGAATCGTCCTCCATGGACAGGCGGCCGTAGGCACGGCGGAACAGCACCCGGTCGCCTGTGCCCACCAGCAGGTTGGCGGAGGTGAAGTCCTCATCCGCCAGCGCCTGACGGATCACCTGATCGGCTTTGGAAAAATCGACGGTGCGCATCAGATCGCCTCCTTGGCAGCGGGCTTGCCGGATGCGGTGCCCCAGCGTACAACGGTCACGTTTTCCATGGCGGCAAGCGCCTTCATCATCTTTTTGCCCGGGTTGACGGCCACCTTCCTGCTGCACACCTCCAGCATGGGCAGATCGCCGGTGGAGTTGCCGTAGGCGGCGGAGGTATCATACGCCAGCCGCTGGCCTTTGGAGGCCAGATACTCTGCCAGCCGCAGCGGCTTTTGCACCCCCCGGCAGTTATCACCCACCAGACTGGTATACAGGCAGTCGGGGCTCACATCCATCCGGGTGCCGATCACATCGGCAACGCCCAGAATATCTTTCATAGGCTCCAGATAGAACGAGGGCGAGGCGGTGATCAGCAGCACCGTTGCGCCTTCCTTTTTTTCTTTTTGCAGCGCCGCGATGCCGTCGGGGAAGAAGCGGGGCACCAGCACCTCCCGGCAGAAGCGAAGGGAAAGATCCTGCATCTCCAGCGTGGAGCGGCCCTTTATCCATGCCAGTGCGACCTGCTTTGCCTGCTCGATGGTGATGCGCCCGGTCTTGAACTGCACAGCGGCCCACAGCCCCGCCAGCAGCTGGCGGCGGGTGGAAAAGTGCTGCTTGTGGGCGTAGAGGCAAAAGCGAAAGATGGAATCGCCTTTGCAAAGAGTGCCGTCAAAATCGAACAATGCATATTTCTTCTGCATGGAAAAGGACCGTCCTTTCGTGCTGGACACAGCAAAGGGCTGCGCTGATTGCAGTATAGCACGAATAGCCGCAAAAAAACAGGGTGGTATGGAGAAAACACCGGTTTGATCTGGCGATTTTGCATCCAGATTCGACAAAGAGCGCGAAAACGTTTGCCTTCCGAATGTTATCTGGTTGTCATTTTGGAATGTTCGTGATATACTGAACAAGGTGTTTTTCTTCTGTACCGGGAAGCAAACGTCCCAAACCAAGGTCTTGGAGATTTGGTACAAAAACCCTTCATTTTTTCGGAATGTTCGGGTTTTGGCGAAAAAAACTTCCGGAGCCTGTCGATAACGGTCGCCCCGGGCAGAACCATTGCTAATACGGAGGAGTTTATCTTATGAAAAAAGTCGGCATCGTTATGGGCAGCGACAGCGATCTGCCTGTAGTGGAAAAAGCAGTCAACATGCTGGAGACGCTGGGTGTGCCCTGCGAGACCCATGTATACTCCGCCCACCGCACCCCCGAAGAAGCCCGGCTCTTTGCCATCAACGCCCGCAAGAACGGCTTTGGCGCCATCATTGCAGCAGCTGGCATGGCAGCTCATCTGGCAGGTGCCATCGCAGCCAATACCACCCTGCCGGTGATCGGCATCCCCTGCAAGTCCTCTGTGCTGGATGGCATGGATGCCCTGCTCTCCACCGTGATGATGCCCACCGGTATCCCCGTTGCCACGGTGGCCATCGGCGGCGGTGCCAATGCAGCGCTGCTGGCGGCGCAGATCATCGCCGTGGAGGATGCGGAGCTGGCCGCCCGTCTGGACGAGAAGCGCGCCAAGGATGCCGCTGTTGTGCTGGAGAAGGATGCAGCCATCTGCGAAAAGTACAGCCGATAACCGTTTAGATACAACATTAAGGAGTGTGACATTATGGGTGGCTTTTTTGGCGCAGTATTGAAGCGCAATGCCATCTCCGACGTGTTCTTCGGTACCGACTACCACTCCCATCTGGGTACCCGCCGGGGCGGTATTGCGGCGTGGGATTCGGAGATCGGTCTCCAGAGAGAGATCCACAATATTTCCAATTCGCCCTTCCGCACTAAGTTTGAGCATGTTTTTGACGAGATGCGGGGCAACTCCGCCATCGGCTGCATCAGCGACTGGGATCCCCAGCCGTTGCTGATCCGTTCCAACCTTGGCACCTACGCCATCAGCATCGTGGGCATGGTCAACAATGCCGACGACCTGATCAAGAATTTCCTTTCCTTCAGCGGCGGGCATTTTGATGCCATGACCGGCGGGCGTATCAACAACACCGAGCTGGTGGCCGCTATGATCAACCAAAAGAGCAATTTTGTGGAGGGCATCCGCTTTGCCCAGCAGGTGATCGACGGTACCGCCAACATCCTCATCCTCAAGGATAACGGCAACCTGATCGCTGCGCGCGACCGGCTGGGCCGTATCCCGGTGGCCATCGGCAAGAACGAGGATGGCTACTGCGCTTCTTTCGAATCCTTCGCCTACCAGAAGCTGGGCTTTGAGGATGAAAAGGAACTGGGCCCCGGCGAAATTGTGGAGCTGACCGCCGACAGCATGACCCAGCTGAACCCGCCCGGCAACGAGATGCGTATGTGCTCCTTCCTGTGGTCCTACTACGGCTATCCCACCTCCACCTACGAGGGCGTGAACGTAGAGGTGATGCGCTACCGCAACGGTGCCATCATGGCGGATGCCGACAAGGAAAACAATGTGGCGCAGGATATCGACTACGTTGGCGGCGTGCCCGATTCCGGCACCCCCCATGCTATCGGCTATGCCAACAAGAGCGGCAAGCATTTTGCCCGCGCCTTTATCAAATACACGCCCACGTGGGCCCGCAGCTTTACCCCCACCCATCAGGAGGAGCGCAACCGGGTCGCCAAGATGAAGCAGATCCCCGTGCATGCCCTCATCAAGGACAAGAACCTGCTTTTTGTGGATGATTCCATCGTCCGCGGCACGCAGCTGCGGGAGACCGTCGAATTCCTCTACGATAATGGCGCCAAGTCGGTGCACATCCGTTCCGCCTGCCCGCCCATCATGTACGGCTGCAAGTACCTGAACTTCTCCCGCTCCAACAGCGATATGGATCTGATCGCCCGCCGGATCATCATGGAGCTGGAGGGTGAAGAGGGCATGAATCACATCGACGAGTACAGCGACGCAAAGACCGAGCGCGGTCAGAACCTGCGCAAAGCCATCTGCGAAAAGATGCACTTCGCCTCTCTTGAGTTCCAGTCCATCGAAGGCCTCATCGAAGCCACCGGCAACGAGCCCTGCAAGCTCTGCACCTACTGCTGGAACGGCAAGGAGTAACGGGGGAGGACGGTGGGAGGCACTGCCCCCCACACCCACCGGCAGGGGCCTGAGGCCCCTGCACCCCGCATATT
>JAZQHO010000164.1:0-8382 GCA_045540635.1 Candidatus Limiplasma sp.
GCCTGACCGGAGGAGGTGAGCATAGCCCCCACGCCGCCCTCCATGGCTGCCAGCTTTGCTTCCACGCAGGCGGTGGTGGGGTTGGAAATACGGGTGTACATATGGCCGTCCGCCGTCAGGTCGAACAGCTGGCCGAGAAACTCGGAGGATTCGTACTGATACGTGGTGCTCTGATAAATGGGCAGAATGCGGGGCTGACCGTTTTCCGGCTTGTAGCCTTCCTGCAGCACCTTGGTCTCGATGTGGGTATTCGCCATGGGAGAACCCCCTCCTTGATGATCAAAATCGGGATATTACCGTATACGATAACAGAAAGCGCCCCTGCCGTCAATGCCGGCGGCAGGGGCGCACGGTTCTTTTTTGGTTTGTTTTTGCGTCAGCTTTCCGCGCGCTGCTGCGCCAGTGCGATCAGTTCCCGTTCGGAAGCGATCTCCTGCTCATGGGGATAGTTCTTTGCTGCCTTTTCAAGCTCCGCCAGCGCCTTTTCGGCCTTGGTGCTGTCCCCCTCCGCCAGAAGGGCATAGGCATAGGCGGTACGGTGGATGGGCAGCTGTCCCTTCATGGCCTTCATAAACTTGAGCTGCTCTTTATCCATCAGCTGTTGAGCAGTCTCGTTTTCTCCCTCCAGCAGGTGGAGATAGATGCGGTCGTTCACCAGCAGCTTGCGGAACATACCGGGCAGCTTTTCGGGATCATCTGCCAGCATCTCATCCAGCCGGGCAGCGCATTCCCCGAAGCGGTGCTCATCCAGCAGGCGGTTGGCGCACAGGATGGCAATGCCTGCAATGAGCACATTGCTCCGGCTTTCCCGTCCGGGCCACACAAAGCATTCCGCAGGCATATCCTTCAAGCGCACGCCGTTGACATTGAGCTTGTTGAGCACCAGCTGGGTGCGGAAGGCATTCAGCGCCTCCGGATCCTTGCCCAGATCCAGCGCATTTCTGCCGTCGTTGGCCTGTTCCATGGGCACAGGCAGACCGTTGGTCAAGGCAAACAGCAGGCCTACGCAGGCGGCCAGCACCAGCAGCGTATGCACCAGCGTTCCGTCCTCACAGAGGAAGGTGCAGCCGAAGCACAGCGCCGCCGTGATCAGATTGACGATCACCCCGCCCAGATTATAGAGCACATTGGGCATTCTGCCATCCACAATGGGCGGCGGATCCAGCAGGCACTGCCCGCCGGTGCCGCCCAGTCGGAATTTGCGTACACGCCAGCCCTGCTCGTTTTTCAGGAGCATCAGGCTGCCCACCCGGAAGGATACAAAGCTGTACCCCGTTAAAAGGCCGAAAAGCAGGTGTCCGGCCTCGTGGAGCACGATCGCCAGAAAAAAGATCACATACATGCCCACCAGCAAAGCAAGCCAGACCAGCAGCACCTGCCAGTCGGTGGCACCGCTGAGCGAAGCGGCATCCATGGTTTGAATCATCAGAATGCCAAAGAAAGCGCCGAACAGAAGGTAGCACACCACCACGATCCATTGACCCCACGTAGCTTTCTTCTTCGGCTGTGCTGTCTGCGTGTTTTCTTTCATGTTCATCCTCCCAGTGCGAACAGTTATCAGGCTGCATTGCCGCCGCAGCGGGCTTCCCGGCTGCGCTTGCGCTCCGCCATAAAGGCAGGCAGCGCCGCCTGACCCTCCGGGGTAACGGGGCGCACCCATCTGCCGGAATACATATGCCACTGCATAATGAAGAAGCGGATAGGCTCATCGATGTAGCAGCAGGCGAACACCACAAGGAAGGGGGCCTTCAGCACCATGCCGGAAATCCACACAGCAGGCAGCACCATCAGGTACATGAAGGTGATCTCCAGTATGGTGCCGGTGGCTGCATCGCCTGCGGAGCGGTAGGTATCGTTCTGCGTCCAGTTGGCCATGCGGAACAGCGCTGCCATGGAATAGATGAGCAGCATTCCAAAGCACAGGCGGAAGCTTTCGCCGCTGAGACTCATGGCGCGCAACAGGGGCGAATGGACTGCGATCAGGAGCAGACAGCCCAGCAGGATAAAGCTGTCGCACAGCGGCACGATGCGTTTGGCACGCTGGTAAGCCAGATCCAGGTTGCCCGCACCCACCTGCTGCCCCACCAATACGGAGGCGGCGTTGGAGAAGCCTGCAAAGAAACCGATAATGAAGCCTTCCAGCGTGCGGAACACCGCCAGACCGGCGATAGCCTGCTCGGACTGGCGGCCCAGCACAATGTTCATCACGAATGCGCCCACGCCGATGAGCACCTCATTGCAGATGATGGGGAAGCACTTTTGCAGGTATTCCGTCAGGTTCTGCTTTTTCCAGCGGAAATGATGGCTTACCCGGAGCAGGTATGGATGCCGCTGCACCTTTGCACACACCAGGATAACCACCACATTGACCACGGCGGCGATCACCGTAGCCAGTGCAGCGCCCCGCACGCCCATGGCCGGGAAGCCCATTCGGCCTTCGATCAGCAACCAGTTGAGGGAGCAGTTGGTAACGACAGAGGCAATACCGCCGTACAGCGGAATGCGCACTTTGCCGGTGGTGCGCAAAAGAGCACTGCAGGCCATGGCATACACCTGCAGCGGATAGGCAAAGCCGATGATACGCAGGTATTCCACGCCGATCTGCTGGATGTTGACCTTATCGGTATACACCCGCATGATCAGGTTGGGAAACAGAATGGCTGCCAGACCGAACAGGAAGCCCACCATCATCATAAAACTGAGGGTGATGCCGTAGGAGCGGTTGATGCCCTCATCGTCTCCTGCGCCGTAGTACTGGGCAAAGAACAGCATACCGCCACCCACAAAGCCCCAGTAACCGGTGAACATCAGCGATGAAAACTGAGCACAGAGACCAACTGCGCCTACTGTCAGCTCGCCCAGCGGGGCAAGCATCATGGTATCGATCATGCTGCCGGTGGTGGTGAGCAGGTTTTGCAGCGCCACCGGCACAGCGATGGTCATTACGCTTTGGATGAACGCCTTCCATGGAAAGCGTTCTTTGGCGAGAGTATTCATACAAGCATCAGTTTTCCTTTGTATAGATAGGGTATTCGTGTCCCTCACGCATCATAACAGGAATGATGCCGATGGGTGCAGGCACGGTAACGGTCTGACCGCCCTCGTAGGTTTCGCCGGTGTAGGCATCCACCCAGCGGCAGCCCTTGGGCAGATAGATCTCCCGGGTCTCTGCGCCTGCCTCCATGATGGGAGCGACCAGCAGATCGGGGCCGAACATGTAGGCATCCTCCACGTTCCAGCACTTCTCATCCTGCTGGAAATCGTAGAACAGGGGACGCATGACCGGCGCGCCGGTCTCGCTGGCATCCATCATCAGCTGCCGGATGTAGGGGCGCAGCCGCTCACGGATGAACAGATAGGGCTTCAGAAGCTCGTACACATCCTCGCCGAAGCTCCACAGCTCGTTATCCTGACCGCTGGTCAGCTGGCGCACATTGTTGATGAACTCCTGCTCCCGCTCATGCCACGGGGAACGCTCGCCGTGCATGCGGAATACCGGGCAGAAGGCGCCCCACTGGAACCAGCGCACCAGCAGTTCCCGGAAGGCGGGATCGCTGATATCGCCGCCAATAAAGCCGCCGATATCGCTGGTCCACCACGGGATGCCCGCCATTGCCATGCTGAGACCGGCCTGCAGCTGCTCCCGCATGGAACGGAAGGAGGAATAGATATCGCCCGACCATGTGAGGGTGGCGTACTTCTGGCTGCCTGCCCACGCGCAGCGCACCAGACTCATGATATCCTTCTCCCCCACTGCCTTCAGGCCTTCGTAGAAGCCCTTGGCATAGCCGACGGGATAGGTGTTGGTGCAGCTGAGGGCAGGGCCCGCCCAATAGCGGTAGTTGTCAAAATCGTAGGGGCCGTACTCCGGCTCGGCTTCATCCAGCCAGAAGCAGCGGATGCCCTTGTCGTAATAGTTTTCCTTGCAGCGCTCCCAGACAAATTTCTGGGCGCCGGGGTGAGTAGCATCGTAGAAAACGGTGTTGCCCATCCACGTCATGTGCAGATTGCTGCCCCGGTCTGCGCTTACCAGATAGCCCTTGGAGGCCATCTTGCCAAAATTTTCGCTGCGCTCGTCGATGGTGGGCCACACAGAGACCACGGGCTCGATGCCCATCTCCCGCAGTTCCCGCACCATGCCTTCGGGGTCGGGCCAGTCGCGGGGCTCAAACTTGAAATCGCCCTGCATGGTCCAGTGGAAGAAGTCCACCACGATCACATCCAGCGGCAGACCGCGGCGCTTGTGCTCCCGGGCTACCGCCATCAGTTCATCCTGCGTGCGGTAGCGCAGCTTGCACTGCCAGTAGCCCATGCCGTATTCGGGCATCATGGGGGTGCGGCCGGTGGCAAAGGTGTACTGCTTCTCGATCTCGGCAGGGCTGTCCCCGGCGGTGATGAAGTAATCCAGCTTCTTGGTGCGCTTTGCCGTCCACTCGGTCTTGTTGGTGCCGAAGGTGGCGGTGCCGATGGCGGGGTTGTTCCACAGGAAGCCATAGCCACGGCTGGAGACATAGAAAGGCACGCTGGCCTGAGAATTGCGGTGGGCAAGCTCCAGCGTTGCGCCCTTCTTATCCAGATGGCGGTGCTGGTACTGACCCATGCCGAAGATCTTCTCATCGTCAAAGGCCTCGAAGCGGGCAGTCAGCTCAAAATCGGTGCCGCCCTGCACAGGCTTCAATTCACGGGCATCCACACGGATGGGCACACAGTAGCGGTTGAGCCGGTTGCGGTTGCGCCAGTATTCCTCGGTGAGCAGCTCGCCCTTCTGGTTGTAGAAGCTGATCCAACCCTCGTGGGATACACGGGCTTCGATCTTGCCGTTGCGGATCTTTGCCTGCATACCGGTCTGGTGGTATTTGGCAAACGCTTCGGTCTTATACCAGGGGTCGGTCACATCGATGGTCTCAAAGGTGATCTCCGGTTCGATGGCGGGCATTTCTTCGGTAAGCGCCCAGTTGTTTGCATCCATTTGCGGCTGTGCGGTCATGCGCACGCGCAGAGAGTTCTCGCCCCACGGCTCGATCCAGATCTGGCTGTTGCCCTGCGCAAGCACAAGGCGGCTGCCTTCACGATACATATCCATATAGGGTTGCTCCTTTCGTAACCGATGGTCATTGGGGGTATGATACCATAGCGGGAGTGGAAAAACAATACAACGGATGAGGGTTTCGGAGAAAGAAAAAACCTCCCCTGCTGCCCTGTAGCAAGGGAGGCGGTAGCAGCGCACCCGGCGCTGTTATGTGATCTGATAGGAAAAAGTAAGAAAAGCGCCCTCCTGCTCATCCTTAGGGCAGTAGAGATGCCCATCCCGGAATGCCAGAAACTCTGTTTCAAAATCCTGACACATGACGGATTGCACCAGCAGCAGTCCGGACAGGTGCTGCAAATGGGCCGGAAGAAGCGAGCGGCACAGGGCTTCCATCTCTTGGGTCAGTTTGCTGAGGGCAGGGCGCAGCCTGACTCCCAGCGGAGCGAAAACCTCCCGCACGAGCCTGTCATACTGTTGGGCAGTGAAAATGACGAAATTGGGTTTCAGGCATTCGCCCTCCTTGGCAACAAAGCCTTTCTCGACAAGCGCAGCCAGTGATTCCTTCTCCGGATCGGTCACACAAGCAAGGGAGAAACCGTTGCGGATCAGCTTTTTGAGCAATTCCCTGAGGCTGTGCCAGTAAGGCGTATAGGCATCCATCAGATCCTCGATCTCGCTTCTGCCAAAAGTGTACAGACCAAACCACGAAAAATCGTCGTTATACATAGGGCCGTTGTAAGCCCAGCCCGAACGCAGGCTTTCGATCTCAGCACCCCGCAGAAAACCCAGTGGCCAGTACCGGCCGCCATCCGGCCGGTAGGGGCGCTCTGGCAGCTCGATGGGCAGCGTCATCTGTCGGGTGTAGTGGTAGAGCAGCAGCCACAGCAGCTTGTTCATAGGCTGATCCGAACCAACGAAGCCAATGGAACGGATAAGTGCCTCATTCTCCAGCATATGCGAAACGATCACATCGCATATGGCTGGCTTATGCTTTTCGAATAGAAGAGACACCTGGTTTTCCTGCTCAACGGTGCGGATCAGAAAATTCGTTGCATACCTGCCCTTCTTCTCGGTAACGAATTCCTGTTTTACGAGCCACTCAAGATCATATTCGATATAGGCACAGGCCACGCCCAGTTTTCGTGCGATCTCATCAGGGGTCTTGGGAGTTTGGTAGCATGCCACCAGTATATTCTGCATAAGCAGATCGTTTTCGATCTGCCGTGTAGCCAGTTCCTGCACGGCAATACCGTTGATGCCCATATGCAACCGGCTGGGACGATAGGTGTAGTTTGTTTTTTCCATGGCGGTTTTCTCCTCTCGCAGCTTTCGACGGGTATCAAACAAATACCAGCGCACCATGTTTTCGCTGATTCCAAGGCGATCAGCGATTCCTTTCTGCGGTATCTGTTCAAGGTAGAAGAGGATCATGGTCTCTCTCTGCAATCGGCTCATGCGAGTGATCTTCTCATGCAGCCAGTTTGCCTGTACCTGCTTTTCCGTAGCCTCCGCTACCAGTTCCGAAGGATCCTCTACAGGCTCTGACAAAAAAAGCTGCGACCTGTTGTACCGCTTGCGCAGTCTTTTGCACCAAACAAACTTGGCAATACGGAACAGAAGATGTTCCGGCTCTCGGATGGGCTGTTTCTCTGCTGCGGCAAAGAATTGCAGCCACACCTCCTGAGCCAGCTCCTCAGCTTCGGCACGGATGCCGGTTCTGCTCAGCGCCCAGCGGAACAACGGCAGTGAGTAGGTCTCCACCCAGCATTCCCATTGCTTTTCCATTTTGCTCTCCTCCTTTCCGATGTGCTCTGCCCGGCCGGGTCATTGCACCTTATCAGTACCGCTGTCACAGGCCATATTAGGCGGCATGAAAACTTTTTTACACGCAAAAGCCGGAGTGTTCACACACTCCGGCTCGTTTGCTGTGAAATTATGCTTTGGCAGAGTTATCCTTCTTGGAGAAGAGTTTGCCAATCATCACAAAACTTTCGGCAAGCACGGTGGAGACCTTCTTGCCCAAGCTCATACCGGCGTAGTTGTCGTGAGACGGCTCCATACGCCCGCCGAACTTCTTGTTCTCCAGATCCTGCCACAGGATCGGGATGATGATGACGACGACACCAAGGATGTCGGTCATCAGGCCGGGCTCGATCAACAGCAGACCGCCTGCAAGGAACAGCAGCCGCTGCAGCAGATGTGCATGGCGGGTGAAGTACCCTTCCAGTGCAGCGGCGATGCCCAGCATGCCGAATACGGAGGTAACGCCGATCTGCAGAATATCGTACCACTGAGCGCCGATAAAGAGCATCTTGTTATTGAAAACAAAGATGTACGGCACGATGAAGGCAGCGATGGCCAGCTTGACAGCGTTGAGGCCGGTCTTGAAGGGATCGCTCTTAGCAATGGCAGAGCCAGCCATGGCAGCCAGCGCCACAGGGGGCGTGATATCGGCAATGATGCCGAAGTAGAACACGAACAGGTGGGCAGCCAGAATATCGCAGCCAACGACCTTCATAACCGTGCCCGCCATGATGGTGGAGGTGATCAGGTAGTTTGCGGTGGTGGGAACACCCATACCCAGAATGATGGAGGCCAGCATGGTGAAGATGAGCGTCAGGTACTGGTTGCCGCCGGCAAGCGCCGTGAGGCTGTTGCCCAGCGTGAGGCCGATACCGGTGAGGGTGATCATACCCACGATGATACCGGCCATACCGCAAGCCACAGCTACGCCCAGCACACTGCGGGAGCCCTTATCCAGAGAAGCAACGATATCGATACCGGTCTGCACAGCCACATCACCGGCGATCTTGGCGGCATTGACCTTCTCCTTGCGCTCCTTGCGGGCTTCGATGGCACCGGTGATGCCGATGATCAAATGACGAATGATATCGCAGATGACGCAGGTGGCAATACCTACCAGAGCAGCGAACACAGGGGTGTAGCCCATGGAAAGGAAACACACGATCACGACCAGAGGCAGGATCAGGTAGCCACTCTTCTTGATGAGCGGGATGAAGGGAGGCAGATCCTTCTTATCCATACCCACAAGGCCGTACTTGCGGGCTTCAAATTCGATGATGATGTAGATGCCCACAAAGTACAGGATGGCGGGAATCAGCGCAGCCTTTACAACCTCCATATAGGGAACGCCGACGGATTCGGCCATCAGGAAGGCGGCAGCGCCCATAACAGGGGGCATGATCTGGCCGCCGGTGGAGGCAGTTGCTTCGACCGCAGCGGCAAACTCCTTGCGGTAGCCCAGCTTCTTCATCATGGGGATGGTGAAGGAGCCGGAGCCGACCGTGTTGGCCACGGAGCTGCCGGACACGGTGCCCTCCAGCGCGCTGGCC
>JAZQHO010000165.1:0-28838 GCA_045540635.1 Candidatus Limiplasma sp.
TTCCTTCAATGATTATGGGCCTTTAGCTCAGCGGTTAGAGCAGCCGGCTCATAACCGGTCGGTCCGGGGTTCAAATCCCTGAAGGCCCACCAGCACATGGCCCGGTAGCTCAGTTGGTTAGAGCGCTAGCCTGTCACGCTAGAGGTCGAGAGTTCGAGCCCCTTCCGGGTCGCCATTATCTCAGCCTGAGCTGCGCCGGTGTAGCTCAATTGGCAGAGCAGCTGATTTGTAATCAGCAGGTTGCGGGTTCAAGTCCCTTCGCCGGCTCCACTTTCCTTTTTGGAAAGACTATGGGTAGGTTCCCGAGTGGCCAAAGGGAGCAGACTGTAAATCTGCCGTCACAGACTTCGGTGGTTCGAATCCACCCCTGCCCACCAAAAGTCCTTCTCTCCGCCGAGAAGGCATCATCTGCGGGAATGGCGGAATTGGCAGACGCGCATGATTCAGGTTCATGTGTTCTCACGGACATGCAGGTTCAAGTCCTGTTTCCCGCACCAAAGCCCTTCAGCGAAAGCTGAAGGGCTTTTTCGTATATAAAACAGCCAGCTCCGGCTGTATTTTTCATTTCATCGACCCCAAAAATCTTTCCCCAAAATCTAACTTTTTGCAGCCCTCGCACGTCTTATCAGTGAGATCTCAAAAAACGGAGGAAACACCAATGGATGAGAAGGGATACACAGCCCTTGCCCAGCAGCATATGGCGGCATTGTACCGAACTGCATACAGCATCGTAGGCAACAGAGCCGATGCGGAGGATGCGGTGCAGCAGTGCCTGCTGAATGCCTGGCGTATGCGGGAGAAAGCCCGGCAGGGCACCGAGCGGGCGTGGATGATGCGGATCGTGATCAACGAATGCTACACCATCCTGCGCAGCCGCAAGCGGTGTGCGCCCGGGCAGATCCCGGAGGGTGTCTGTCATCCGCCGGAGGATACGGGGCTGCGGGATGCCTTGCAGGCCCTGCCGGAATCGCTGCGCACACCCTTTCTGCTCAAATACATGGAGGGCATGAAAGAAAGCGAGGTGGCGGCATCCATGGGGTTGCCTGTCGCTGCTGTAAAGAACCGTCTTTTCCGGGCAAGACGGCAACTTAGAAAAATGCTGAAAGAGGAGGTGGAGCTGTGATGAAGCTGGATCAGGAACGTCTCAGACGCCTGTACCCCCATATGGAAGAGGATTTTTCCAAGCGTATGGAGCAGATGATTCACAGGCTGCCCCAAGAAAAGGAGGAAGAACCTGTGAAACGTTTTGTTCTGCGTACTGCGCTCGTCTGGGCGCTGGTCACTGTTATGCTGTGCGCCACTGCCTATGCGGTCATCAGCTGCGGGCTGGAATGGTACTACAGCAATCGCTTTACTGCCTTGCAGGAGGTGGATCCCGAAAAATACGATGCGATCATGGCAAACCTGCAGACCGATCTGAAGCAGTTTACCATGGGTGATGAGCTGATCGATATTCAGGTATCCGAGGTGTCGTGGTCTACCGAAAAGAATGTGCTGGTGGTGGCTTTGACCGCTGTTCCCAGAGATGGTGAAGCATACGAGCTGCACCCCAAGTGGAATCTGGACGCGGACGGCTGCTATGTAGGCGAGGGCGGAGCGCCGGAACCTGCGGAGCCGGATGTGGAGCGCGATCACCACTGGCTGTGGACGGAGAACGGCTTCGGCCCCGTTCATAAAATGGTCGCAGCGGACAAGCAGCTGCTGCTTCTGGATATGCAGCGCGTATATCTTGGCGGCGTGCCCATCGGGAATGCCGCGATGGATGCTTACGTGGGCAAGGATGGCGCTGTGCATACGGTGCTGGATGTGCCGCTCACTGCGGATATGGCAGCGCACCTGCAGGCGGTGCAGTTCAAAGATGGAGGTATCGTGCTGGAGGTGCCTTTCACCGTGACCCACTATACAGAGGATGATGAGCAGCTGTACACCGGTGGCAAGAACGGCAAGGTCTCCTTCGTTCTGGAAGGCCGGTAAAATGCGGCGCATCACTGTTTCTTATCGACCCATCAAGGAGTGGGGAACATGAAGAAGCTCCAAAGCCTTTGTCTCTGCTTGGCCTGTGTGTTCATGTGCGGTGCAGCGCTGGCGGAGGATGGTCTGTGGACCGTCGGCACGCTGGATTATCAGGGGCACAGCATCGGGATCCATGCCATCGTGCAGGAGGAACTGCCCGAAGAACTCTGCAGGATCACCATAACCGGCAGACCCATCAAAAACAAAGAGATCATGCAGGCGCTTGGGCAGCATTTTGAGCTGCATCCGGCTTTTGAGGCAGGGGATAGCATGAACTACGACAATACCCTTACCAGCATGTGGACGGATGGCTACAGCCGTATGGCCGCTTACGATGCAAGATGCTTTACGGAGCGTGAGGCAGAGGATCTGTTCCCCATCACAGACCCGGAGCTGGAGTACATCTATGCCAGCTGTCTCTCTTTTCTGGAAAGCCTTGATATCACTGCCGTAGCAAATACCGGCTATGTATGCAGAAAGCATCAGTATGGCTGCGATACCACCATCGTTCTGCTGCCTTACCGGATCAGCGGCCTGTTCACGGAATACATGAATCAGATCGTTAACAGAAGAAGCCAGCCGTCTGTCGGCAAAGCTGCACTTCATATCTTGGATTATCCGTGGGCGGCTTTCGCCTTCGATGAGCAGCATCGGCTGGTCAAGCTGGAGCTGGCGACCCTGCAGGCCACCGGCGATGAGCGCCTGACCGGTCAGCCCATTCCGTGGCAGCAGGCTGCCGAAGGGGTGCTGGATGCGTTCGTTGAGGATCGGATCAGCATGCGCAGGGACATTCACGGCTTCATGGATTACGATGAGGAACAGTTCTGGAAGCACAACCGGGTACAGATCTCCCGGGTGATGCCCATGTGGATGCCCAACAACAACAATGTCTGTCTGCCCGGGTGGTGCATACAGCTCCAGCTGTACGATGCCGAAATCGGCACCTTCCTGTCCGCATACAGCTATTGCGCAGACCTGTTTACCGGCGAAGTGGCCCAATACAGGCCTGAGCGGTAAAGGGCAAGCCCTTCCGGTCTGCGCCTGAAGCCGAAAACGGATGACCGTGCAGACACAAGCCCCGTCCGCTCTCCCTGCCTTTGAGGGGGGAGAGGGACGGGGCTTTTTGATCATCGGATCGGGTTTATTTTTCTTTGCGGAACAATTCGATGGCCATCAGAACGATGCCGAGTATGATGAACACAACAGAGAGAACAAACAGGAACATCAGATCCTTCTCAATGACGGTCGCAAAAAATCTGCCAAGCTGAGTGTCCCAAGAGGTAACGAGATCATTGCTGGCAATAAAGCTGATCGCCATAGCCCAGGTCACACATCGTGCCCGAACACTTCCCACTCGATCAGTGCCGGGAATGCGGAGGGATCCTCGCTTTTCTGCATCCGCTCCAGCCGCAGCCAGCGCACGGTGTGTTCGCCCAGCTCTATATACTGCCGGTCGCCGGTCTTTTCCAGATCGAAAGCCACCTCGGCACCGTCCTCCAGCACCACATGCCCCGCTACCCAGTAGGCATCGTGGGGGAAATCCGCCCGCAGGGTCAGCGCCATGCGGGAGATCTGCACCGGTCTGCCCAGATCCAGCAGGCACCATGCATCCTCCCGGGCACCGATGCCCCAGCTCTGGAAGGGCCACTCGCCGTGGTAATCGCTGTGCCGCATACCGTCGATCACGTTGCGGGCGCAGAAACAGGCCTCGTTGCGGGTCTCCACGTTGGCGGTGCAGTGGGGGTAAAAATCCGTTTCGCCCCGAAGGTCGGAAGGGTTGCAGGCCACGTTGCGGCAGGCGGATACCTCCGATTGCTGCATGGCACGGGCGGTAACGATGTGCCGCCCGCCCTGAAAGGCCACCGGACAGTATGCCAGCCGGTGCTCGCCGGAGGGTACCACCCACGTCATTTTCCCATCGGGCAGATACACCTCGCCGGGCAGAATGGTGGCATCCATCTGTACCCACAGGTGCTTATGGTCGCTGGTAATCTCAATGCGGTCGCCGTCCTCATAAATACGGTCCACACGCAGCAGGGCTTCCTCCGGGTGGCTTGCCTGCGCCAGCACGGTGCCCATGGCATCCTTTGCGGTAATGGTGATCATATCGCTTTCTCCTTACAGCCAGAGCATGGGGTCGGTGCCGCGGAGCTTGGCAATGGCCTCCACAAAGAAATAGTCGCCGTAGGTGATGTTGGTGTGGCGGCCTGCGCCGTCATCGTGGTAGCTGGCGGTGCAATGGGTCAGAATGCCGCAGCGTTCCTCCGACCAGTCGCAGCAGCGGTCGATCAGCCCGTCGATGAGCCGCTCGGCAGCCTCCTGCCATTTTGCCTCGCCGGTGGCCTTGCTCAGCTCCATCAGGCCGCAGGCAGCGCAGGCACCGGCAATGTTGTCGATGCGCTCCTCGGTATCCGGCTGGCAGAAGTCGCAGTCCGTCAGCCCGTCCGGGCGGATGTGATCCACAAAGTAGCCTGCAATGCGCTTGGCGGCATCCAGATAGCGCTCATCCTTGGTATTGAGCCATGCCAGCGTAAAGCCATAAAGCCCCCACGCCTGCCCGCGGGACCAGCTGCTGCCCAGACAGTAGCCCTGCCCGGGATGCTCCGCCACCCGTGCGCCCGTGGCCGGATCGATCTCGATGATGTGGCTCACAGAGCCGTCCGGGCGCAGGAACTCCCGCAGGGTCATATCCGCATGCACCTTCGCCACATTGGCAAAGCGGGGATCCTCCAGCTGACGGCTGGCCCAGAACAAAAGGCTCAGGTTCATCATGCAGTCGATGATGGCATAGCCCATCTTGTGCTTCTCGTTCCATGCACGGATGTAGCCCACCGGGTTGAAGCGCCCCACCAGCAGGCTGGCGGCGTGCAGGGTGTCGGTCTGAGCCTGCTGAGTGCCGCAGAGCTTGTAGTCTGCGCCGGTGGAGAGCAGGTACATAAAGCCGGTATCATGGTTGAGCAGCCGGTAGGTGCGGAACTCGGCAGTCAGCAGCTCCTGCGTTCTGCGGGCTTCGATACGGAACAGCTTATCTTTGGTGGCGGCGTACAGCTGCCACATCAGGCCGGGCCAGAAGCCGCCGGTCCACCAGGAGTTGCCGTCGTAGGGGGAGGCGACCCACCTGCCGCCTTCGCTCTTGTAGGGCAGAATGCCCATCTCCGCTGCCATGGGGGCAGTGCGGCGGAATTTGGCTACGATTTTTTCGAAGATCTCATCAGCATGATTGCGCAATGTTCAGCACCTCTTCCGGTATGGTATGGGGCAGTTGGTCGTCTGCTGCGGCAAACACGGCGCACACCAGCGTGGTCGTGCCTGCGGGAATGGCGGCGTGCAGGGTGGGGATCACCGTGCGGGGAGCCATCAGGTTGGTATTGGCTTCGGGAATGATCACTTCGCCCCGGGTATAGCCCCGTATGGCGTAGATGCCGGTGGAGCCCAACGCTCCGTGAGCGGCGGCGGAGGTCTCGTCCTCCAGAAGCACGGCAGAGATCCGGTGGCAGAGGCGTTCGCCCGCCATGTCCCGGGGCACCGCAAAGGCGGCTTCTGCGCCCTCCAGCGGCCTGTCGGTGGTAATGCGGTGGCAGCGTACATGCCACATGCCCACTGGCAGGATGCGGCTTTCGATGTGTACGCCGTCCATGGGGCTCCAGGTAAAGGCGATCTCGTTTTCGGCAAGGGAGAAGCTGTCGCAGCCGCTGCGGGCGTGCCACAGATCCTTATCGCCTTTCAGTACCAGCATGGAGTCGAAGGCACCCTTCTTCAGCGTGCCTGCCTCCTTGACCACCGAGAAGGTGAACTGGCTGGAATAGGCGAATTTTTCGTACTTCTCATCCTCGTGCATGTGCTCGTAGGCGTGGTTGCCTGCGGTGTAAGCGATCACCTGCCGGTTCTCGCTGTCCCGGGTCAAAACAAGGCGCACCTGCTCGTCGCACAGCACCGGGGGCGGGGTATAGGGCTTCTCCTCTGCCTGCCAGAAGGGGTGTTCCTCCGGCAGCGCCAGCACGGCAAAGACCTTCATGGCCCAGTAGGGGGAGCCGGGGGCGTTGTAGCCCTCGGAGATGACCAGGTTGGGGTAGCCGTAGCCGATGGTCAGCACGCCGTCCCGCTCAAAGATGGGCTGCTGCATCCAAAAGCGGATGTTGCGCATAAGAAGCCCCTTCAGCTCGCCCCAGCCAATGCAGTCGGCGGTTACGCCGGAGAGGGCGCAGGCACTGAAAAAGCTGCTCTGGGCAAAGCGGTAGGTAAGGCTGCGCCCGTAGGGCAGCCCTCTGCCCTCCCGGTCGAACCAGCAGGCAAAACGGGGCAGGATCAGCTTTGCACGCTCCCGGAAGCGGGCTGCCCGCTCCGGGTCGGCAGCATCCATCACATGGGCATAGACCAGCCCGTAGTAGTGGAACGCCCACAGGGTGTAATAATCCCGCTGGGTGGCTTTGTCAAAATACCAGCCGTCCGCCACATAATGGCCTTCCATATCGTCCAGATCCTGCCGGAGCCGGTATTCATTCACCGGCAGCCCCACCTTGCGGAAGCCGATGTTCACCAGCACCCGGAAAAACTGCCAGTTGTTCCGGGGCATCTCATGCTGATTGATCTGATCCAGCCAGCGGTACAGGTTCTGCTGCTGCACCGGCTCCAGCTCCCGGTAGAAGCGATCCGGGATCAGGCACAGCGCCATACCCATTACCGCCATTTCCACCATACGCTGGTCAAAGGGGCCGATGTCGCCCCAGTATTCCTCGTGGGCAGGGTCGGTACCGTGGATGAGGCCCTCACGCCACAGCTGCCACAGGGGCTCCGCCTCCGGGCAGCCGCCGGCCAGCATGGGCACCAGCGCCCAGAGCACACGGGAAAAGCCCTCCATCCCGGCAACGCCTTCATCGTAGCTGGCACCGGAATGGCCCAGCAGCAGCCGGGCTTTGCCGGGCGACAGGTACCGGGTCAGCGGCGTGATCAGCCTGAGGGCGGCGTTGACCATATCCTGCCGGGTGCGGATGGGGTTGCTTTGTACTTCGTTCATAGGATTTCATTCCTTCCTTGCGGGGGGAACGTTGTGTTCCGGCACCGGCATACGGCGGCGCATATGCCGGTGCCGGAACACAACGCAGGGCGGAAAGAGGAGAAACCGCCCGCGTTGCGTTCTGTTCCCTGATGGGGGATCAGCCCTTGAGGCCGGAGGTGGCGATGCCTTCGATAAAGTATTTCTGCAGGCACAGGAACACCACGGATACCGGCAGCAGCGAGCACAGCGATGCCGCCATGATCAGGTGGTAGTCGCTGGAGTTTTCCTGAATAAAGCGGCGCAGACCCACCTGAATGGTCTTGTTCACGTCGCGGGTCAGGTAGATCATGGGGCCCATGTAGTCGTTCCATGTACCCACGAAGGTGAAGATGACCAGCGTGGCGATGGCGGCCTTGGAGAGCGGCAGCATGATCCTTGCCCAGATGCCATATTCGGAAAGCCCGTCGATGCGGGCGGGTTCGCACAGCTCCGTGGGGATGGACTGGTAGAACTGCCGCATCAGGAACACGCCGAAGGCGCTGAAGGCCTGCAGCACCACCATGGCCCACAGGGTATCGTAGAGCCCCATGGAGCGCATCATGATAAACTGGGGCAGCATGTAGGCCTGCCACGGCACGGCGATGGTGGCGATGTAGGCCATAAACAGCACATCCCGGCCCTTGAAGTTGAGCTTGGCAAACGCATACGCCGCAAAGGAGGAGGTAAGCGTCTGCAGGAAGGTGACTACGATGGCGATGAAGGCGGTGTTCTTAAAGTAGGTCACAAGCGGCACCTTCTGCCAGATGAGCTGATAGTTCTCCCAGTGGAAGGTTTCGGGGATCCAGCGGATGGGGTAGATAAAGACCTCCCGGTCCAGCTTCAGAGAGGAGGAGATCATCCACACGAAGGGGATCAGGGTGAAGAGCGCCACGGCGATCAGCACCACATAGAGCAGTATTTTGCCGATCAGCTTCAGCACCGGGTTGTCCCGGCGGATGCTCCGCTGTCTGGAAACGATGATCTGACTCATGTACAGGATGCCTCCTTTCTTAATCGTTGGCGAATTTCTTTTCGCTGGAGAACTGGATGATCGTGATCAACAGCACGATCACCAGCAGCACCATGGAGATGGCGCTGGCCTCGCCGTACTTGATGCGGGCGAAGGCAATATCATAGATATAAGTGACCAGCATCTTGGTCGAGCGTCCGGGGCCGCCCTCGGTCATAATGGCGACCACATCGTAGATCTTGAAGCAGGAGATGATCATCATAATGGAAGCGAAGAATGTGGTGGGCTTCAGCTGGGGCAGGGTCACATTGCGGAACTGCTGCCACTTGTTTGCACCGTCCACGGTAGCGGCTTCGTAGAGCTCACGGGGCACGCCCTGCAGGGCTGCCAGATAGATGATCATGTAATAGCCCATGTTGCGCCAGACGCTTACCAGAATAATGGCCCACATGGCCATATTGCTGTCGGCGGTCCAGGATTTGTTGAAATCGATGCCCAGTGCCATGATCAGCTGGTTGATGGGGCCGTCCTTCATGAGCATGAAGTTCCAGCACACGCAGATGGCCACCATGGAGGCAACATAGGGAAAGAAGAAGATGGTGCGGAAGGCCACCGCGCCCTTGACGGCCTTGTTCAGCGCTATTGCCAGCGCAATGGAGCACACAAGGGTCAGCGGTACAGTGATCAGCGTGTAGAACACCGTGTTTTTGAGGGCGATGCCCAGATCCACACGGTTGAAGAAATAGAAATAATCGCCGTCGGCGAATTTTTCGATAACCTTTTCAATTTTGAAGATGGTGGCGTAGTTGTCCAGCCCCACCCATTTCATATTGCTCAGGGCACCGCCGTTCCACTCAATGAAGGAAAGCAGGATGGAGAATACGACAGGTACCAGTGTAAAGATGGCGAAGCCCAGAAAATTCGGCGCAAGGAAGGAGTAGGCAATGAGGGTATTCTTCCTCTCCAGCTTGCTCATACCTCGCTTGCGCTGCTGCACGGCGGTTTGTGCCATGGCGGATGCTCCCCTTTCCGGCGGATGGATCGCACAGAGATAATTTGAGCGGGGAGAGCGAGACTGGCGCTGCGCTCTCCCCGCCGGTTAAGTCAGGTCAAAATATCGGTTTGTCCGGGATTATTCGAACAGCTCAGCCACGCGCTCGTTCATCTCTTCGATGCCTTCCTCGATGGAGATCTCGCGGGTCATGATCAGGGTGTGCTCTTCTTCCACGATGGGCTTGATGTCGCTCAGCTTGTCGACCACGGGCCATTCAACAGCCACGTAGGTGGGCAGCAGGGCAGCCTTGGAAGCCTCGTCGGTGGGGAAGCCGGCAACGGAAGCCATGGTGGTGGCTACGTCCTCGGATACCCAAGCGGGACGGGCACCGGTGGAAGCGGTGGCCTTGGAGCCTTCAACGCCGCACAGCCAGGAGATGTACTCCCAAGCGGTGGCCTTGTTCTCGGACTTGGCGTTCATCATAACGCCGGTCAGGTTGCCGAAGGAGGAACCGGCGGCAACGCCCTCAGCGTGAGGCACAGCGGTGATGCCCCAGTTGAAGTTGCAGGTACCGTCGTTCTGGTAGCCGATCAGGGTGGAGACGTACCAGTAGCCCATGGGCATCATGGCGGTGTTGCCGTTGGCGAAAGCGGCGCTGTAGTGCAGACCGGAGGACTTCAGCTCGCTGTAGGCGGGGCAGGCGCCGGCATCTTCCAGATCCTGATAGAGCTTGTAGAAGTAAGCCAGATCGTCGTACTGGCCATCGGCGAGGGTGTTCACGCCGTCAGCGACGGTCCAGTTGGCAACGGCAGACAGCCAGGTGTGGTAGTGGGTACCGAACTGGCCTTCCTTGGTCATGTCCTTGGCAAGCTGGGCGTAGGCATCCCAGGTCATGTCGTTGGTGGGGTAGGCAACGCCGGCGGCGTCGAACAGATCCTTGTTGTAGAACAGCACCCAGAAGTCGCTGCGGAAGGGCAGGGCGTACTGCAGGCCGTCCAGGTTGTAGTTGGCTTCCATGCCCACAAAGCCGGAAACGTCGTACTCAGACTTCTCCATGTAGCCGTCCAGGGGCTCGGCGAAGCCCTGGGCCTTCCAGTTCACGATGTCGGAAACTTCCTTAACCATGAACACGTCGGAGGTGTCGTTGCCGGAGAGCATGGAACCGGCCTTGATGGCGTAGTCCTGAGAGGCAACGTCGATGTACTGCAGGTCGATCAGGGGATGGGAGGCTTCGAAGGCAGCTTCCTGAGCGATCAGGTAGGGGGTGGTGTTGGCATCCCAGGTAACGACGGTCAGTACTTCTTTCATTTCGCCCTCAGAGGCTGCAAAGCCGGCGACGGACAGAAGCATCATTACCGCCAGAATCATGGAAAGCAATTTCTTCATGTTGGTTTTCCTCCTTGAATTGTTTTATCTAAACGGGCACTCCCGCTTGATACAGGGCTTCTTACACTTTCTTTCACCGGTTTTTCCGTGTGAAATGTGTTTTCTGGTATCACTACGCCGTTATTATACATCTGAGCGGTGTGCACGTCAACGGGTTTGTGAAAGATTTTCAACGAAAGTTATTGTAAGACATGAGTTTTCCTTTCAAATGGGTGTAAGAAAGTGTAATTCTTTCACGAATTTACAAAAAACGTTGTGCTTACAGCGGTATCCATGGTATAGTATTTCTGCATCTCAGCCTATACAGAAGGAAGCGTGATCCCTATGAGCGATAAGCAGGCCACCATCTATGATGTTGCCGAGCTGGCAGGTGTATCCATTGCCACGGTATCCCGTGTGCTTTCCGGCGGCAGCGCCAGCAGGCTCTCCCGCCAGAAGGTGGAGGAGGCGGTAGCGGCGCTGGATTATCAGCCCCCGCTGGCACGGCGTGCGCCGGAGCGCACGGCAGAGAACCGCACCCTTGCGCTGGTGGTCTCCAACCTGACCAACCCCTACTATGCCAACCTGACCGCAGGCGCAGAGGAAGCGGCGCGGCGCAACGGCTATGCCCTGCAGCTCTACAGCCACGATCTCAACGAGCCCGTCAGCCCGGCGCTGATCAATCAGCTCATCGAGCACCGGCCTGCCGGAGCGGTGCTGGTGGGCTCCATGGTGGAAAACGGCACCGACAGTGAGCTGCTCAGCCACATGGAGCGGCTCCGGCAGGCCATGCCGCTGGCCATCATCGGGCCAAAGATCGAGGGGCTGGACTGCATCAACATCACCTCCGACCTGTCGCTGAGCGTGCGCAAGAGCATTGCCCACCTGATGGCGCTGGGGCATGAGAACATCGCCTTCATCGGCGGCAGCAGCTCCATCCGCTCCGCATCGGTCAGAGAGCAGGCTTTTTATCATGAGATGGAGCGGCTGGGCAAGCAGGTGCTGCGCATCGGCACCGAGACCGGCTTTAGCCCCCGGGATGGCGAGATGTGTGTTGCCAAGCTCTTTGCCAGCCTCAAGCCGGAGAAGCGCCCCACGGCCCTTATCGCCATCAACGATCTGGTGGCGCTGGGTGCGCTCAGGGAGCTGCAGCGGCTTGGGCTGCGGGTGCCTGATGATGTGGCGCTCATTGGCTGCGACAACCAGTTCTTTACCCCCTACCTGAACCCGCCCCTTACCACCGTGGATCTGCACCCGGCGGATCACGGCAAAAACGCTGTATCCGAGCTGATCAGCGCCATCAGCGGCGGCAATGTGTATTCCTTCAGCCAGATCCGGGAGTGCTCGCTCATCGTTCGGGAAAGCTGCGGCACCGGCCGCCCCCGGGGCTGATTTTTCCCTTTCTCCCCTTGACATTCCACCGTAATCGTACTACTCTAAAGCATATCCCCCAAAGCAAAGGAGATCACTATGGAACGCTTGTACATCAATCAGATCAAGGATCATCTGGATACCGAGATCAAGCTGCAGGGCTTTGTGGAAAACTTCCGCAACGGCAAAGCCATGGCATTTATCGTTTTGAAGGACATCACCGGCAAGGTGCAGATCACCATCGAAAAGGAAAAACACCCCGAGCTGGAGGATGTGCTGGCCCAGACCACGCCCGACTCTGTTATCACTGTATACGGCACTGCCGTTGCCAGCGAGTATGTAAAGATGGGCGGCATGGAGGTGTTCCCCACCCAGATCGTGCTGGAATCCGCTGCCGATGCGCTGCCCATCATCCGTGAGGGCATCCCCGCCACCAAGAAGAAGGCGGCTGTGGAGCGTTCTGCCATCGACTCCCGTCTGGATTACCGCTGGATCGATCTGCGCACCGAGCGCAACCAGCTCATCTTCAAGGCGCAGACCATTCTTGCCAAGGCGCTGCGCGATTTCCTGCTGGAGCGCAACTTCCTGGAGATCCACACTCCCAAGCTGATCGGCGCTGCCAGCGAGAGCGGCTCCGACGTGTTTGCCGTCAAGTATTTCGATACCACCGCCTATCTGGCTCAGAGCCCCCAGTTCTACAAGCAGATGGCCATGGCCTCCGGCTTTGAGCGCATCTTCGAAGTGGGCCCGGTGTTCCGTGCCGAGAAGAGCTACACCAGCAAGCACACCACCGAGTTTACCGGCTTCGACCTTGAGTTCAGCTACATCACCTCCTTCCGCGATGTGATGAAGATGGAAGAGGAGCTGCTCACCTACGCCCTTGGCAAAGTGAAGGAAGCGCTGGGCGACCAGATCCGGGAACTGTTCGGTCTGGAAGTGATCGTGCCCACCACCCCCTTCCCCGTGGTTTCCCTGCGGGATCTGTACGATGCGCTGGAGAAGGAATTCGGCTACACGGTGGATGAAAGCGAAAAGGGCGACCTGACCACCGAAGCCGAGCGCCTCAGCTACGACTGGGTCAAGAAGAACTACGGCCACGAATTCCTGTTCGTTACCGATTTCGATGCCGAGAAGCGTGCCTTCTACCACATGCGCGACGAGAACGGCGTGCCTCAGGGCTACGACCTGATCTGGCGCGGCGTGGAGATCACCACCGGCGCACAGCGCGAGCATCGCTACGAGGTGCTCAAGCAGCAGGCCGAGGAGAAGGGTCTGGCAGAGGATGTCAAGTTCTATCTGGAGTTCTTCCGCTACGGCTGCCCGCCCCACGGCGGCTTCGGTCTGGGCATCGACCGTCTGACCATGCTGCTCTGCGGCCTGCACATCAACGAGGCCATGTTCCTCTTCCGCAGCCCCAAGCGCCTTACCCCGTAAGCTGACACAGGGTGCTTAAGCCCGACCATACCTCTGGGGTTTCCGACAGTCTGTGACCGCCATCGCAAGGTGGCGGTCGTTTTTCATTTCTTTCCATATGAAGGAGGTCATCTTTCCATGAACCACGAGAACACCAACTGGTCCCAGAGCGTGGGGGCGGTATGCATCCGGGAGGGCCGGGTGCTGCTGGCAAGGCATACCTACGGCGCAGGCAGCGGCAAGCTGATCATTCCCGGTGGGTATGTGGAGGCGGGGGAGACCCCGGAGGCGGCTGTGCGCCGGGAGGTGCTGGAGGAGACCGGCATCACCGCCGAGCCGGAGGCGCTCATCGGCATCCGTTTCAACAACCGGGACTGGTATGCGGTGTTCCGTGCCGCCTATGTGAGTGGCGAAGCCCGCTCCGACGGCGATGAGAACAGCGAGGTGCTCTGGCTTCCCGTTGGGGAGGCGCTTGCCAGAGAGGATGTGCCCGATCTGACCAAGGCCATGCTCCGCAAGGCGCTGGCTCCGGGCTGCTGGCAGCCCGTGCCCTATGCGAGCAGCCGCCCCGGCACATTGTATACAGCAGAATAACAGAAAAAGATGGGCATCCGGCTTCTGTGCCGGATGCCCATCTTTCAGCTCGTCAAAAAACACGCCTGCGGCGGCTTTTTTGACCACTTTTGCACCGTTTGCCTAGGAGCCTACGGCTCCCCGGGCGGCAAACGGCGATAGGAACCCCTTGCTACGCAAGGGTTCCGAAACCACCGTACACGCCGCTGGTTTCGGAATGACAATCGGAGGGCTGCGGCCCGACCATACCTCTGGGACTTCTTTGACAGTCTGAAAGATCGGCCAAAGAGCGGGGTGCATCGCCAGCACTCCCATGGCTCCTTTAAGGCGAAAAATAATCCGAATTGCCGCAGAAATAGCAGTGCTGCGGCTTGTATTCCGCATATTCCGCTACCAGCAGCAGGGCAGCAAGGAGCAGATACATTTTCTGCTCGCCCTGCGTCAGCTCGTAATAGATCATGGTGCTTTCGTCGATGACCAGCGTTTTGCGGGTAAACAGTCCGCTGTCCTTCAACAGCTGCTCCAAATGGGCGGGATCCTCCGCTCCGGTCATTTTGCACAGGGCGGGTATGGTAAAGGTGAGCATGTGTTTTTTCAGGATCACCGCCATGGCATTGCGGAAATCGCTGTCCGCCAGAAGCTGTAGCATACGCTGGTTGCTCCGGTCGCAGAACAGGCTGCTCCAGCCCTGCTCCGGGCGTTTGACGACGATGGTGCCCATGGGCTCGCGCATGTAGAGCACGCTGCCGTTGCCGCTTTCGATCACGCTGCGGGAGATGCCGTCCCGCAGCGAGGCATGCAGCTCCTCTGCCAGCCGGTCGACCTCCGCCCTGCTGCTTTCGCCGTAGAAGCTGCGCACAATGATGCGGCGCATCTGCTCCATGGCTGCTTCGAAGGTCTCCTCCCGGCGCAGCTGCTTTTCCGCCCTCTCCCTGCCGTAGAGGTCGTCCACGGTCACATGAAAGAAGTCAGCCAGCACGGGCAGCAGCATCACATCCGGGCAGGTAGTGCTGTTTTCCCATTTGGAGATGGTCTGTGCAGTAACGCCCATGCATTCCGCCAGTGCCTCCTGTGTCATGCTGCGTTCCTTGCGGAGCCTTGCAATGGTTTCACCGATGTTTGTCATCCTTCATCCTCCTTGGCCTTTGGTGGCTTTATCATACAACCCGGCGGAGGCGATACGCCATCGCCCAAACAGAGGGTGATCCGCTTTATCGGCAAGTTGCTCATGCGGCGAGGAAAAAACTCCGTTGCTCAGGGAGCGGGCTGCTGCCGCTTTTCCCTGCGGACGGTATAGAGAAGAAATCCGGTAAACAGAAGGATCTGAATAAAGGTGGAGGCCGGTGTCGCCAGACTGATGCGGAACAGGGAGACCGGCTCCAGCCTGCTCATGAGCCACGAGACGGGGATGCGCACGCCGAAAGCGCCGATCAGCCCCTGCAGCATCACGAAGGTGGTGTTGCCGCAGCCGTTGAAGAAACCGATGTAGCAGAACAGGAAGCTGGTGAGCAGCACATCGATGGCGTAGCCTTTCAGATAGTCGGCGGCAGCGATGTTCACCTGCCCATCCCGGGAGAAGATGGCAGCCAGCATCTCGCCGTGGAAGAAGGAAAGGTACGAGATGACCACAGCGATGCAGAGGGATGCCAGTATGCCGCACAGCAGCGCCCGGCGGGCGCGGGCGGGCTGGCCTGCACCCATGTTCTGCGCCACAAAGGCGCTCAGCGAGCTGGAGAAGGCGGAAGGCACCAGCATAATAAAGGCGCACAGCTTTTCCGCCACGCCCATGCCTGCCGAAGCGGTCACGCCCAGCGAGTTGATGATTACCAGCAGCACAAGGAAGGAAAGGCTTACCAGCAGATCCTGCAAAGCGATGGGTGCACCCACCTGTACCGTTTGCAGAATGTGCCTGCGGCGGGGCTTCAGGCAGGCTTTGGAGAAGGGGAAGGGCAGCCCCCGCTTTCTGAGCAGCAGCAGGCACAGCACCACGCTCATGCCCTGCGCCAGCACAGTGGCCAGCGCCGCACCGGCTG
The DNA here is from genome assembly GCA_045540635.1 of Candidatus Limiplasma sp. GTDB lineage: Bacteria > Bacillota > Clostridia > Christensenellales > Aristaeellaceae > Limiplasma. The sequence goes on from JAZQHO010000165.1 coordinate 15,768, forward strand.
CCGCCATGGGGATCACCGCCACAAAGAGCAGATCGCCTGCAATGTTGATCGCACAGGCGATGGCCACCACCACCAGCGGGGTCTTGGAATCGCCCACGCCCCGGAATACGCTGCCCAGCACATTGTAAGCGGTAATGAACAACAGCCCGGCACCGCAGATGGCTACATACTGCACCGTCTGCCGGAAGGCGGGCTCCGGCGCATGCATCAGCCTGCACAGCGGTGCGGCAAACACTACCACCAGCAGGGACAGGATAAGCCCCAGCACGCCGAACAGCCACACCGAGCTGCCGATGATCTCACCGGCTTTGTCCGCACGCTTTTCGCCGATGCTGCGCCCCACCAGCACCGTAACGCCCATCGCCAGTCCGATCACCACCGTGGTGATGGTATGCATCAGCTGGCTGCCGGTGGATACGGCAGATACCGCAGCGGGGTCAGCAAACTGCCCCACCACCAGAAGATCCACCGCACCGTACATGGCTTGCAGGATCATCGCCCCCAAAACGGGCAGCGCAAAGCGCAGCAGTGTGGATAGGATGGGCCCTTCGGTAAAGGAACGGTTCTTTTGCATGGTTTCCTCCTTTATCAAAAAAACGGATAAGATAACGGGTCTCTCACCCGTCATCTTATCCGGCAGTCGCTTCCTGTGAGTCTTGCCCTCCGATGAACAGGCGTATTGTAGCAGAATGCCGTGCGCCCGTCAAGACTCGGCAGCGTGGGCCGGAAAGCAGTGCGTCTGTTATTTAAAAAAATGGAAAATGCAAATTTGCCACAGGCGCTTGTATGTTCCCGGCAGCAATGATATAATACCCAAAACAAACGAGAAACGAGGAAAACCCGCCATGAACATACAGGTGAACCAACTGGGCTACACACCCGCCATGCAAAAGACCGCCCTGCTCCGCGGCAGCACCGGCAGCACGCTGGAGGTGCGGGATGCTGCGGGCGAAACGGTACTGACCCTCCCCGTAGACGAAGAACGCACCCTCCTGTGGGGCGACAGTCTGTTGACGGTGGATTTTTCCGCCCTCACCCGACCGGGCACCTATACGCTCCATTCCGGCAGCGAAAGCTCCTATCCCTTCACTGTATCGGAAAAGCCCTACCGGCAGCTGCTCACCGCACTGGTGGATATGCTCTACTACCAGCGCTGCGGCGACGATCTGAAGCCCGAAGCCGGTTGCTTTGCCCACCCCGCCTGCCATACCGGTCTTGCGAAGGTCTGGGGCACCGATGAGGTGATGGAGGTTTCCGGTGGCTGGCACGATGCGGGCGACTACGGGCGCTATGTGGTACCCGCTGCCAAAACGGTGGCTGATATGCTGCTGGCATGGCAGTGGAATCCCGCAGCGTTTGAAAACGGTCTCACCGGGCTTCTGGAGGAGGCGCGCTGGGAGCTGGAGTGGATGCTCAAGATGCAGCGGGCGGATGGTGCGGTCTACCATAAGGTAAGCTGCGCCTCCTTCTGCGGTATGATCATGCCCCACGAGGAGACGGATGAGCTGTTCGTAAGCCCTGTTTCCACCACCGCCACCGGCGATTTTGCCGCCTGCATGGCCATGGCCAGCCGCTTTTATCGGGACAGCGACCCCGCCTTTGCACAGCGGATGCTGAGCGCAGCCGTGCGCGCGTGGAACTTCCTTGCTGCCAGCGAGCCCATCCTGTTCCACAACCCGGAGGGCATCCATACCGGCGGCTACGGCGACCGCAGCGATGCGGATGAGCGCCTGTGGGCCGCCGTGGAGCTTGCCATCACCTGTGGGGAGGCCTACCTGTCCATCGCCCGGGAGATGCTGGAGGTTGTTTATGGTAACTATCTGCCCCTTGGCTGGGGCGATATGCGCGGCTATGCCGCCATCGAGGGCATGCAGCTGCCCGGTGAGGTCAGTGAAATGTGCCGTGCATGGGTGCTGAAGGCAGCAGAGACAATGCTTGGGCGCATCAATGCCTACGGCATCTGCATGACCGAGCAGCTCCACTGGGGCAGCAACATGGAGGTGGCCAACCACGGCATGCTGCTGAGCCTTGCCCACCGCCTTACCGGCGAGGAGCGCTTCCTGCTGGCGGCGCAGAAGCAGCTGCATTATCTGCTGGGTGTCAACCCGGTCAGCTACTGCTATGTATCCGGCTTTGGCGCACAGCCCATGAGCCATCCCCACCACCGGCCCAGCGTGGCGCAGGGCGTATGCCAGCCCGGCATGCTGTCCGGCGGCCCCTGCAGCTCTCTGGCGGATGCATGCGCAAAGGAGCATTTGCAGGGTCAGCCTGCGGGCAAGTGTTTTGTGGATGATCATGCCAGCTATTCCACCAACGAGATCTGCATCTATTGGAACTCCCCCCTCATCGCGCTGGTGGCTGCGCTGTCGGAATAACAAACAAACCTTACGACCCCGGCGGGGCGCATGCTCTGCCGGGGTCTCATGCTGCCCCTTGCCATCCTGCCCGCCTTGGGGTAAGATAATCTGGCATATCCATTACAGGAGGCCGCTGCTATGCTATTGATCAATGCCACAGCCTATCTGGAGGGCAGCTTCGTTTATCCTGTCTGCGTGCGCACAGGCAATGGCTGTGTTGTGCAGACCGGCACCCGGCTTGACCCTCTGCCCGGCGAAGAGGTGCTGGATCTGGCGGGCGATCACCTGCTGCCGGGCTTTGTGGATGTGCACATCCACGGCTACAAGGCCCACGATACCATGGAGGGCGAAGCCTCCATCCGTGCCATGAGCCGGGATCTGTTTCAGGAGGGCGTAGCCGCCTTTCTGCCCACCACCATGAGCGCCTCTTCGGCGGAGACCCTGCAGGCTGTGGAGGGCACCCGCCGGGTGATGGCTTCGCAGGAGCCTGCGGGCGCACGGGTGCTGGGTCTGCATATGGAAGCCCCTTTCCTCAACCCGGAACGGGCGGGCGCACAGCGCAGACGCTATCTCTGCGATCCCTCCATGGAGAAGCTGCTTTCCCTGACCGGCGGCAGCACCGACGGGCTCCGGCTCCTGACGCTGGCTCCGGAGCGCAGGGGAGCGGAAACCATGATCCGTGCCCTGCGGGAGCGCGGCATTGCCGTATCGCTGGGGCATACCTCTGCCGATGCAGCGCTGACCCATCTGGCAGCGGATTGGGGCGCAAACCACATCACCCACACCTTCAATGCCCAGACAGCGCTGCTCCACCGGGAACCGGGCGTGCCCGGCGCAGCCCTCACCGACGACCGCTTCTATTGCGAAGTGATCGCCGACGGCGTGCATCTGCACAGGGATACGGTGCGCCTGCTGGTTCGTGCCAAGGGCGCAGAGCGGGCGGTGGCGATCACCGATGCCATGGAGGCTGCCGGTATGCCGGAAGGACGCTATGCACTGGGCGGCTACCGGGTGGAGGTAAAGGACGGGCAGGCCAGACTGCACAACGGCACGCTGGCGGGCTCTGTGCTCACCCTGCGCCGTGCGCTGGAGAATCTGATCCATTTGTTCGGCATTGCGCCGGAGGCGGCGGTGCGCATGTGCACCCTCACCCCTGCACAATCCATTGGCGAAGCGCTGGCGGGCCGCATCGTGCCCGGTGCGCCGCTGCCGCTTACCCGCTGGTCGCCCGCCTGGCAGATAACCGGCATCATTACGAAGTAAAGCGCCCGACGGGCACAGAGGTATGGTTATGACGGAACAGAAGAGATCCCGCTGGGGCATGATCGGCATCATTTTTGCGCTGGCATGGCCCACCATGCTGGAGCAGCTGATGCAGACGGCTGTCCAGTACATCGATACCGCTATGGTAGGCTCCCTCGGCACCACCGCCACCGCAGCGGTGGGTGCCACCACCACGGTCAACTGGCTCATCGGCAGCACGGTCTCTGCGCTGGGCGTGGGCTTTTTGAGCACCATTGCCAAGGCCTACGGAGCCAACGATAAGCCGCTGGCGGCACGGGCCACCGCTCAGGCCACGCTGGCGGTGCTGGCCTCCGGCATCCTGTTTACGGTGCTGGCGCTGGCACTCAGCCCCATGGTGCCTGTGTGGATGCAGGTGGATGAAAACATCCGGGGGCTGGCCTCCACCTATTTCTTCATTCTGTATACGCCCATGCTGCTAAGAGCGGCCAGCATCATTTTCGGCACGGCGCTCCGTGCCGCAGGCGATACAAAGACCCCCATGCGGGTGGGCATCTGGGTGAACATCACCAATGTGGTGCTCAATTTCCTGCTCATCTACCCCAGCCGCACGCTCCGCATCTTCGGTTTTGATGTGTGGATGCCCGGTGCAGGCATGGGCGTGGTGGGCGCTGCCGTCGCCAGCGCCATCGCCTTTACGGTGGGCGGTGTGTGCATCACATGGGCGCTGTGGCGGCACCCGGTCATCTCTCCCAAAGGCCAGAGCCTGAAGCCGGATATGGCGGTGCTGCGCCCATGCCTCAGGGTGGCGCTGCCCAATATGCTGCAGCGCTTCGGCACCTCGCTGGGCTATGTGGCCTTTGCCGCCATGATCAATTCGCTGGGCGAGATCTCCACGGCTGCCCATACCATCGCCAACACGGTGGAAAGCGCCTTCTATGTGCCCGGCTACGGCATGCAGACCGCTGCCGCTACCCTTGCGGGCAATGCCTACGGCGCAAAGGACCGCCGCCGCATGAAGGAACTGGCACGCACCATCCTCATCATCGAAACGCTGATGATGCTGCTTTCCGGCAGCCTTTTGTTCCTGTTTGCGCCCCATATGATGAGCCTGTTCTCCGCCGATGCGCAGGTCATCCTGCTGGGAGCCACCGTGCTGCGGATGGTGGCGGTGTCCGAGCCCTTCTATGGGGTATCCATCATCATCGAGGGTATGCTGCAGGGCGTGGGGCGCACCATAACGCCCTTTGTGTACAACATCATCGGCATGTGGGGCGTGCGCATCGTGGGCACCTTTATCTGCACCCAGCTGCTGGGGCTTTCGCTGGTCTCGGCGTGGGCGTGCATGATCGCGCATAACCTGCTGTTGTTCGTGCTTTTTACTATCCACTACGTAAGAGGCCGGTGGAACCCGTTGGAGGAGAAGCCGGAAGCGGTTGAATGATCCCGAAAAACCCCCGGCAGACGATGCAGCGTTGCATGTCTGCCGGGGGTTTTGGTGTGTGTGCCGTTTTATTTCTTGCTGTTTGCGTTCGGCATGCCCATGTGCGTCAGCGCCTTCACCAGCGGCACGCCCAGCGCATAGCAGACCACCGCCTGCCCGAGGGATACCGTCAGCATGTTCAGCCACAGGGCATCGATACCGTAGGCATAGGTCAGCACCAGACCGATGATCACGCCGTTGCAGACCACCGGCGGCAGCGCTGCCAGCCAGTGGTTCCGGCGCAACCTGCGGGTGAGCAGCGCAGCCAGCAATGTGGCCAGCGTACCGAAAACCACATCGTAGGGGTTGGCTCCCGCCAGCAGGTTGCTGAGCAGGCAGCCGATGGTCAGCCCCGGCACTGCTTCGGGGAAAAGCACCGGCAGCAGCGTAAAGGCCTCGGAGATGCGCAGCTGCAAAGCGCCGAAGCTGATGGGCTGAAAAACCAGCGTAAGCGCAATGTACAGCGCCGCAATGATCGCGCCCAGACAAATGGCGCGCACCTTGGAATGCTTCATAGATACCTCCTGCCGCCCTGTGTCGATGCAAGGTACGACGAAATACTATAGCACAAAAACCGTCATTCGCCAATACGGGAAAACGGTTGCGTTTTGTACCAATAACCCTCTTGCAGCCGATTCGTTTTCGTGTTACCATGTACCCACTCAATCACAACGCCCAAGGAGGCTGCATTATGAGACCCTACGAGCATTTCAAACTGGCTGCCTATGTACACGCATACTATGTTGCCAAAGCGGATGAGGAGACCATCCAGCGCGCCATCGACTACTACCGCCACTATGTGCATCTGGATAAGGTGTATATCGAGAACCATCGCGGTCTGGTGGATGTACCCGTGGAAAAGCTGCGCAGCGTAAAAGCGCTGTTTGAGAAAAACGGCATCGAGACCTCCGGCGGCATCACCTCCACGGTGCTGGTAAACGGCGAGCGCAAGCCCAGCTACTACGATACCTTCTGCTATACCGATCCCGCCCACCGGGAGCGCTATCTCCAGATCGTGCGGGATGTGGCTTCCGTGTTCGACGAGATCATTCTGGACGACTTCTTCTTTACCAGCTGCACCTGTGAAAAGTGCATCGAAGCCAAGGGCAGCCGTTCCTGGCAGGAGTACCGCCTCGATCTGATGGAGGACTTTGCCCGCGTGATCGTGGAGGAAGCCCGCCGGGTGCATCCGGGCATCAACTTCATCATCAAGTACCCCAACTGGTACGAGAGCTATCAGGAGTGCGGCTACAACCCCGGTAAGCAGAAGGATATCTTCGACATGGTCTATACCGGCACCGAGACCCGGGATGCCCAGTACTCCCAGCAGCATTTGCAGCGCTACCTGTCCTATTCCATCATCCGTCTGATGGAGAACACCGCCCCCGGGCGCAACGGCGGCGGCTGGATCGATCCCTTCGGCTCCGGCCCCAACATGAATTTCTATCTGGAACAGGCCAACATGACCATGCTGGCCAAGGCCAAAGAGCTGATGCTCTTCAACTTTGAGGTGATGGAAAACAATGTTCTGCTGCCCCCGCTGGGGCACGAGCTGGCCCGTATGGACAGCATGCTGGCAAAGCTGGGCAAGCCTGTGGGCGTTGCTGCATGGGAGCCCTTCGACGGCGACGGCGAGGATCAGCTCTACAACTATCTGGGCATGGGCGGCATTGCCGTGGAGCCCTCCCCGTACTTTGACGAGAACGCCGAAATGGTGCTGCTTACCGAAAGCTCCGCCCATGACGAAAGCGCCATGGAAAAGTTGGAGAAGCATCTGCGCAGGGGCGGCAATGCCATGGTGACGACCGGCTTCTTCCGTGCCTGCTACGATAAGGGCATGAAGGATCTTACCTCCGTCCGCCTCACCCACCGCCATGTGCTGGCTGAGGAATACATGGTATCCCACTACAATTATCGGGATGCCCACGCTTTCTGCAAGGGGCGTGAAAAGCTGCTGTTCGAGATTCTCAGCTACAAGACCAACGCCACCTGCAGCAATATCAACATCATCGCCGGGGAGCACACCTTCCCCCTGATGACGGAGGACAGCTACGGCAAGGGTCGCCTGTTCATCCTCAACGTGCCGGAAAACTTTGCCGATCTCTACAAGCTGCCCCGTGAGGTGTGGCAGGGCATCGCCAAGTATGCAAGTCTTGGGCAGCGGGTGTATATCGCAGGTGAGGGCAAGCACTCCTTCCTCAGCTACGATAACGATACCTACGCCATCCAAAGCTACAACCCTGCCCCCAGCGTTGTGGATGTGGTCGTGCGCGGCGAGTGCAAGGGTCTGCGGGATCTGGAGACCGGCGCAGAGTATACCGAGCGTATTGCAATGCCCCTGCCCTCCCATATGATGGATGCCACCACCGTCATCCCCGAGCCTGCTGAGTATCTTTTCCCCGTGCGGGTGGGTGCAGGCAGCCTCAAGTTCTTTGAGTTGATCAAGTAACGGCTGACCGGAGCGCAATCGTAAGGAACCGCAAACCTTTGGCCGGTTTGCGGTTCCTTCAACTCGTCAAAAAACTCGCCTGCGGCGCCTTTTTTGACGACATTTGCACCGTTTGCCTAGGAGCCTACGGCTCCCCGGGCGGCAAACGGCGATAGGAATCCCTTGCTGCGCAAGGGTTCCGAAACCACCGTACACGCCGCTGGTTTCGGATTGGCAATCAGAGGGCTGCGGCCCTCCGATACCTCTGGGCTTTTTTGACATTCTGAAGGAACCGCAAACCTTTGACCGGTTTGCGGTTCCTTTGCGTTGTGCGGTTGTTGCGTGCAGCTTGCCTTTGGGCAGTACCCTCAGCCCCTGCCGTCCTCCTCGTGGATGATCTCCACCACCTCGATGCGCCCATCCACCAGCGTTTCCCAGATGGGACGCTCTCCGTCAGGATCCTCGCCCACCTGCCAGTAGCGCTCTGCACAGAAGCGGTTCTGCGCCTCATCCAGCCCGCCGTCGAAGCACAGGTTGGCGTTGCCGGTAAAGCAGCGCCCCTCCACCTGCAGTTTGACGATCTGGTAGGTAGCCCGCCCCCAGTCCTTGAACCACTGGAACCAGCAGCGTGCATTTTCCAGCGAGGTGGAGGTGTACAGGCTGTGCATGCGGGAGGGGTACTGGGGGTAGCACTCCCGGCGCACCTGCTCCATCGCCAGCTCACGGATGGCCACATCGGTAGGGTGGTCGATGGGCTGCCCCGCATACTTTTCGGGGTTTTGCAGCATATCTTCCACCAGCGCCTGCTTGGCCATCACCCGGTTATACACACCGGTGGGGGTGTTCTCGTCCATTTGAATGATTTGCCCAAGCGCCATCCTGCGCTCGGTGACAACATGGTACACTTCCATTTCTGAGGCTCCTTTCTTCGGGGCAAATGTGCAAAACCGGAAATGCCGCCGCTGCATCGCAAGCCGCATTTCCGGTCTGTGTGTTATTTGTGGTAAAGCTTGTGGGTCTGGTATTTGGCATCGCAGGTCAGGTTCACCTTCAGGCGGCGGAAGATGTTGTCATCCACCTGCGAGAGGATCACCGTGGAATGGGCTTCGCAGCCGGCAAGCCCGGGCAGCTGCGCCATGGCCTTGGCTGCATTGGGCTCCGTAGCGGCGCTGATGGACAGCGCCACCAGTACCTCATCGCTGTGGAGGCGGGGGTTGCGGTTGCCCAGATAGTCGCATTTGAGGGACTGGATGGGCTCGATGACTGTGGGGGAGATCAGATCCTCATCGGGCTCGATGCCCGCAAGCGCCTTGAGGGCGTTGAGCACCACGGCGGCGGAGGGACCCATCAGGTCGGAGGTTTTGCCGGTGATGATGCGCCCGTCCGGCAGCTCCACAGCCAGCGCAGGGGCTTCGGTCTCCTCGGCCTTGGCGCGGGCAGCGCCCACCACGGGGCGCATATCGGAGGTGAGACCGGTCTTTTGCAGCACACGCTGCAGCTTGTCCACCTCGTGCTGCTCGGCACGGCCCTGCACCAAAGCGCAGCGGGCCGCAAAATAGCGCCGGATGATCTCCTGGCAGGCGGCATCCCGGCAGACGTCATCGTCGTAGATGCAGTTGCCCACCATGTTCACGCCCATATCCGTGGGGGATTTGTAGGGGGATTCGCCGTAAATGCGCTCAAAAACAGCCTTCAGCACCGGGAAGATCTCCACATCCCGGTTGTAGTTAACCGCCATCTCGCCATAGGCCTCCAGATGGTAGGAATCGATCATGTTGTTGTCCTCCAGATCGGCGGTGGCGGCTTCGTAGGCGATGTTCACCGGGTGGTTCAGCGGCAGGTTCCAGATGGGGAAGGTCTCAAACTTGGCATACCCGGCCTTCACGCCCAGCTTGTGCTCCTGGTACAGCTGGCTCAGGCATACCGCCATTTTGCCGCTGCCGGGGCCGGGAGCTGTCACCAGCACCAGGGGACGGGTGGTCTCCACATACTCGTTGCGCCCGAAGCCCGCATCACTGACGATCTGCTCCACCTCGTAGGGGTAGCCGTCGATGGGGAAATGCCGGAACACACGAATGCCCAGATTCTCCAGCCGCTGCTTGAACATGATGGCGGAGTGCTGGTCGCGCCAGCGGGTCATCACCACGCTGCCCACATAGAGCCCGATCTCCCGGAAGGCATCGATCAGGCGCAGCACCTCCAGATCGTAGGTGATGCCCAGATCGCCGCGCACCTTGCTTTTTTCAATGTCGTCGGCGTTGATGGTGATGAGCAGCTCCACCTGCTCCCGCAGCTGCAAAAGCATCAGCATCTTGCTGTCCGGGCGGAAGCCGGGCAGCACACGGGAGGCGTGGTTGTCGTCAAACAGCTTGCCGCCCAGCTCCAGATACAGCTTGCCCCCGAACTGTGCGATCCGCTGCCGGATGTGTTCCGACTGCAGTTTGGTATACCGGTCATGGTCAAACCCGACGCGCATGAGAAGGATCCCCTTTCATCTGATTCTCAACCGAATAATCATAACACGCAGCCGAAGGCGAAACAAGGCACATTATCGGAAAATTTCTGTCTTTTTTCCGTGCACTCCATCATGGCCCGGTTGCTTTGCGGCAGGCATCCGCCAGTGCGGCCAAATGCTCTTTGGCGGTGGGGTTCCATGGCAGCAGGGCAGGCAGCTTATCGCAGGGAAAACATTCGCAAAGCCCGCAGAACAGTGCGCCGTGCGCCTGTACACAGGCATGGATCGGGCAGCGACCGGTGCCTGCCCATTCCTGACAGTGCCCGTCGGTCTCCCGACAGCCGGAGCAAAGCCCCTGTACCTTCTTGGCACAGCCGGAGCAGTTTTCGCCGCAAGCGGTGATGCCGTCAAAACTTTTGATCTTCTCCATGGGATGCAGCCTCCTTTTTTTCATTATACCATAAGCTCCGGGATGGGCAATCATACCCCTCCGCCCCTGCGCATAGGCTTGCGGAGAAGGGAGGGGTATGCTATGCCGGAGGCGGTGTTCCATCAAATGGTGATGCTCAGACCCATGCAGGCCGGGGTCAGCGGTTATGCCCGTGTGCAGGGAGAGGCCGGGCGGCAGCTGGTACAGATCAACCTACGGGGGTTGCGGGGCAACGGAATGCATGCGTACTGGTATGCAGGCGACGGCCTTGTGAGGGATCTGGGGCGCTGTGGTGTCAATGCCCGGGGCGAGGCAGGGCTGTACACCGATCTGCCTGCCGATGTGGTAGCCCCTGCCCGCCTGACAGCACTTCTGATCACCGATGGAGAGCCGCACCCACGCCCGCTGGCCATCGGGCTGTATGCTCCCCAGAGCGCAGGCAGTCTGATGGATGCCAGAAATGCGCTGCTTGCCCTCTGCGATAAGCTGAACCGGGAGGCTGCATTGAAGCCGGAGCCCGAACCGGCAGCAGCAATGCCCGCAGCACCCGCAGCGGATGCCGCCCCTGCCGCCGTGCAACCGCAGACCCCTGCCGCCTCCCCGCCCGAAGCTGCTCCTGTACCGCCTGTATGCGGGGCAGAAGCAGCCCATGTACAAGAAAGCCCCGCCGCTTCCGCAAGTGTACCGGCCCGGAACCGGCGCAAGCCCTTTTCGTCTTTGCCAAGGGAGGTGTTCCTGCCCGCCATTGCTGTGCAGCGGGAGCGCCGGCGCAGCCGGAAAGCGCAGGACGATACACCCCCGCAGCCCACTGCCGGTGCAGCAACGCCGGAGCCCACGTCCTGTCCGGCAGCGCCGGACGATAACCCTCTGGTGTCCACCGGCTGCCCCGCAGCAGAAACAGCCGCCGTACCCCTGCGGCGCAGCACCGGAGCCCCGGCGGATCGGCTGCCGAGGCTCCATTGGCCGGAGAGCTTTGCAGATGTAGCTGCTTACTTTGACCGCTGTCTGCCGGTGCCGCTGCTGCCGTGGAGCGGCTGGCGCTTTGTTCAGGTGCAGCAGGGTGAGGGTGGGCTGTGGATCGGCTGCCAGCGCCAGCAGGGGCGCATCGTCCGCATTGCCTATGCCCTGCCGCGGGAGGCTACCGTGCCAGCGGGCAAGCCCTTCCGCCCCGTCAGAACACAGGCGGGGCAGGAGGTGCAGGTGCTGGTGCTCCGTGCCTGAGCTCACCGTGGCAGGAATTCCCGCCTGTAGCGGCGAAATAGTACAGGAATCCGTTTTTCTGTTTATCGATCTTTCACCGGAAGGGCGAGAGCCATATGATACGAAGAACAGCGTGCCTTATTGCCAGAAGCAGCGACCCATGCCGCAATCTGGCCATCGAAAAGCACCTGATGGATACACTGCCGGATAACACCGCCATTCTTTTTTTGTGCCGCAGCACCCCTGCCGTCACCATCGGGCGCAACCAGAACCCGTGGTACGAATGCAACGTGGAAAACTTTCTGGAGTCCGGCGGCGCAGTCATCCGCCGTTTGACCGGCGGCGGCACCTTTTATCAGGATGCGGGTACCCTCAACTACAGCCTTATTTTGCCCAAGGTCGATTTCCATGCCCAGCAGCAGCTGGCGCTGGCAGCCCGTGCGGCCGCCCGGCTGGGCATGGCTGTGCAGATGGGGCCTTCTGCCAGCCTTACCGCCGAGGGGCGCAGCTTTTGCCTCAATGCTTTCTACAAAGCCGGATCCCGTGCACTGCACAACGGCGTTTTTTTCATCGACCCGGATCTGGAGCAGATGGGCAAAAGCCTGCTGCCCGGCGGCAAACGCTTCCGGGATCAGCCCCGCCCCGGCGTGGATACGCTCTATACCAGCCTCAGCAAGCACCTGCCCGCCGCCACCGCCGATGCCATGGAGGAAGCGCTGGTAAGCACCTTTGCTGCGGCCTACGGCAGCCGCCCCACATGGCTGGACGAGCGCATGCTGGAGGAAAGCAGCATCCTTCAGGATGCCGCCTCCTTTGCCGACCCGGCATGGGTATACCCGGAGGCGCTGCCCTACAACTTCTCGGTGGATGAGACCTTCCCCTGGGGCAACATCACCGTGCTGCTCTACCGGGAGGGCGGCATGATCCGCGCCTCCCGCATCTTCTCCGATGCCATGGAGGCAGCGCTGTTTGAGCGCATTGAGCAGTCCCTTACCGGCTGCCCCTACCTGATCGGCGCCATCAGTACCCGCTTCCAGCAGCGGCTGGGGCTGGTGAAGGATCCCCGCCTGTTGCAGATCGCAGGCGACGTGTGCAAGCTCATCTGCGGGCGCATCCGCACGCTGGACAGGCAGGGCGGCGCATAGTGCAGCCAATGCAAAGAGCGGCTCCCCGATGGGGGTGATGGAAAGGAAGGAGTTATCCTTCACTTGCCATCATGCAAGCAACGGAACCGCAAGCTTTGGTTAGCTTGCGGTTCCTTGTATTGCTGTGATAGAATGAAAACGATAAACTTGAATTTGTAGGTGTGATAATGATTATTTTAATTACAGGAGCATCGCATACAGGCAAAACTGCACTTGCCCAAAAATTGCTCGAAAAATATAAATATCCATACCTGTCAATAGACCATCTGAAAATGGGTTTAATTCGTAGCGACAACACAGAACTTACCCCTATGGATGATAATGAATTGAC
>JAZQHO010000166.1:0-6332 GCA_045540635.1 Candidatus Limiplasma sp.
CGCTACGCGGCCTGTGATGCGGTGGACGGCTTGATCGTTGTTACGGAGCGGAGCGTGTGCCTGCCCAAAATCCTCTGTGGTAAACCGGTACGGCTCATTACCCTGAGCCAGCTGTGGGGGATCGCCCTGCCGTAGCGGCTCCCAGCAGAAAAAGCAGCAAAGAAAGGAGCTTGCCCTATGTACGACGAAAGCGAGTACGCCGTCATACCGCCCTATCTGATGGATACGGACGGCGCACAGGTGGCTGCCGAGCAGCATCGCCGTACCTATGGCACGCTCTGCTACAATGCGCGCCGCAAATGCTGGACGGTACGCGGCGACCCCACCGTTACGGAGCTTTGCAAAAGGCTGTTCCCCGGCTCCGACACGGGCCGCCGGGGCGAGGCACGCTTTACCGCCCATAAGCGCATCATCGGCGATCTGAACTGGCTCATGCTGCGCTACCCGCTGCTGGTGCGCTCGCAGGATTGGGAGCGCTGGCAGAATGCCGTAGCCGAGGCACGGGAGTATGTGATCAAACGGGAGCTTGCCCTGCGCCTGCCGGAGAAGGCAGAACCGCATCCCACAGCTTTCCTTGGCAAGCTGACGGATTTTCAGAAGGAGGGGCTTGGGTTTCTGCTCCGCTCGGAGCGCTGCCTTCTGGCAGATGAGATGGGTCTGGGAAAAACCGTGCAGGCGCTTGCCATGCTCAGCCAAACCGGCGAATACCCGGCCATTGTCATTGCGCCACCTCATCTCATGCGCAACTGGGAGAAGGAGATCGAGCGCTTTGTGCAAAAGCCGGACGGCACAAAACTGACCGTGCATGTGGTCAAGGGTCTCAAGCCCTACAGCCTGCCGCCTGCGGATATTTATCTGATGCACTATCTGCTTTTGCGGGGCTGGAAGGAATACCTGCCGGAAGCGGGCTTTCCTACTGTGATCTTCGATGAGGTGCAGGAGCTGCGCCGCAGCGGTACGGAAAAATACTCAGCCGCCAGCCTGCTGGCAGAAAGCGCAAACCGGGTGGTGGGGCTCAGCGGCACGCCCATCTACAATCAGGGCGCTGAGATCTGGAATGTGGTGAATATTCTGGATTTCCACTGCCTTGGCGATTATGAGAGCTTCACCCGGGAATGGTGCTACGGCTACGGTAACCGTATCGTTGCCAAACCGGATGTGTTGGGCGAACGCCTGCGTTCCGATGGGTTGATGCTGCGCCGCACCAAGCAGGAGGTGCTCAGCGAACTGCCGCCAAAGCGCAGGCTGGTCATGGCTGTGGACAGTGACGAGGGTGTGTACCGCAAGCTGATGCAACCGGTGGCAGAGACCCTTGCCCGCATGAGGAGCGAGGAAGCCACCGCCTCACAGCGTGCGATTTGGGCCATGGAGGTGGAGCAGGGCGAGCGGCAGGCCACGGGTGTGGCAAAAGCGCCTGCGGTAGCACAGTTTGTGCAGACGCTGCTGGATGCGGGGGAGAAGGTGCTGCTGTTCGCCCACCACCATCAGGTGATGGATCTTTACAAAAAGGAACTGCACAACTTCTCGCCGGCCTTCATCACAGGCAGAGAAACACCCGCCATGAAGGAGCGTGCTGTGGAACGCTTCATGGCGGGCAAGACGGATCTGTGCTGCATTTCGCTTCGTGCGGCCTCGGGTCTCAACCTGCAAAGAGCCAGCTGCGTGGTTTTTGGCGAGCTGGACTGGTCGCCTGCGGTGCATTCGCAGGCAGAGGACAGAGCACACCGCATGGGGCAGACCGACTCCATCCTCTGCTACTATCTGGTCTCTGCCGGCGGCAGCGATCAGGAGATGCAGGATGCGCTGGGGCTCAAGGTGAGCCAGTTTGTCGGCTTGATGGGCGATACGCCCCAAAGCCAGACGGATGCGCTCATGGCTGCCCAGGAGGCACGTCAATACATCGAAAAACTGGTTCAGCGTCTGCTGGACAGTAATGCTTAACGGGGCAGGATCACGGTAACGCCCTCTTCAAAGTCCTGCGGGGCAAGACAGGGGTTCACCCGGAGCAGGCTGCCCAGCGGCAGGTTGAATCGCATGGCAACAGACTCCAGCGTTTCCCCTTCCACAAGGGTATAGGTGGCAGGGAGGGCACAGGCGGTGTTCTCAGACGGCACGCAAAGCGTCTGGCCTGCCTTGAGGGCGTCCAGATCCACACTGGGGTTTGCTGTTTGCAGTGTGTTGCGGCTCAGCAGGCTTTGCAGCTGGATATCCGCACCCGTCTCGCCCTGCCGCACCGTTACCTGTTCCTCCAGAGAACAGGCGGGGGTGGGGACGGGATCCGGAGCGGGACTCGGAGCAGGGGCAGGGGTGCCGGCGGTTTCGGGCGGCGGGGTCTCACTCCCGGAAGCGCCGCTGCCGGTGGTGCTGCCCGCTGTACCGGAACCGGTTGCCTCGTCGCTCGCGGGAGCGGAAATGCTGCCTTCGGGCACAGTGCTTCCTGCGCCGCTGGTACCCGCCGCACCGGTCTGCGGCCTGTCATCCTCCTCCCGGGGGATGCACAGCACATCGCCTACCATCAGCCGCGCCGGATGGATGTCCCGGTTGGCTGCCAGCAGATCCCGCAGGGGAACGCCCAGCTTGTGAGCGATCAGATAGAAGCTGTCGCCGCGTTTGACTACGTATTCTTCTGCACAAATGGAACCGTTTTGCCTCTGGGTCATAGGGATCAAAGCTCCTTTCAGACGGATCGTCCCTATAGCCTATGAGGGGCAGGCGGCAGATTTGCCTACCGCTGGCTGTCTCTGCGTCGAAAACCGTTCGCACGCTGTTTCAACGCTTCGTAACTGCCAATGGATTGTTGCTGCTCCTGCAGAGCTACCTGCACCTCCGTGGGCAGGCTGTCAAACAGGCTGCGGCTGCGGGCATCGTGGCTCAGCAGAGCTTGCAGTGTTGGGTAGGAATTCACTTTATCATCACCTCAGTCATAAGGCTGCCCGCCCGTCGTAAACGGTATGCAGCCAAAAGAAAGCAGGAAAGGAGCGGATCCGGTTTGCCGCAGGTACAGTATTGTAAAAAATGCCGGAGAGAAGTGCCGCTGGCTGGTCAATGCACCTATTGCGGGAGCAGGCTGGGCAAAAACAGCGAAACCCTCTCCTTCGATGTGATCCATGTGCCGCTAAAGGATTGGTTCAGCTGGAATGCGTGGCTGCGCGTTCTCCTGCCGTCTTTGGTACTGCTCGTTGCGGCGGTGGTTGCGGCAGAGTTTGCCGCAGGCGGCTTGACTGCAACGCTTGTGCTTCTGCGCGGCAACTTTCTGCCCATCATGCTGGTGCTGCTTTGCGCAATGCTTCTTGTGGGGCTACTGTTGCTCTGGCTGCAAAGAGGAGAGCGCATCCATTATGCCATCGATAAGCTTGGCCTGCATGCATGGACCTATTTGGAGGATCCGCAACCGGTGCAGCTCTTTGCCCGTTTTTTGACACCCGATATGGTGCGCCAGCTGGAGGACGATGAACGCACTATGCTGGATATGACGCTGATCCGTCACCAGTTTATTGCGTGGAAGGATGTGGCGCGTACACATTTCTGGAAGGAGAACTGCGTGCTGCTGCTCTATTCGCCCCGCTGGTGGCAGACCATGGCGGTGCATTGCCCTCTTGATGAGATGGCGGCTGTTGAGCAGATGCTGGTTGCCAACACGAAAAGAACGGTAAGAAACGGCAGGAGACCCGCTACCCAAAACAAAAAACGGATCTGATCTGCAAAACCAAAACGCCGGCGCGGGGGATACCCGCTCCGGCGTTTGGCCTTAGATGGGAAGGCTGCGATCAGGCATTGTTGACGGCGTTTGCCTTCCGCCTGCGGGCGAAGCGCACTGTCGCCATGTGCCATACAAGCCCGAGGATGATGGAGAGAAGAGCGAACAGCAGGTGGATCAGCGGTTCACTGTTGCTCAGGACCCGTTTCAGCAGCAGCTCGAACCAGCAGTTGAACAGGAAAATCTCAAAGGAAGCTTTGCCAAGGGTTGTCAGCATGGAAAAGCGGAGGCCGATGGAGGCAAGCTCGTCCATCAGGCGGCCTGTTGCCGCGCATAGCCCGGGCACCAGCAGCAGCCCGGGGTACCAGTACAGCCCGTAGCGGAGCAGCCAGTCAGGGCGGCGGGCGAAGCCATACCACAGAAGGGATGCACCCGCAAGAAAGCCGACGAAACAAAGCCGTGCTGCGGCTTTGGGATGCTCCCGGCGTGGCTTTGTGCCGGCCAGTGCCATGCCCAACAGGAAAATGGGCAGCCGCGAGATGAGCATCAGCTGGTTTTTGCCGAAAAAGAGAACGCCGCACAGCACGGCAAGAAGCACCAGCACGCTAAAGCAGAGCCCGGGAAAACGGCGCTTGCTGATAACGGCATGCACCGGTACTGCCAGCAGGATGGTCACAAGCAGCAGTGAAAGATACCAATTGAGGGTATAGGGGGCACCGGTCAGGTAGCCGGTCATGGTAAGCGTGCCAAGGGCTGCGTGTATGCCATCCCGGAGACCGAGGCCGAGGGCGGGCGGCATGCAGAGGCACCAGAGCAGCGCCACCGGAAGAAAGGCAGGCAGCAGGCGGCAGGCCCGGCGCTTCAGATAGGCTGCGGAGGAGGGTGAACGCTCAAGCGAATGCCACAGCCCAAAGCCGGACAGCAGGGTGAAAATATCCACCCCAAGATAGCCGATTTGTTGCAGGATCCCCGGCAGGGAGACAGGCTCCAGCCCCAAACGGGCGTGGAAGAAGCATACCCAGATAATGGCCAGCCCCTTGATGGGATCGCGCCGGGCAGCAAGCGCATTGCGGTGCGGCATACAGTACCCTCCAAACATGAAACGGAAAAACCGCGGTATTCTGCATGGTATTTTCGCCCCCGGCAGCCCAAATTCCTGCATGCAAGCCTTCCGGGACAGCTCCGGCAGCAATTGTCGGCAGTGGGGAGAAAATCTTTTTCAAAAGCTGCTAAAATCTTTGTTTTGGTGCTTGACAGATGTTGATGGTTTTGGTAGAATGATTTTTGGCATCAATAGACTCCGCCAGCCCCGGAATCCTATTGACACTCGCGGAAGTTTGCTGACCATCAAACCGCCGCACACATCATTACACAGATTCCCTGAAGGAGGACTTAGCCTTGAATACCTACATGGCCAAGGCCGCGGATGTACAGCGCAAGTGGTACGTCGTCGATGCTCAGGACGTCGTTCTGGGCCGTCTGGCGAGCCAGGTTGCCGCCATCCTGCGCGGTAAGAACAAGCCTATCTATACCCCTCATGTGGACACTGGCGACTATGTCATCGTCATTAATGCCGACAAGGTCAAGCTGACCGGCAAGAAGCTGGATCAGAAGATCTACTACCATCACACCGGCTACGTTGGCGGCCTCAAGGAGACCGTCTATCGCCGCCTGATCGCCGAAAAGCCCGAATTTGCTGTTAAGAAGGCTGTTGTCGGCATGCTGCCCAAGGGCCCCCTCGGCCGCAAGATGGCCAAGAAGCTGAAGGTTTTTGCCGGTGCCGAGTACGGCTTCGAAGCCCAGAAGCCCGAAGTTCTCGAGATCAAGTAAGACGGAAGGAGCGTAATTGAAAATGGCAAAAGTTGAGTACAATGCCGTTGGCCGCCGTAAGAAGGCTATTGCCCGCGTCCGTCTGGTCGCCGGCGACGGTAAGATTTTGATCAACAAGCGTGAGCTTGACAACTACTTTGGTCTGGAAACCCTCAAGATGACTGTTCGTCAGCCCCTGGAACTCACCAAGGCCGGCGGCGACATGGACATCCTCGTCAACGTTGTTGGCGGCGGTCTGAGCGGTCAGGCCGGTGCCATCCGTCATGGCATCAGCCGCGCCCTTATCAAGGCTAACCCCGACCTGCGTGAAGCCCTGAAGAAGGCTGGTTTCCTCACCCGCGATCCTCGCATGAAGGAGCGTAAGAAGTACGGCCTCAAAGCCGCTCGTCGCGCGCCCCAGTTCAGCAAGCGCTAATTTCATCAGAAAAGTGCCTGAAAGCCCCGGAAACACTGAGTTTCCGGGGTTTTTCCTTTTGTAGCGGTTTGACTCATTCTGTCCTAACCTGACCCATTTTTTATGGGTTAAATATGGGTTAAATGCTCTAATGGGTTAAAAAATGGGTTAAATTATGGGCTAAAAAACCGCTGCATCCCCCCCTATTTCGGTGCCTGAAATGGGTCGCTGCTGACCAAAAACAAGCAGATAGGTTTTGACCAAGTTTGTCTGAATCTGACCAAAGTAAAATAAACCCGATACGGAGCACACAGTGAACGACTTACTGTGTGCTCTTTGTGTTTGTCGCATTGCAGAAAGATCACTTGAATTGGAGGTGAACCATTTGTCTGCAACAACGATTGCCATCGC
>JAZQHO010000167.1:0-6030 GCA_045540635.1 Candidatus Limiplasma sp.
CCAACTCCTTGGCTCACAGAACGACATGGCTACGATCCGACTTGGCATGAATGCAGGGAGCATACCTGCGAGCATGCATGGCGGTTTATGAGCCGCTTTACCCGGTAAAGACACAAAATTCCCCGTGCCGTGGCTTGAAACCACGGTACGGGGAGTTTTTTGAATGTGTTTTTGGCTGCTCCGCAGGGGAGCGGCTGCCCAGCCTTACGGGGCCACCTTCACCGGGTCGGAATACTCGCTGTAGACCCGCTTGCCGTTGCTGTTCTTGTAAGCACGAACCTTGTAGTAATAGGTCTTTTCCATATCCTCGTTCATCAGCTTGTAGTCCCAGCGCTTGGTGGTGGCCTGCTCATCCACCTTGGAGTAGGTGCCGGTCTTGCTGGTGGAGCGGTAGAGCACATAGCCGCTGGCACCCTTTACGTAGACAGACAGCTTGGTGTACTTGCTGTATTCGGTGGCTACCAGCTCCGGCTCCCGATCCTTGATGGTGGTGGCGGTAACGGCGGTGGCGTTCGAATTGCTGCCGGAGGAGGAACCGGAAGAAGAGCTGCCGCTGCCACAGGTAACAGTCACCTTCAGGTCTTCCAGACCCGGGGCAGTGATGGTCAGGGTGCCGGTGCCGCTCTTCTTGCGCTTCACCTCGCCCTCGGCGCTCACGGTGAAAACACTGGTGTTGCTGCTCTTGAACTTGAGATCCTCCAGCTCGCACTTGCCGATCTTCACATCGTACTTGTCGTAGAGGTTCACGGTCAGCTTGGCGGAGGTTTTGGTTTTCAGGTTCACATCGCTGCAGCGCAGCTCAAAGGACTTATGGCTGTTGTCGGCATGGGTGTACATGGTCTTGCCGATCTCCACCTTGATGGTCTTGCTGGCACCTGCCTTGGTAGCCTTTCCGGCTTCCTTCTCGTCAAAATCCTCGGGGAAGGCGGTCAGGAGCATGTACCAGTAGTATTCGTTCTGGCTGCCCTTCATGTACACGCAGCCAACGCCCGCATGGGTGTACTCCGGGTCGGTGATCACATCATACTGCTCGGTGGCCCATTCCAGATAGGTCTCCTCGGCCTTGGTGAAGCCAGCGCCGATCAGCTGCTGCACAACGGTGCAGGTGGCGAGGCTCTCGTACTCATCGATGATGGTATCGAAATCGGTCATATCGGGGCGGGAATGGTCGAAGAGCACAAACAGCTCAGCGGCACGCTGAATGGCTGCGTCCTCCAGATCGTCGGTCATCAGGAGTTCGGGCAGCCCCTCTTCCTTACGGATCTTGTTGATCTCCTTGAGCACCTCACGGGCACGGTTCTGGTAGGTCTGTGCGGTAAAGGAGACGGTCAGATCGGTTTTCTTGGTGCTCTTCTTGGCGGCAGCCAGACCGGTGGGCACCATGCCTACCAGCAGGCAGCAAAGAAGCAGCAGGGCGATGAGTCGGCGGGTGAAGCGGGTAGCGGTCACAGGCGTTCAGCTCCTTTGTGTAAAATTCGCTGGGGTTTATTCCAGAGGGAGGGTATATTCCGTCAACGGCAGCAGATCGCCGCCGATGGCTTCGGTCTTGGTGCGCCCGGAGGCGCGGAAGCCCATGCGCTCATAGAACCCACGGGCGTGGTGGTTCTCTGCCAGCACCCACAGGCAGGCGGCAGTCATGCCGTCCTGCCGGCACTTGTCCAGCGCAGCCAGCATCAGCTGCCTGCCGTAGCCCTTGCCGGTGGCTTCCGGCAGCAGGTACAGGCTCACGATCTCGCCATAACCGGCACGTTCTTCGTCCCGGGCACAGGCGATATAGGCAGTACCGACGATGCGCCCGTCCTCCAGCGCGATCAGGCTGGCGGAGGGATCGACCCGCATCAGGCCTGTCCAGCTTTCGGGGCGCAGCTTATCCAGATAGTGCTGTGCAACGAGTCCTTTGTAGGCATGCCGCCAGCTTTCCACATAGACCCCTGCTGCGGCGGTGAAGTCGTCTGCCGCCGTCATGGGGCGCACGGTCAGCACTGCCAGCCCTCCACAAAGCTGCGCAGGGCAGCGGCAACGGTCTCGATCTCCTCAGCCGTCAGGTAGGGGTGCATGGGCAGGGAAAGCACCCGGTCGCAGGCGGCAAGGGAGCCTGCGTAGTCGCTATCGGGGAAATGCATGTGGGCAAAGGCGGTCTGGCTGTGCATCCCCTTGGGGTAGTATACCATCGTGGGGATGCCCTGCGCCTTCAGCGCTGCCTGTGCTGCATCCCGCATGGCACGATCCCGGAGCAGCACGGTGTACTGCGCCCAGCTGCTGCGGTAGCCCGGCAGCACCGTGGGGGTGACGGCCACATTAGCCAACAGACGGGTGTAGTGGGCAGCAGCCTTGTCCAGCGCATCCAGCTCGTAGTCCCGCAGCGCCTTCAGCTTGGGCAGCAGAATGGCGGCCTGCAGGGTATCCAGACGGGAGTTGAGGCCGCAGCGCACATTGTCGTACTTGTCCACGGGGCTTCTGCCGTTGGCCCGCAGGGAACGCAGCAGGGCATCGTCCTCGTCGCTGTCTACGAACACGGCACCGCCGTCGCCGTAGCAGCCCAGCGGTTTGGCAGGGAAAAAACTGGTGGTGGCGGCATCACCAAAGGAGCAGGCGGCACGGCCGTCAATGCTGCCGCCGTAGCCCTGCGCCGCATCCTCCAACACCTTGAGGCCGTATTTGTCGGCAATGGCACGCACCTTGTCGTGCTCGGCAGGCTGACCGAACAGGTCCACCACCACGATCACACGGGGGCGCAGCCTGCCTTCGGCCTGCACCTTTTGGATCATGGCTTCAAGGGCTTCTGTGCACAGGTTGAAGGTATCCAGACGGATATCCACCGGGATGGCGGTGGCTCCCACCGCATCGGCGCAGCCTGCGGAGGCAAAGTAGGTAAAATCGGGCACAAATACCGCATCACCGGCAGTGATGCCCCACATCTTGAGCGCAAGGATCAGCGCATCGGTGCCGTTGCCGCAGCAAACGCAGTGCTTGCGTCCCACGTCGGCTGCCAGCTTCTCTTCCAGCTCGGCCACCTGTTTGCCCAGAATAAACTGCCCGCTTTCCAGCACAGAGGCGATCCCGGCATCGATCTCGCTCTTCAGCGCTGCATACTGGGCATGCAGATCGTGAAAATTCATGGTCACAGCTCCTTTAATCCGGCTCCGTGCTTTTCAAAGCGCCGCCTGCATACCGGGCACTCCAGCGCATCCTCGAAGAGCCGCTGCCCACAGGTGCATACATAGCCGTGCTGGCGGGCGGGCACGCCCAGCATCAGCGCATGGGGCGGCACATCGGTGGTCACTACAGCGCCGGCCCCGATCATGGCGCAGCGCCCGATGCGGTGGCCGCAGACCACCGTGGCATTGGCACCGATGGAGGCACCGTCCTCCACGGGGGTGGGCACAAAGTTCTCGTGTCCCTTGGGGTAGAGGGCGCGGGGGGTCAGGTCGTTGGTAAAGACGCAGCTGGGGCCGCAGAAAACGCCGTTGCCCAGCGTTACACCCTCGTAGATGCTCACATTGTTCTGCAGCTTGCAGCCATCGCCGATCCGGGTGCGCTTGCCAATGTAGCAGTTCTGCCCGATGGAGCAGTTTTTGCCGATGCGGCTTTCGCCCTCCACATGGCAGAAGTGCCATACCTTGGTGCCTTCGCCCAGCTCTGCGCCATCATCCACGATGGCGGAGGGGTGCACATAGGCGCTCATCGGTCAAACCTCCCTGCAAAATCCATGGTGGAGCAATCCTCCAGCGGCAGCTGCACGGGGCGGTGCTCTGCGGCAGACTTGTAGATGGCCAGCACCATCTCCAGTGCCCGCAGACCGGCTTCGCCGTCCACATAGGGGGCGCGGTTCTCCCGGATGGAGGCGATCACGTCCTGATACAGTGGAGTGTGACCGAAGCCGTATACATTGGGCGGGTTTTCGCCGTAGTGCTGCTTGATGGCGGCAGGGTCGCCCCGGCCGTCCCTGAAATCCCACTCCTCAATGATGTTGACGCTCTTGCCGCCAGCTTTTACCGTACCGTCGGTGCCGAACAGGTAGAGGGTCTCCTCCAGATTGTGGGGGTAAATGTTGGTGGTGCCTTCGATCAGGCCGTAGGAGCCGTTGGCAAAGCGCACCATGGCCATGCCCAGATCCTCCGCCTCAATAAAGTCGTGGCAGAGGTTGTCGGTATAGGCTGTCACTTCGGTCACTTCGTCGCCCATCATCCAGCGCAGCAGGTCGATGTTGTGGATGCACTGGTTCATCAGTGCGCCGCCGTCCTGCGCCCATGTGCCGCGCCACTTGGCCTGCTCGTAGTAGGCAGGGCCGCGGTTCCAGCGGATGTGCGCCGCACCGTGGAGCAGCTTGCCAAAGCGATTTTCCTCCACCGCCGAGCGTATCTTCTGGATGGATTTGTTGAAGCGGTTCTGGTGGCAGGCGCAGAGCTTGACGCCCTTTTCCTTTGCGGCGGCGATCAGCGCCCGGGCATCCCGGATGCTCAGCGCAATGGGCTTTTCGATGATCAGGTTGCTGCCTGCGGCGATCACGTCCAACCCGATGGCAGCATGCCTGCCGCTTTCGGTGTGGATGGCGCACAGCTGGGGCTGCTCGACCTTCAGCATTTCACGGTAGTCGGTATAGCGGCGTACCTGCGCTCTTTCCTCCTCCGGCAGGGGAGAAAGCACCTGCTCCATCCGCTCGGGCACGGGGTCGCAAACAGCGCAGAGGGTAAGCTCTGCGTTGTTGTTGCGGTAGGCGGCGATGTGGTTGGGGGCGATGCGCCCGCAGCCGATGAGGGCATAGCGAAGGGGAGTACTCATGGAAAAAAGGCTCCTTCCGGCTTACAGCACCCGCAGGTTTTCGCGGTTCTGGATATGCTTCATGGCGTTCTTGGTATCAAAGATCAACTGAGCATTGTCTGCCACCATCTGGTAGTCCACCGTGGTGTGGGCGGTAGTGACCATCACCAGATCGGCTGCCCGGACGATCTCGGGGGTCAGCTCGGGGAGACCCGTTTCAATTACGCCGTGCTCCCGGTATTCGCTGATGAAGGGATCGTAGTAGCTGACCTCTGCGCCCCGCAGCTTCAGCTGCTCGATCACCCGGATGGCGGGGGACTCGCGGTAGTCGTCGATATCCTGCTTGTAGGCAACGCCCAGCACCAGCACTTTGGCACCGTTCATGGCCTTCCTGTGGTCGTTGAGTGCCGCCATGGCACGATCCACACAGTATTCGGGCATGCGGTCGTTTACCATCATGCTGCTTTCGATCATGGAGGTATGGAAGCCGTACTCGCGGGCCTTCCAGCTCAGGTAGTAGGGATCCAGCGGGATGCAGTGGCCGCCCAGACCGGGGCCGGGATAGAAGGCCTGGAAGCCGTAGGGCTTCGACTTGGCCGCGTCCACAACCTCCCAGATGCTGATGCCCATGCGATCGCACAGCATGGCCATTTCATTGACCAGACCGATATTGACATTGCGGTAGGTGTTTTCCAGAATCTTTTCCATTTCGGCTACGGCGGGACAGCTCACGCGATGCACGGGGGCTTCCAGTACAGCCTCATACAGGGTAGCGGCGATATCAGTACACTCGGGGGTGCAGCCGCCAACCACCTTGGGGGTGTTCTTGGTCTTGTAGATCAGGTTGCCGGGATCCACGCGCTCGGGGGAGAACGCCAGATAGAAGTCCTCGCCGCACTTGAGGCCGCTCTTTTCCAGAATGGGCTTCAGCAGTTCCTCGGTGGTGCCGGGATAGGTGGTGGACTCCAGCACAATCAGCATATCCTTGTGCATATGGGGCATGATGCTCTCGGCGGAGGAGCGCACATAGCTGATATCAGGCTGCTGATGGGCGTCCAGAGGAGTAGGCACTGCAATGCACACGCAGTCGCAGCTGGCCACGGAGGCAAAATCCGTGGTAGCGCGCAGGTAGCCCTCGCGCACGATCTTTTCCAGATCGCTGTCCACAACGTCGCCGATATAATTATGGCCCTGATTGACCATTTCCACCTTCTGATCCTGCACGACAAAACCGATAACCTTAAAACCAGCCTTGGCCTTTTCCACAGC
>JAZQHO010000168.1:0-4266 GCA_045540635.1 Candidatus Limiplasma sp.
CTGAGGAACCCGCTCCCGCCGACGAGGCCGCTGCCGAGACCACAGAAGCCGCTGCCGAATAATTTGTACCGCTAAACCGCATAAAGCCGTGGGGGTTCGGCCCCCACGGCATTTATGCGATTATCCCCCCGCCGACTTTTCTGGAGGAGAGCCCTGTGACTGAATCCATTTCCATCTTTGAGCAGTGGTGGCAGGCCATCCAGCCCGCCGTGGAAGCCAATACGCTCAACTTCTGGCAATACCTTTACAAAGAGATCTACCTCAACCTGATCACGGGCGACCGCTGGCTGCAGTACCTGAAGGGTCTGGGCGTAACGCTGGAGGTCTCCCTCTACGCCATTGTGGTGGGCGTGCTGCTGGGCACCCTGCTGGCCATCCTTCGCCTGCCCTCCGTGCAGCGCATGTCCGCCCGGGGCAAAGGCCCCCTTGCCGCCCTTGGCGTTACGGTGGTCAAGGCACTCAGCCAGTTCGCCGGTTTCTACATCAACCTGTTCCGCGGCACCCCCCTGCTTTTGCAGGTGCTGATCATCAACTTCGGTGTGTTCGGCAAGGTGCGCATCGATAAGATCGTCGTCGGCGTTATCGCCTGCGGCCTCAACAGCGCCGCCTATGTGGCAGAGATCGTCCGCGGCGGCATCATGTCCGTGGAGAAGGGCCAGACCGAGGCGGGCCGCTCGCTGGGTCTCAGCAGCTTCCGCACCATGATGTACATCATCCTGCCCCAGGCCGCCAAGAGCGCCCTGCCCGCCATGTGCAACGAGTTCATCTCCCTCATCAAGGAAACCTCCGTGCTTTCCTACATCGCCCTTACCGAGCTTACCAAGGCGGGCGACTACATCCGCTCCCGTACCTTCTCCGCCTTTACCCCCTACATCATCTCCGGTCTTTTGTACCTGATCATGGTGCTTACGCTGACATGGGCCATCGGCAAGCTGGAAAGGAGGCTGCGCAACAGTGACCACTGATATCATCATTTCCGTCAAGGGTTTGGAAAAGCATTTCGACGGCGGCAAGCTTAAGGCGCTGCGCGGCGTTGATGCGGATATCAAGCGGGGCGAGGTGGTGGTCGTCATCGGCCCCTCCGGCTCCGGCAAATCCACCTTCCTGCGCTGCCTCAACCTGCTGGAGACCCCCGATGCCGGTACCGTTACCGTGGAGGGCGTGGACATTACCAACCCCAAGGTAAACATCAACAAGCACCGGGAAAAGATGGGCATGGTGTTCCAGCACTTCAACCTGTTCCCCCATATGACCATCCTGCGCAACATGACCCTTGCGCCCATGAAGATCCTCAAAAAGAGCAAGGAAGCTGCCGAGGAAAAGGCCATGGAGCTGCTCAGGCGCGTAGGCCTTGCCGAGCGTGCGAACGCTTACCCCAGCCAGCTGTCCGGCGGCCAGAAACAGCGCATCGCCATCGTGCGTGCCCTGTGCATGGAGCCGCAGGTCATGCTGTTTGATGAGCCCACCTCCGCTCTCGACCCGGAAATGGTGGGCGAGGTGCTGGATGTTATGAAGCAGCTGGCTCACGAGGGCATGACCATGGTGGTGGTCACTCACGAGATGGGCTTTGCCCGTGAGGTGGCCGACCGTGTGCTCTTTATGGATGAAGGTACCATCGTGGAGGAAGGCACCCCCGACGAGATCTTCTCCAACCCGAAAAACGACCGTACCAAGGACTTCCTCAACAAAGTGCTGTAAGCACAACAGCGCCCCCTGCCGCGATCACACCGATCCCCGGCAGGGGGCGTTTTTCTGTTCAACAATATTCCGGCAGCTCCCTTACTGCCCTGCATCCTCTTTGCCCAGCAGCACATCCAGATGGCTGGCCCCTGCGCCCAGCAGCTTTACCAGCGCCCCCAGCAGGGCATTCCTGTCCTCGGCGCTGATGTCTGCGGTGGCCTTCAGCACCGCATCCAGATTCAGCAGTGCCCCCAGCGGGATCTGGTTCAGCTTCTTGGCTCCGGTGGCCGACAGGATGCTGAACAGCGCCTCCACCACAGACCGCCGCTGGGAGATGGGCAGGCTGCTGAGAAAGGTGCGCAGCGTGCTGGAGGCATAGCGGCTCTGCTGAGTGAGCCCCTCTGCCGGGATGAGGGAGCCGTTTTCCAGCTGCCACAGAAAGGGGTCATGCTGGCGCAGCCCTGCCCCGTCTGAGCGGATGACCGTATAGGGCTCGCCCCCGTTCATCAGCATACCGATGATGCTCTCCTGCGGCACATAGGTGATGGCGCGCCCGGCAAGGGCGGCATAGCCCGGGCTACGGCGGGTGGCCTCATCCAGCCCGGGGCCGTCGAAATTGAGCACCTGCACAATGCGCTGCTGCAGCGCCGGGTCGCACCGGGCGGCGGCGTACAGCGCCAGATTGCCGCCCTTGCTGTGCCCCACCACAAAGGCCTGCTGGAACAGCGCCAGCATATCGTGGAGGAACTGTACCGCATCCCGCTGGGCAGGTACGGGCTTTTCGTAGGCAAGGTTAAAGTCCTCCTTCCAGCCCACAAGGGTGGAGTCGGTGCCCCGGAAGGCGATCACCCCGGTCTGGGGCGCGATGCGGAAGGCGCAGGCCGCAAACTGCTGCTCCTTCTCCGGGCTGAAGTGAGCCCGGAACCCGGCAAACCGGCACTCCCCGAAACGGATGCTCCCGGCGGCGGCTGTCCACAGGCGGCGGCGCCTGAGGGCGGTCTCCCCCTCGTTCTGCCGGGCGGGTAGGGGGTAGAGGACCGGGGTGGTCAGGCTCAGGGGCCAGCCGTAGCCGTGCCCGCCCAGCCGCTCCATGGGGCAATAGGCCATGGAGGCAAAAATGAGCAGATCGGCTGTGGTGGGGGGCAGGTCGGTAAAGCGCAGCTGCCCGAAGGCGGTCAGGTGGTCGAACATGCATACCTCCGTGGGGTGGGATGGGGCTTGAAAGAGGTCATCCTGAACAATTCGATGGCGGGGCAGGGTTCTCCTCCATGGGCAGCGTGCTGCCGGTGGTGCGGGTTTACGGTTTTTTTACAACCGCAGGCAGCTAAAAACTGTTTTGTTTTCCCCTCATCCTATGCTATAATGATGGGGTCGTGTATCTACGGCTTGTTTTGCTATGGAAAAAAGCCCCCGCAGGGGCCGCGCCCCGCCGGAAAGGGGGCGTGCAAGCTATCGTGCGCGGCCTATATGCCGCAAGGAGGATTTGCTCTCAATGAAGAAACAAAATGGGATGATGGGCTATGTGGTTATGATCGCATGCTTCATCATTATCGCCCTGATCCTTAACAACGCTCTGGGCCCCGCCCGGGATCCCCGGATCGAGTATCCCGAGCTGCTCAATGCCATCCGCGAGAACAACGTGAAGGCCGTGGCCATCCGCAACAACTCGCTGGTGGGTCTCTACCGCAGCAACTCCGTTACGGCCGAAGCCGATTTCCCCGAGAAAGGCTACGATTTCGAGACCACCATCGGTGAGGACTTCATCGACACCGTGCGCCAGATGACCGCCACCCAGAACGGCAAAACGCTGGACGAGGTAAGCGTCAGCGACCTGCCCTTCCAGGTCATCTACCGTGCGCCTGTGGTGGTGCCGTGGTATGTGGATATGCTGCCCTTCATCATCATGACGCTGCTCACGCTGGGCTTCCTGTACTTTATTATGATGCGCCAGAGCGGCGGCAACAGCAAGGTGATGAACTTCGGCAAGAGCCGTGCCCGCGTCAACGAGCCCGGCAAGAACCCCATCACCTTTGCCGATGTGGCCGGCTGCAACGAGGAGAAGGAAGAGCTGCAGGAGATGGTGGACTTCCTCAAGAACCCCAAGGCCTACACCGATATGGGCGCACGTATCCCCAAGGGCGTGCTGCTGGTGGGCCCTCCCGGCACCGGTAAGACCCTGCTGGCCAAGGCCGTGGCAGGCGAAGCCAAGGCTCCCTTCTTCAGCATTTCCGGCTCCGATTTTGTGGAGATGTTCGTCGGCGTGGGTGCCAGCCGTGTGCGCGACCTGTTTGCCGAGGCCAAGCGCTCCGCCCCCTCCATCGTCTTTATCGACGAGATCGACGCGGTTGGCCGCCGCCGCGGTGCCGGTCTGGGCGGCGGACACGATGAGCGCGAGCAGACCCTCAACCAGCTGCTGGTGGAGATGGACGGCTTCGCCATCAACGAAGGCGTTATCGTCATGGCAGCCACCAACCGCCGTGATATTCTCGACCCGGCACTGCTGCGTCCGGGCCGCTTCGACCGTCAGGTTACTGTCAACTACCCCGATCTGGAAGGCCGTGTGGAGATCCTCAAGGTGCACAGCCG
>JAZQHO010000169.1:0-9562 GCA_045540635.1 Candidatus Limiplasma sp.
TTGCTCACCACGCTTCCGCCTCGCTTCATCGCCCATAGGGGCGCGCTTCGGCTCCGCGCCCCATCGATGTGCGTTTACAGCATCAGTAGGCCGCTGTTTCGTGTTCCAACAACATAATATCACCAATAAAAGAGACCACCCGTTCGGATGGTCTCTTTTATTGGTGGTGCTTACTGGACTCGAACCAGTGACCCCATCGATGTGAACGATGTGCTCTACCAACTGAGCCAAAGCACCGCTTTTTGTACCGCCTTTCGGCGACATGGGTTATCATAGCACAGCCGGGAGCGGATGTCAAGAGGGGAAAATGAAAAAGTTGAAAAACAGCAGAGGCTGCTGCGGGAGAAGCTCCGCGGCAGCCTCAGGCCGCGATCAAGAACAGAGGAGCCTTCAGCGCAGATACCACACCGCCGCATCATGCGCCGCCAGCTTGGCGGTGAGCGCATCACCCGCAACGGTGGTCTCGCCGCTCCATAGCTCGGTGGCGGTCAGCCCGGCAGGCAGCTCCGCATCGTTGAGGGGCAGGGCAAGCTCCGCTTCCTCGTCGCTCAGGTTGAACAGGGCCAGATAGGCACCCTTGCCGTCCTTGCGGGGGGCGATCCATGCGGCCTTGTCCTCCAGCGTCCAGAGGGGATGGGCGCAGAAGCTCTCCTTCTCGATGGCCAGAAGCGCTGCATTGGTGAGCAGCTTCAGCGTAAAGCCGTCCAGCTTGGTCAACTCTGCGCCGATCATCAGGGGGGAGCGCATCATGCACCAGAGGGTCATCATGGTGCGTTGCTCAGCCTCGGTGAACTTTGTCCAATCCTCGGGGTCGTAATCCTGCCGCAGTGCGCCTACGGGCAGCATATCCGCATCCGGCCAGTGACCGGGGCCTGCATGGATGCACCACTTTTCGGCGCGCCCAAACATGCCCTTGAGCACCCGCCACTCATCCCAGAAATCGTCGGTGATGCGCCAGAGATTGGCGTATTTCTTCAGGTGCTCGGCTTCGGCAACGGGGGCGGGGCCGGGGGAGAGGCTCAGCACGATCTCCCGCCCGCAGGAGCGGCTGGCGTTGGAGATCAGCTCGATCTCCCGGCGGCAGTGAGGGTACTCCCGGGCGATGTCATCGCACTTGACATAATCCACGCCCCATTCGGCATACAGCTTGAAGATGCTGTCGTAGTAGCTCTGTGCCAGCGGATGCTCCTGCTTCACGCCATACATATCCGGGTTCCATGCGCAGATGGAGTTGGGGTTGGCCAGATCGGCACAGGTGATGTCGGTGCCCAGGATGGGTAGGTGGCGGTGGGCTGCCATGCGGGGAATACCGCGCATGATGTGGATGCCGAATTTCAGCCCCAGCGAATGTACATAGTCTGCCAGCGCCGTAAAGCCGCGCCCGTCCGCCGCGCTGGGGAAACGGTTCGCCGCAGGCAGCAGACGACCGTATTCGTCCATGGCACAGTTGGAGAAGGGCTCGTATTCGTGGCTGGAGGCGGTGGGCTGGAACCATTCAATATCCACCACCACGTACTCCCAGCCGTATTCCTTCAGATGCTTTGCCATGTACTCGGCGTTTTGACGGACGATATCCTCCGTAACGGCAGCGCCGTAGCAGTCCCAGCTGTTCCAGCCCATGGGCGGGTTCTTAGCCAGCATATGATCCACTCCTTATTCTTTGGTAAAAATCGGTTTTGCATAAGCACATCCGGCTCGTGCCTGTATTATAGCTGTCCCTCAGGCGGCGGTCAAGGGCTTCAGCGCAGATAGCCCATACGGATCAGATAGCCCCGGAAGCGCTCTCTCTGGCTGGGGATCATCTCCGCCGAGTTGACAAAGGCAGCAAACGCCTCCTCCGTTACCCACCGGTAGCCCATGGTCTCGCCAGCCTGAAGGGTGATGGAGTCCTTGGCCTGCCCGGTAGAGCACAGGTACTGGTGGTAGATGGTATCCCGGATGACGCAGCGCCCCACCTCGGTCAGCTCGCCGCAGGCAATGCCGGTCTCCTCCCGCAGCTCCCTACGGGCGCAGGCGAGGCTGTCCTCCCCTTTGAGGGCGGAGCCGCCTGCGGAGGCCTCGTACCAGCCGCCGTAGTTGGGCTTTGCCACATCCCGCTGCATGAGCAGATAATCGCCGTCTGTGTGCCGTACCAGAATATCGCAGGTCAGGTGGTATAACCCTTCGGGGATGGGCTCGCCCCGGATCAGATCCCGGTTTGCCGGTGTGCCGTCTCTCAGGTATGCATCCCAGATCTCCATGCTGTCAACCTCTTTTCGTTTTTCAGGATCGCTGCTTCCATCCTACCACACGATGCGCCCGGATACAAGAAAAGCTGCACCGGAACAGTCCGGTGCAGCCGCTGTATGCATTTATCCCACGGGCTCCGGCTGCCGCTGGGCAGCCTTGCGGCCCACCTCCACGTTGTCCTGCCTGCGGTCCCGCAGGGCGGTAATGGGGTTGGGCGCCGTTTCGAAACGGTAGTCCTCGCCAAAGCGCTGAATGTGCCGGTCAATCACCCGGTGGCTGGATACATTCTCCACATCATGGTTCACATGCTGCTGGTAACGGAAAAAATCCGTCTCCGGCTCCAGCGCACCCACCCGGGCATAGCTTTCCCGACAGGCGGTCAGATCCACGGTGTTTTGCAGAATGGAGCGCACATAGGGAATGTTGCTGCAAAGCTTCAACGGCTCGGGGAAGGTGCCTTCGCCCACCACCTGCCGGTATTCCTTGTGCTCCTCCTTGTACAGCAGCTCTGCTGCCTTGTTCAGATGCGCCAGCTCCTGCTCAAACAGCCGCTCCCATACCTTCCTCACCTGCGGGCAGGTCTCCGTCTCCATGCAGCTGTAGTAGAGATAGCATTCGGTGTACTGATGCATCAGCAAGTTTTCCAGCCATGTGCAGGCAGGATCCAGCAGACTGCCGTAGTGGGATACATGCTGTTCCTCCACCAGCCCGATCTCCCGGTACAGCGCTCGTCCCGCGTCGTTGGGGTAGGCAGCACACACATTCATGTAGTAGTTCATGGTCTGCTGCTCGGCAGCGGTGATGATGCCCACGCACAGTTTGGTCTCAAGTGCCGCCGTCTGTGCGCTGATGGGCTTCTTGATGGAGTCGAAGGGGTGGCGGTGGTGGGCGATGGTGGGTCTGCCGGGCATGATCTCCGTATAGCCGCCCACAAGGCTTTCCGCCCGCTGCCCGTTTTCGCTCTCCAGCATATCGGCATAGCGGTACAGGTGGTCGAAATCCTCCAGAAGTGCAAAGTCCAGCGCAGCCTTTACATAGGGATCAGGCTCCCGCTTGGCCAGCCCTGCGGTCAGATCCACCGCCAGCTGCTCGTAGCCGATGGTGTGCTCCAGCAGGGTCTCATCCGCAGGTTTCAGGGCTGCCAATAGCTTTTGCTGCTGCTGCTCCGAGCGGCGCAGCATGGCAACGGCACGGCGTACATCGCCGTTTTGGCAGTTGCGGCTCAGCTGATGGCTGAACCATACATTCTCAAATTCCGTGCCGTTCATCAGAATGACCCGGGTGCGGGTGTAGGGATCCACCGTGTGCTTGTCGTAGCTCATGGGGGTCATGTCCCGCCAGTCCATCAGGCAGCTTTCCAGCTTGGGCGCATGTTGATCGAATGGATTCATCGCTCTACCTCCTTGGGTTTCAGATGGTTCGGGGTTAGTATGCGCATGGATGGTTGCCTTATACCCGGCAGGAGTTCGCCTGATGGAGAGCGAATGTTATGAGCATTGGCATACAAGCGGTGCAGCAGCTTTTGCCGTCTGCGCCGGCGAAAGGAGATACGGAATATGATCGTTTTGGAGCATAAAGGTGCAGTGATGGAGATCGCCGAGCTGGGCGCTGAAATGCGCCGCTTCCGCAGTGCGGATGGGGTGGAGCGCATCTGGAGCGGCGACCCGGCGGTATGGAAGAGCACAGCGCCGGTGCTGTTTCCCACCATCAACCTGCTGAAAAACGGCGTTGTGACCATCGAGGGCAGGGAGTGGGCGGTGCCCAAGCACGGCTTTGCCAAGTATGAGGTGTTCACCCTTACGGAGAAGGGCGAGGACTATGTGACCCTGACCCTTACCCAGAACGAGACCACCAAGGCGGTCTATCCCTTTGATTTTGCCCTGCATGTGACACACCGCTTTACCGAGGGCGGCTTTGAGACCCGCTATGTGGTGGAGAACCGCAGCGGGCGCACGATGCCCTTCATCATCGGCGGTCATCCGGGCTTTACCTGCCCCATGGCGGAGGGCGAGCAGTTTACCGACTATGTGCTGCGCTTTGAGAAGGACGAGGACGGCCGTCATCTGCTCTGCGATGCCGACCATCTCATCTGCGGCGAAGAGACCTCCGATCTGGGCGAGGATCGCCGTACCCTCACCCTGCGCTATGAGGACTTCGACCGGCTGGATACCTATATTTTTGCCGGGCTCAACAGCCGCAGCGTGAAGCTGGTGCACAGGGAGCACGGGCATGGCATCCGGGTGTCCTTCCCCATGGAGGCGCTGGCGGTGTGGACCATGCCCGGTAAGCATGCCCCCTATCTGTGCATTGAGCCGTGGCAGGGTCTGCCGCCCTATGCGGATGAGACCGGCCTGTTTGAGGATAAGCCCTATTGTGTTTCCCTGCCTGCGGGCGAGAGCTACGCCTGCGGCTACCGGATGGAGGTCGTTTGATGGCTGTAGTGGGCGTTGGGTTGTATGTACAGGGCAGCATGGAGGCGGTACGGCTGTACTGCGAGGCTTTCGGCATGGAGCTGGGCTACCATGTGCTGCGGCAGGATGGCAGGGGATACTATCATTCCGAATTGAGCCGGAATGGCGAGCCAGCGCTCTCTGTGGTGGAAGCGGAGCACACGCCGGGGGCAAACCCGGTGCAGCTGGGCATTACTTTTGAGGACAGAGCGGCGCTGGAGAAGGCGTATGCGCTGCTGGTGGTGGGCGGCGAAACCGAGATGGAGCCGCAGCAGCTGCCATGGAGCCCATGGGCAGCTTGCCTGCGGGATCGTTTTGGCGTGCGCTGGTTCCTTTCCCTGCCCCAGCATATGCCCGGGGAGGATTTTGTACCGGAGAAATGATGGAAAGGCGTCTGCCAAGAAATATGGAGGAAACGGAAATGGCTGACCACGATTTTGATATGGATGAATGGATGGATGAGCTGGAAGATAGGATCGGGGAAGCTGTTCAGAACGCCGCCGAGAATGTGGTGAACGATCTTCTGGAGGATCGGCTGGATGAGGCAGTATTCGCTGCTGTACAGCAGGCGCTGCCGGAGAGCCTTGACGAATGCCTTGCAAAGCTGGAGTTTCAGCTGAAGGATGGCACCATCGTGCGTTCGCGGGATGAGACGAAGGTGCTCAGCCCGGGGAAGGACAAGCTGCTCTGCTGCTATGGCGGCCTCCGGGTGGATGGCACATGCCTGCTTGTTCAGACCCGGCTCACCTCTTGGGAGATGATCGCCGCCTACCCCGACCGGGAAGCCGCCGTCGCTGCCCTGAACCGGGTACGTCTTGCCATGGAGGCGGGGGAGAAGCTGGTGGAGCTGTAAGACATACAAAAGGGACTGTTGCACTTGGCAACAGTCCCTTTGTATTGATTGTATCTTTAGTTGCGCAGGCTGTGCAGGGGGGCGGGAATATGACCGCCGCGCTCCACAAACTCGTCGTTCTTGGCGGTGTTCACCTGCATGATGGGCGCAAAGCCGAACAGACCGCCGAAATTGACCACATCGCCCGCCTTCTTGCCGGGGGCAGGGATCACGCGCACGGCAGTGGTCTTGTTGTTGACCATGCCGATGGCGGCTTCGTCCGCAATGATGCCTGCAATGGTGTTGGCGCTGGTATCGCCGGGAATGGCGATCATATCCAGACCCACGGAGCAGACACAGGTCATGGCCTCCATCTTTTCGATGGTCAGGCACTTGGCCTGGGCAGCCTCGATCATGCCGATATCCTCGCTCACGGGGATGAAGGCGCCGCTGAGGCCGCCCACATGGCTGGATGCCATCACGCCGCCCTTTTTGACCATGTCGTTGAGCATAGCAAGGGCTGCGGTGGTGCCGGGAGCGCCGGTCATCTCCAGACCCATCTCCTGCAGGATGTAGGCAACGCTGTCGCCCCGGGCGGGGGTGGGGGCAAGGGAAAGATCCACGATGCCGAAGGGCACGTTCAGACGTTTGGCAGCCTCCTGAGCCACCAGCTCGCCCACACGGGTGATCTTGAATGCGGTGCGCTTGATGGTCTCGGCTACAACGTCGAAGGGCTGGCCGTGTACATCCATCAGGGCGCGCTGCACGCAGCCGGGGCCGCTGACACCCACATTGATCACGCACTCGGGCTCGCCCACGCCGTGGAAAGCGCCCGCCATGAAGGGGTTATCCTCCACCGCATTGGCGAAAACAACGATCTTGGCGCAGCCGAAGCCGTCGGTATCGGCGGTCAGCTCGGCGGTGCGTTTGATCACATGACCCATTTTGCGCACTGCATCCATATTGATGCCGGAGCGGGTGGAGCCTACGTTCACGCTGCCGCAGAGCCGTTCGGTCTTGGCAAATACCTCGGGCATGGCCTCCAGCAGACATTCCTCCGCATGGGTGGAGCCCTTGTGCATCAGTGCGCCGAAGCCGCCGATAAAGTTGACGCCAACCGTGCGGGCAGCCTTGTCCAGCGCCTGACCGATCAGCAGAGGGTTGTCCCCGCAGATCATGCTTACCGGGGTAACGCTGATGCGCTTGTTAACGATCGGCACGCCCAGCTCGGCCTCCAGCTCCTCGCCCACAGCCACCAGCCGGCCTGCGCAGCGGGTCACTTTTTCGAAAACGCACTCGGCGGTCTCCGCATCGGTGTTCTTCTTGCAGTCCAACAGGCTGATGCCCATCGTGATGGTACGGATGTCGAAATGCTGCTCGTGGATCATCTGCATGGTTTGCAGAATTTCATTTACCTCGATCATACTGCCACCTCAGATCCGATGCATGGCATCGAAGATATCCGCACGCTGGATCTGTACCAGCTCGCCCAGCTCCTCGCCCACCACGTTCAGCTTGTTGACAACGTTTTCAAAGGCGGCGGTGCAGGCGGACATATCCACGATCATCAGCATGGTAAAATAGCCGTCCAGAATGGTCTGGGAGATCTCCAGCACGTTCACGTTCATTTCATACAGCGCAGTGGATACCTTGGCGATGATGCCGGGACGGTCCACACCGGTTACAGATACCAGGGCCTTCTTCATGGGGCAAACCTCCTTGAAATGGTTACGCTCTACCTTACCGCTTTGTGAAGATGTTGTCAATGGGAAGGACGGAGAAAACACGCCCCGGTAACGCAGCATTTCTGTACCTCCGCCTTGGGATGCAACCCCGGGTGTATCCCGCCCCGCAGAAAATGAACGAAGTGGTAACAAATCGTCGGAATGGTTGCAAAACGCTAAACTTGTGGTATACTGAAACATACACCGTATATCGAAAAGGCGGGTTACACATGTAACATCATATCCTTCCGGCTGCACCGCCGGTGGATATGAGGAAAAATATTGCAAAAGATTGTATCGTATCCCGGAAGGAGGGGAAAAGCGTGATCACCAACAGAAGAAAGACCATCGGCGTTTTTATCAACCGCACCGGCTTTTTCTTTGAAAACACTGTTTACAGGGTTGTGCAGGAGCAGGGCAGAAAGCACGACCTCAATGTGATCGTATTCTCCACGCTGGGCCACCGTAACAGCTCCAACTATTACGATGAGCTGGAAAAAGCCATGTTTACCTTTGCGCCGGTCGAAAAGCTGGATGGTATCATCATCACCCCCGATACCTACCAGATGGAGGGCTTCAGCGAGAAGCTCTACGAGATGCTGAACACCCGTGTCACCTGTCCGGTGGTCAGCATCCGCGATCACAGCGCCCCCTGCGATCGGGTCTCTACCGACGAGGCCATAGCCATCCGCCCGCTGCTGCGGCATCTGCTGGACGACCACGGCCTCAAGCGCGTGCATTTTCTGGCCGGCTTCAAGGGCCACCCGGACAGCGAGACCCGCCTCCAGGGCTACTACGACGAAATGGCTGCCCATGGTCTGCCCCTGCCTGAAAATGCCGTCTACTACGGCACCATGTGGCGCAGCGGCGGCGATGTGGCCTGCGACTATTTTTTGCAGGAGGGTCTGCCCATCCCCGAGGCTATCGTATGCGCCAACGACTATATGGCGCAGGCTGTTACCGATGAGCTGGTGAACCGCGGCTTCCGTGTGCCGGAGGATATCTGCGTTACCGGTTTTGATAATGTGGAGGATCAGGCTGCATTCTCCATCCCCCTCACCACGCTGGAGCAGGATTACGAGGGCATGATCGCCAAAGCCTTCGACCGGCTTTCCTACCGGATCGGCCGGCGGGAGGAGGGTCTGCCCGATGATCCGCCCATGGATATCGGTCTGCCCGTCAAGCTGATCGTGCGCCGCAGCTGCGGCTGCCGGTGGGACGAGGAGCGGGACGTGCGGCAGGAGCGGCTGATGGAGGATTCCATCCAGATGCAATGCATCCGCATACGCGAGACCTCCCAGATGTATTTCTCCATCGATATGAACGCCTCCAACACCATGGAAGAGATGCACAGCACCATCATGCGCCGCCGGGACGATGTTTCCGAAATGCGGGACTTCTACCTGTGCTGCTTCGAAGAAACGCCCGGCACCGGCGAAACCGAAGGCTATGCCGAGCGTCTGACCCCGCATGCCACCCTTGTATCCGCCGTGCAGAACCACCAGGAGCTGGGCATGCCCATGGAGCGCTTCAACAGCACCCAGCTGCTGCCCGACTGGGTATGGGATTCCGATGAGCAGCAGTCCTTCTTTGTGCGGCTTCTGCACCAGCGGGACAGCATCTACGGCTACTGCATGATCCGCTACGATGAGGGGCATATCCCCAGCATCTTTTTCCACCAGTGGAACGTGACCATCTCCAGCGCTCTGCGGCACCTTTTCAATCAGCAGAAGCTGCAGCGGCTCTATGAGGAGCGCCGACTTTCCAGCATTATCGACCCGCTGACGGGGCTGTACAACCGCCGCGGTCTGGAAGAACTGGTGACTCCCACATGGGCGCAGCGCTGCCGGGGCGGCGAAGTGGTCACTATTCTTTCCTTCGATATGGATAACCTAAAGCCCATCAACGATACCCATGGTCACAGCGCAGGTGATGCCGCCCTGCAAACGGTGGCAGATGCGCTGCGCCGCCTGCAGTGGGAGGGAGCGGTATCCGCCCGCATCGGCGGCGACGAGTTTCTGGTATTCCTGCCCGGCTGCGACGAGCAGAACGCACGGGCTGCCATGGAGCAGATCGAAGCCTCTTTGCATCAGCTGAATATCGAGCGGGGCAACAAGTTTGAGGTGGGGATGTCCGGTGGCGCCTACACCGCCAGCCTGACCCCGGAAAGCACTTTGGAAAAATGCATCCGCCAGAGCGACGAGCGCATGTATGGCATCAAACGCCAGCGCAAGCTCCGGGAAAAGATGATGAAGTAATGCCCGCCAACGAATGGGCGGGTGTGGAACAAAAGCAACAGAGCGCCCACAGACCCAGAAGGGTCTGTG
>JAZQHO010000170.1:0-15502 GCA_045540635.1 Candidatus Limiplasma sp.
GGGGATCATTCTGAAAGGCCGCCTCATGCTCCCCCTGATGCCATAAAAAGCCCACCAGCCGGTTTTCCGGATGCAGGGAAAGGGCGAAGTCCGTCATGCGCAGCATTCTGCGGTAAAGGGGATCCCCCCCCCCCCCCTAACCCCTCCGCTTCGGCTTTGCTGTGTTCAGAATACCAGCTGCAACAGCAGCATGTAGCACACCGTGCCGCCTGCAATGGAAAGCAGCATCTGCCGCTTCCAGAGATGCAGCCCAACGGTGATGGCGATGGCGATCAGCTCCGGCAAGCCGTGGCTGTAGACCGTGGGATCCACTGCCTTGAGGCAGTAGACCACCAGCATGCCAAAGATGGCTCCGGGCAGAGCCTTGCCCAGATATTGAATATACTTGGGCGTTTCTCTGCCGGAGAACAGCACAAAGGGGATAAAGCGGGTCAGCATGGTGGCTGCGGCACAGAGAGCGATGGTCAGAACCTGCTGGAATACGGTCACAGCGCATCACCTGCCTTTTGGATGGGTTTGCGGCACAGGGTAAGCAGGCACAGGATCACGCACATGGCAGGCACCAGAAACGAATCTTTGCCAAAAAGCACAAGGCACAGCACCGATGCGCCCACGCCGATCAGGGAGGAGATGTGCTGCTTTTCCTTGAGCCACTGTTCAAGGAAAATGACCACGAACATGGCGGTCATTACAAAATCCAGCCCCATGGTATCAAAGGTGATCAGGCTGCCCAGCAGCCCGCCCAGCGTGGCGGCGCAGACCCAGTAGCTCTGGTTGAGCAGGGTGACGAAAAAATAGAACCAGCCCTTGTCCACGCCCTCGGGCACTTCTGCGGAACAGTTGATGGAAAAGGACTCGTCGCACAGGCCGAAGATCAGGTAAAAGCGCTTCCAGCCAAGGTGCCTATACTTATCCAGCATGGCAATGCCGTAGAACAGGTGCCTTGCCTGTATGAGCAGCGCCACCAGAAAGGTCTCCAGCGGGGCAAAGCGGCTCATCAGCAGGGATACGCACACAAATTCCAGCGAACCGCCAAAGATGGTCATGGCCATGAGCATGGGGTAGTAAAAGGGAAAGCCACTGACGCTCATCTGGATGCCGTAGGCCATGCCCAGAAAGCCAAAGCCGGTCAGGATGGGGATGGTATGGGGAAAGGCTGCTGCCAGCGCCTTGCGTTTGATGCCGTTGGATCGCATAATGCTCCCTCCGTTTCTTCGGTAGAGTATAGCATTGGGGCGGCACGGGCGCAAGATGGGTGGGTGGATGAATACAGAGGAGGAACAGAGCCGTTGTTGACCGGGGGGAGACACATCGGCAGGCTGCCGCCGGAAGGGCGGGAGCGCAGTTTGAAAAACTGCCCCTCTGTCCATGGAAAGCAACCGGAATGAGCAAAACAACAAGTCCCCCGGCAGCCATGCAGCCGGGGGACTCGTTTATCTGCATTGTTATGTTCTGCGCCCGTTAAGCGGGCGCAGAGAGGGGATCCCCAAGGGGCATCGCTCCTTGGGCGGGTTTTCAAAGGGCAGCGCCCTTTGGCCTCCTTCCGTTACACCTTCTCCCGCGGCAGCCACAGCTCGGCGTAGTTCTGCTCCGGGGGAGCATAAAGCTCCAGATTCCAGTTGCCGCCCAGCCGGTACTCCTTGCAGGCCGGGAGCCACTCCTTCCACATGCGGGTGTTGGTCTCCTGCAGGGTTTCCATGGTGCAGGGGAATACCGCCCATGTGCCTGCGGGAAAGTGCGCCGTTTCGCACCCTGCGGGGATCTCCTGCCAAGGCTGGTACAGGTCTGCGATCAGGTACCGGAAGTCCTTGCCGCCTTCGCCCAGGCAGACGCCGAACATGCCGCACACAGGCTTCTCGCTGCGCTGCAGGTACTCATCCCAGAACTTGGGGATCTCCTGATAGGAGGTCTCGTTGTTGAACATGCCGCCCACGCCCATCAGGGTGAAGGGCTGTTTTTCCACGATCTTGTATTCCATGGTATGCCCGCCTTCCGTAGTAAGTGTGATGCGAAGGGGCGAAAAGGCATTCAGCACAGCCCCCGGTTCTCTGGCTGCCGAGGGCGTGATGCCGTGGAACCGGCTGAACGCCCGGGCAAAGCTGTCCGGCGAATCGTAGCCGTATTTAACAGCCACATCGATCACCCGGGCATGCCCGCGGGACAGCTCCTCTCCCGCCACGGTAAGCCGCCGGAGCCGGATGTATTCGCCCAGCGTTACGCCGCAGACCGCACCGAACAAACGCTGAAAATGGAAGGGGGATACGCAGGCCTCACGTGCCACATCCTCCGTTTGCAGATCGTCTGCCAGATGCTTTTCCACATAGCTGAGGGCGTTCTGCAGCCCGTCGATCCAGTTGATCATGCGCCATCGCTCCTTTCTACAGGGAAAATGATACCAGCTTTCGCTCCGTCGTGCCCGATTTTTTGTGCGGTTTTCAGCAGGCTGCCGCCGGGCGGAAAATGCGCCCCTCCCGCCGTGC
This sequence comes from Candidatus Limiplasma sp., assembly GCA_045540635.1. Classification (GTDB taxonomy): domain Bacteria; phylum Bacillota; class Clostridia; order Christensenellales; family Aristaeellaceae; genus Limiplasma. The sequence goes on from JAZQHO010000170.1 coordinate 2,481, forward strand.
GGAAGGGGCGCATGGAATGTGCTGCCGCTTGAGCGGATCACTCAAACTGGGCGGTCAGGGTGACAGCTTCGGCCACCGTTACCTGAATGGTGGCAGCGGTGGGATCCTCCAGCGTGCAGCCCTCGGCCTGCCAGCCGGTAAAGGTGGCGCCGTCCGCTGCGGTGGCGGTCAGCGTGATGGGGGTCTCGGGGAAGTACATGCCCACAAAGCCCTGCGTGCGGGTGAGGAACTCATCCAGCGGCACGCCGTTGAGGCTTACGGTGCCCTTGGTGGTGTCGCTTGCAAAAACGGTCACATCGTAGGGCTCGGAGAGGGCAAAGACCTTTTTCATCAGCCAGATGAAGCTCTTGTAGCGGCCGCCGAAGAATACGTTGATCTCGTCCAGCTTCTGGCTGTAGTATTCGTTGGCCCAGCCTGCCACCCAATTGGGGCCGAAGCGGCGGAAGGTCTCGGGCATGTAGGGCTCGTACTCCGCACGGAAGCCGCTGAACAGCTCCGCAAAGCGGTGGGCATCAAAATGGATGTTGCGGGCATCGCACAGCGATGTGAGCAGGCCGCGGCGGAAGTCCTCATTCTGCCACAGGGCGCGCACCATGAGTGCGGTGTGCCGATCCTCGTGCTCCACGGGATCCAGCAGCACAGGGGAGATGTTGTCCTCGGTGTGGGTCTTGCCCCCGTCGTACACGCCGGAGGAGAAGTCGGTATCGTAGCTCAGGAAACGCCACTTGCCATCTGCCACGGGGATGCTCTCATCCACTTCGCGGGCGCGCCACATCTGCCAGTTGTTGTTCTCAAAGATGCCGTCCTTGTTGTAGATGTACAGGTGCATGGCAGCCAGATCCATCAGCTCGTCCATGGCCACCATCTCGCAGGCAGCAGCGTAGTTGGCGGGGTCGCTCATATCGTTCTGGGTAATAAAATCGTACATTTCTTCCCAGAGCAGCACGTCCTCATCCTCGCCCTCTTCCAGCTCGCCGTTCTTCATAATGATGACGTTCTTGTTATCCACGCCGTGGTTGTACTGGATGTAATTATCGCTGTACTCCTCGGTGATGGTCTTGATGCCCCAGAACTCGCCGTTGATGAACAGGGCGCAGGGGCGGGAGGCCTGGCTGGTAAAGCGCATGCCCTCGGCCAGCTTCTGGATCACGGGGTCGCGGATGACGGCAAAGCGCACATCGTTGCCGCCGGCACGCAGGGTGATGCTCTTGTACTTTTCCACCTCGCCGGTGCCATCGTCCCGCAGGTTGTTTTCGAACACCGGGTAGGTAATAGCCTTCTGCCCGTACTCCTCCCGGGCGATCAGCCGAAGGCTCTTGGAGTTGTAGCTGCGGGAAGCGCCGCCCTTGATGCGGATACCCATATCCATGGTGAAGCCTTCGCCCTCAAAGGGGAGAAACTCCACAGACACAGGGCGTTCGCCCTCCCGGCCGCGGATCTGGTAGTTGGCGGGATAGTCCCACGCATCCAGCTTTCTGCCATCCTCGGCCATGTAGTCATCATAGGCCTTGCCAAGAATGTAGATGCCGTTTTCGTAGCCCATCAGGTCGTCGTATTCCATAATGAGGGAGACAACGGGCATATCGCCGTAGAGCTCCTCCCGGTCTGCGCCGATCCAGTAGGTGGCGCTGTATACGGGGGTGAAGGTATCATCCGGCAGCCATGCCATGGCACGGATCACGTGAGCCTTCATCACGTTGTGTTCGGGAATGTACAGCTCATCCGGGCAGATGCCGCCGATGGCGCTGAGCACGTTGGGCAGGTCGGTGGTATCGCCCAGCTCCAGCGAATAGTCCAGGATCTGGCTGTCCTCGGTGGGCATGCTGCCGTCTGTGGTGTAGTAGATGAGGGAATCCTCTACACTGCAGGTGATCTCCAGCTCCTGTGCCTCCGGGTAAAAGCCGCTGGGCAGGGAGAAGGTGAGGGTGGCATCTTCGTAGCTTTCTTCTGCAAGACCCGTGCCAAAGGGCACAAGGGTGCACAGCAGCACCAGAAGAATGGCAAGGGCCAAGTGTTTGCGGTTCATGGTATCGCACTCCTGTCTGTTGGTGGTAGGGCAGCCGCGCTGCCGGGATATGCGTCGGTTTGTTCGTTACCGGTATTGTAGCAGAAACCGGCACAAATGGGAAGAGGTGCAGCAGGAGAAACGGGGCGGGGCGTAGAACCTTTTTCGAACCGACAAAACGATAAGGGAGGGCTGCGGAGATGGTTTTTGTTACATCCGATCTGCATGGGTATCCGCTTGAGGCGTTTCAGCGGCTTTTGGAGCGCGCCGGCTTTGGCGAGGATGACGAATTGTATGTGCTGGGCGATGTGATCGACCGGCACGGAGACGGCGGCATCGGTATGCTGCAATGGATGATGGAGCAGCCCAACCTGACGCTGCTGCTGGGCAACCACGAGGCCATGCTGCTCAGCTGCGATTTTCTCTTTGCCACCATCGAGGAGGATACGGTGGACAGCATCACCTATGATCAGATGAATGCGCTGGCACAGTGGATGCGCAACGGCGCGGAGCCCACGCTCACATCCCTCAGGGCGCTGCACGGGGAGGCACCGGAGCAGCTGTTCGACCTGCTGGACTATCTGCGGGATGCGCCCCTTTATGCAGCGGTAAGCACCGATGCGGGGGACTTTATCCTGACCCATGCCGGTCTGGGTGGTTTTTCGCCGGAGAAGAAGCTGAGCCGCTATACCGCAGATGAGCTGCTCTGGCACCGCCCGGAGGCGGGGGAGCGGTATTTTGACGATGTGACGGTGGTTTTCGGGCACACCCCCACCCAGCTGGTGGATGGCGGGCAGGAGGGGCGTATGCTGCGTGGGGAAACGTGGATCGATGTGGATACCGGCGCAGCGGGCGGCGGTGCGCCCATGCTGCTCCGGCTGGACGATCTGAAGCCTTTTTATGCAGAGGAGGCATAACGCCTCTTTGGCCTGCTGTTTGATGGGGATGCCGGGGCACGGGATACCGCCCCGGCATTTTTGTACCAAAATTTCCCCGGTTGCTGCAACAGATCCGCCGCCTTTACGAGAGATACAGGTGAAGCGGGTTTGAACACGGGCCCGAAAAGGAGGTCGTACCATGGAGGATGAACGCATCGTCGGGCTGTTCTGGCAGCGGGACGAAAGCGCCCTTGCCTGTACGCAGGAGCGCTACGGCAGCTACCTGACCGCCATTGCCCGGCGCATACTGGGCGATGTGCGGGATGCGGAGGAGAGCGTCAGCAGCACGCTGGAAGCGGCATGGCAGAGCATACCGCCCCACCGGCCTGCGGGGCTGAAGCTGTATCTGGCAAAGCTGACAAGGCGCATCAGTCTGGATATGTGCCGCAAGCGCAGCGCCCTCAAGCGGGGCGGCGGGCAGACCGCGCTGGCGCTGGAGGAGCTGGAGGAGTGCATCGCCGGGGAGGATACGCCGGAGAAGCAGACCGACCGCAAGCTGCTGGCGGAGGGCATACAGACTTTTCTGGCTGCGCAGCCGGAGGCGGAGCGCAGGGTGTTCCTTTTGCGGTACTGGCACCTGTACAGTGTGGCGGAGGTGGCGCTGCGCTGCGGCTATACCCGTAGCAAAACCGCCTCCATGCTCCACCGGACCCGTCTCAGACTCAAAGAAGCACTGCTCAGGGAGGGACTATTGTGAAAAGTTGGGAATTGCTTGAGGCCATCGGCGAGGTGGATGCGAAAATGGCGCTTGAGGCGGAGAAGCCGAAGGTGCGCCGCAGGGGCGTGCGGCTGCTGGCGCTGGCAGCGGCCATGGTGCTGGTGCTGGCCACCGGCGTAACGGCGCTGGCGGCGGTCAGCGAGCCGGTCAACGAAATGCTCTACAACATCTGGCCCTATGCGGCGCAGGCGCTGAAGCCCGTCAACATGAGCTGCGAGGATCAGGGCATCCGGATGGAGGTGCTGTCGGTAGCGGTGCAGGGGCAGGAGACGCTGGTCACTCTGACCATGCAGGATCTGACCGGCGACCGGCTGGATGAGACGGTGGATCTGTTCGACACAGGCAACCTGCTCTTGCCCTACGACGGTTCCGGCACCTGCATGCTGACGGGTTACGATGCGGCGGAGAAAAAAGCTACCTTTGCCGTGTATATGCGCTTTGATACCGACCGCATCGGCGATGCCAAGGCCACCTTTCAGGTAAGCAAGCTGCTCACGGGCAAACGGGAGTGTACCGTTGACCTGACACCTTATCTGGAACTGCCGCTTGCGCAGGCAGAGACCATTCAGGTGCCCAAGCTGAGAGGTTGGGGCGGCAGCGGGAGCCATCGGGAGGTTGCCCGTATGCAGGTGCTGGATCCTGCCAACAGCAGGGAGATCGAAGTGACGGAGGGCGTCACCTTTGCAGGAGCCGGGCTGGTGGATGGCGCACTGCATGTGCAGCTCCGCTATGCGGATATCATCAACACGGACAACCACGGCGTTTTGTACCTGACGGATCGGGAGGGTAACATACTTGACACGGTGAGCGACGGCGTTACCGGTCTGAGCTGGTTTGATGATAACAGGGACAGCTGGCAGGAGCATATTTTCGATTCTCTGCCCCTGCCCGTGGAGGAGCTGCGGCTGGTAGGCGATTTCGTTACCGCCGACCCAGCGCTGGAGGGAAACTGGCAAGTCACCTTCCCGCTGCAGACGGAAGTGGAATAAGCCCAAAAAGCCCGTTGCGGTGCAGAACCGCAACGGGCTTCTGTATTTTGCCAATAGCAGCCGCAGGCGGCTTATGCCGCAGCACTGTGGTGTTGCTTCCACACCAGCCATGCCAGCGAGAGGATGCCATAGATGGCAACGGCCAGCCCGAGGATGCACAGCAGCTCGCCTTCAAGGAAGAAGCTGGCGGCATCCAGCCCCTTCAGCAGCAGATGAGCAAGCAGCCATGAAAGCGGTGCGAAGAACAATTGCCTAAGCAGGGCAGCACAGGGCTTATGGCGCAGACAGTACCACAGGATGCCCAGCGCCAGCGCCAGTATGGCGGCGATCAGACGGTAATAGGCAAGCACCAGTCTGGGCAGCACCACTGCGCCGCCGTCCATCTCCTCGCCCCAGATGAAGTGCTGGGATCCGTTGTAGCCATACACCACCCTGTCGGGTACCGGGTAGAACACAAGCTCGCCATATTCGGTGGTGCCCTCCTGCCGGGTCAGGCTTCTGCGGCTTGCGCCCTGCAAAAGGACGGTGGTCATGCCATCCTCCTCGAAGGTGGTGGTGAGCCAGCCGGAAATGCGGCTATCCGTTTGCAGCACCAGCGCCTCGCCGGTATATTCGTGCGGGGGTGCGGCATCCGCATCCAGCAGCTGGTAGCTGCGCCCCAGCCGATCCTCCGGTGCGACGGTCTCCACGCCCTTTACCTTTACCAGCTCATCCTGCCACGGCAGGAGCTGCATGCTGCCCGCATGGTAGAAACAGGTGAACAGGATGGTAAACACCAGCAGCGCTGCCAGCAGCGCAGTGCACCACCGGCGCAGGCGGATCTGCTTTTTCAGGTTTTGCAGGGGTGCGGTGGTCTCGATGGAGCGGGGCTCACCCTCCTGCATTGCGGCAAACCTTTCGGCACAGGGGATGCAGCCGGTCAGGTGCTCCTCCACCAGTGCGGCGGTCTCGGGCTCGGTCAGCTGCTCCGCGTGCAGGGGCAGCAGATCTCTGACAACAGAACAAGGCAGTTTCATGCTCATTCCTCCATTTTCTCCTTGATGCGGGCTCTGGCGCGGTGGTAGACCACACAGGCCCAGTTTTCGGTCTTGCCAAAAAGCTCCCCGATATCCCGGAAGCTGAGCTGACCCAGTGTGCGCAGGGTGAAGATCTCCCGATAAGGTTCCGGCAGCTCATGCAGCAGCCGGTGGATGTGCAGCCCCTCCTCCCGGCTCAGGAGGTATTCCTCCGGCCCGGCAGCGGGATCTCTCTGGGTATCCTCCAGGGGTGCAGGCTGGTTCTTCTTTTTGCGCAGCCATGAGTAGTACAGGTTTTTGGCAATGGTGCACAGCCAGCTTTTCAGGCTGCTGTCGCCCCGGAAACCATCCAGCGAGCGAAGGGCTTTGAAGAATGTCTCCTGGGTGATCTCTTCGGCGATGTGCGCATCCCCGGAAAGGGAAAGCACATAGCGGTATACGGGGTCGAAGTAGGTTTGATAGATCTGATCAAACGATTCGGTGTTCACCGGTTTTCAGCCCTCCTTTCACTTTATTGGACGCATGGGGATGGAGAATCTTACAGGAGCATGAGAAAAAACGTCTTTGTTCATTGTAATACAGAATGGGGGACGGGGGAAGGGGAAAAAACACCCCTGCAACCGCCGCTTTCAGCAAAGCGCGGCTGCAGGGGTGTTGCTTATGGAAAAGTGAGTTTGCTCTCCTACAGGCTGATCAGATCGTGCACCTGATCCCAGTCATCACAGCCCAGCTCCTTCATCATGCCGGCTGCATAGTGGTCAAAGGCGGTATGGTCCACCAACCGGAACACGGCAGCCGCCACATCCACAAAGGCGCTGGGATCGGTCTTGTTCCGCATATGGCCGATGCTGAGGAAGCGCAGCATAGCAAACACGGCGCACAGGGCAACAAACTCATCCGGCAGACTGACGGGGCGATCCTGAAAGGGGAAGCGGGCAAAGAACATATGGTTTACCAGCATGTGCTCAAACCAGATATCCCACTTGGGCAGCACGGTTTCAAAATGGTCGCGTGCCGCTGTATACCGGTCGAAGGAACCATCAAAATAGGCCAGCGCATCCTCGCCGTAGGCGCGGATGCTGTCACTGCGCTGGTCCAGCATTCCGATCAGGCCGGAGGCAAAGCGGAGCCCGAGATCCAGATGCCCCTGTGACAGCTCCTTCGGCTTCAGCGGCTGGATCCGCTTCTGCCCCCGCAGCAGGCGTTCCACCTGCTGTGCATCGTGGGCAGCAAGGGCTTCATCCAGAGCCGTCAGTGCGTGACCCATGGCCATCATCCGCTGGGGCATGGGCAGGGTCTGGTTCTGCATATACCGGATCAGCCACAGGCGGATCTCCTGCTCCTTGCCCAAGGTTTCAAAACGGATCGTGGGTAAAGTCTGCCGGGGCAGATTGAAGGACAGCTCCTTATGGATGAACTCGATGGGTTCATCCCGGCTGAAAAGCAGCTCCAGCACCGCTTCGCAGCTGTTGGCGCAGGAACATTCAAACCCGTTGTCCGTGCGTACGCCCCGGGGATATAGTCTGCAAACGTAACTGAGTGCGCCATCGCCCATTTCGGCATGGAGGGCACACCGCCCATCCTCCAGGCGCATGGGGCAGACTCCGTCAAAGCGGGGCGCGATCTCCGCATAAGCATCCGGCGTGGGCGACAGCTTGATGTGCAGAGCGGTATCCAGCTTGCGTCGCAGCTCCGGGGAGCATTCCTGACTCATCAGGTGGTAATAATCGTCCAGCGAAAAAGAAATGGGCCAGCCTTCGCAGCAGGCAGAACGGCATGCACCCATTTTGCAGGCAAAATGTTCGTAGTAGTCGGGTACAAGAAATACATGGGATTCGTCCAAAAGCATCACCGCCGATCGAATAAGTCGTATTATATCGTACTACATTTTAGCACCGGAATACCGCCCATTGCAAAATGTTTTTGCAATGTTTTTCTCGTGGATTTCTGTTGACAGACCGCGCATCACGGGCTTATTTTATACGCGTAAACCACATACCAAATGCAGAGATTGAGACAGGCGCACTTTCAAAGCGTCCCCAGAGAAATGCCGGCAGGTGCGAGGCATGACGAGCGTGAAAGAACAGCGTATCCCTCATGAGCAGTCTGCTGAAACCTCCCCCGGGTTCGGGCGGGCGGTAGGTCAGACCGGCATCTCCACGTTACAGGAGAGCACATTCACCGCGTGCGGTCGATGTGGCAGAGCAGGCCGCACAGGATGCGGCAACAAGAGTGGTATCGCGGGAAATGCAGCCCGTCTCTTGCAGATCGTTTTCAAGATCGGTAAGAGACGGGCTTTTCTTGATAACAAAACCTTCCCGGTCGGATGCGACCACGGTGTAAATACAGAAGAAGCGTGAAACCAATGCAGAAAAGCGAGGAATCCCTTATGCGAAAATCTTATGTTACATCCATGCCCAACCACATCGGTGCCTTTTTGAAAGCCAGCGAGTGCTTTTCTGCTCTGGGCATCAACATCACCCGCGTCAGCTACAACAAGGCGGTGGACTCCCATACCCTGTTCATCGATGCGGAGGGTACCGTGGAGCAGCTGCAAAAAGCGGATGCGGAGCTTGAGAAGATCGGCTATCTGAGCAGCAACGCAGCAAAAACCAGCGTGGTGCTGGTGGAGTTCTGCCTGCCGGATGTGCCGGGCAGCGTGACCGGTGTGCTCAGGCTCATCAATGATTTCCGCATGAATATCTCCTACATCAGCTCTCAGGAGAACGGTTCCGATCATCAATACTTCAAGATGGGTCTGTATGTGGATGAGCCGGAGCAGATCGCTGCATTTCTCAGTGAAGCGGAGAAGATCTGCAAAGTGCGGGTGATCGATTACAACCGCTCCGAGAAGATCTATGATAACAGCATCTTCTACAACACCTATGTGACCGGCCTTGCCCAGACCATGGGCCTGAGCGATGATGTGCGCCAAAAGCTGCTGGTGCATGTGAACCTTGCCATGCAAACGCTGGACGAGCACGGCCTGTCTCCCTACCGTACGTTTGACAGCATCAGCAAATTTGCCGAGCTGCTGGGGGCGTCCCGGGGCGGAGCGTTTGTGCCAAGGATCAGCACTCACAGGGTGACGGATCAGACCGAGATCATCTTGATCGAGCCGCCCTGCGGCAGCAACACCATCATCATCCGGAGCTGCCGGCAGGTGCTGTTTATCGACAGCGGCTATGCCTGCTACCAAAACGAGATGCATGGGGTGCTGCGCAAGCTCCTGCCCGAGTTTGACCGGATGCGCAAAACCATCCTTGTGACCCATGCAGATGTGGATCACTGCGGGCTGCTGCCAATGTTTGATGAGATCATCTGCAGCCCGAAAACAGCTTGCTGCCTCCGGATGGAATACGCCGGGCAGGATGGCTACCGGGAGCAGAACCTGTTGCATAAGCCCTATATCAACATCTGCAAGATCCTTACCTCTTATCGCGCAGCAGATCCGGCAAAACTGACCGTGCCATGGCGGGAAACCGGCGAACTGCATGCCCCGCTGACACCCATCGGCTATTTCGATTTTGAAGAGCTGCATTTTGAAGTTTACGAGGGCAAGGGCGGCCATCTGCCCGGGGAGGTGGTGCTGATCGATTATGAGCATCATCTGGCTTTCACCGGCGATATCTACGTCAACACCCACGGGCTCACCCCGGAGCAGGCCAAGTACAATCAGTACGCGCCCATTCTGATGACCTCGGTGGATACCGACCCCAAGCTGTGCGCAGAAGAACGCAAAGCGGTAATGCAGCGGCTGGGCGTAGGCGCATGGAAGATCTTTGGCGCACATGGGTTTGTGAAGGACTATGCGGTTTCGGTGTAGGCGGCCCGGGCGCACGATCCATAGGTAAGCTTCCTGCTTATTTCAAAAGCAGGCTGAGCAGGGAAAGAAACAAAGCTACAGCGGCAGGAACAGTCACGGTATCATTGCCACCATGACTGATCAGCTCCACATATGCCGCCACAGGTGCGGCAACAGCAGCCAGGATCAGGCAGGTGTACCAGCGAAGCGGCGATGCCATCAGCATGGCACAGAACCCTGCGGTAAAGGCTGCCATCAGCATGGCAATGCTGCCTTCCCAAGTTTTTTGCGGATCAGCCAACGGCAGGTGAACGTGATGCTTTCCGAATCGCTTGCCGATCAATGCCGCTGCGGTATCGCCAACACCCCACATCAGGATCGCCGCTACAGCGATATAGGGCTTTTGAAGCCAGCCCCAGCACAGAGCGATCAGCACAGCGTGGGTGATGAACAGGAGCAACAGGCTTTTCTTCACCTCGCCGGGATAACGCTGGTTGAACAGCCCTGCATACCCTTTCCAGCGCTCTGCATAGTGCAAAACAGGGTAGACGACCGCAGCGAACACCAGACAGCAGCAGGAGGCTGTGGCCCAATTGCGGGATTGAAACATCATCAACAGAGAAGATGTGTAGGCCACAAGGTGCAGAAGCTTCCGCCACGGCTCCTGTGGAATTGAAAAGAAGTGCCGCGCCAGCAAAAGCACCGTGAGCCATCCGGCGAGATAGACCAGATACCATTGAAAGCATTCCAGAACATTCCACAGGAATGTAAAGCCGGCCAGCGCTTCCCGGTAGTGGATACCCAGCATTACTACGCCAAGCACTGTCAGCACGGCACCGGTCACAAGGCCTACCACGCGGTTGTTGACCTTGTTGGCAAACTGTGCCGATACACAGGAAAAACACATACCGCCTAATGAACAGACGGAGCTGATGCTGGGGTTGGCGCAGCGGGTGTGCAGGTGAAGCGCTGCTGTTTCAGACCAGCATATCTCCGCACCGGGGATCTGCAATACCATGTTTTTGGCAGGCTATCCGTACCGCATCATCCGAGCGGCGTTTTTATTTCAGCTTGGAAAGCTTTTCGGTATCGGCGATCACAATCAGTTTGTCATGCGCTTGCAGCGGTGCATGGGGATCGATATCCACGCTGACAGAATCTCCTCTGCGAATAGACACCACATTGATGGAATGCTTCTTGCGCAGATCCAACTCGACCAGGTTTTTTCCTACCCAATCCGGTTTGATATCCATCTCGATCATGGATATACTTCCAGCCAAAGAAACCATATCCACAAAACCGGAGCTGAGAAGATTCTTGGCCAAACGAATGCCGGATTCGTTCTCGGGGAAAACCACATGATCCGCACCCACACGTTTGATGATCTTCTGTTCCATTTCATTGGCTGCTTTAGCGATTACAGTCTCTACTCCGAGCTCCTTGCAGAGAGTTACAGCCATCACACTGGTAGCCAGATTGTTAGCCAAAGCAATGATCACCACATCCACATTGGAAATGCCAAGCTGCCGGATCACTTCAGGATCGGTAACGTCGGCACATTTGCATATGGGCAGTTCGTCGGCAGCCAGATCAACAAGCTTTTCATCGATATCAACTGCAATCACTTCAGCCCCGTTACGCACAAGTTCACGGGCAACCGCAATACCATAGCGACCCAAACCAAAGACAGCATATGTTTTCTTCATAATCAAATCAACGCTCCTTTATCCGACACAGATTTCTTCTGTGGGGTTTTTGATGATGTTTTGGTGTTTGCTTTTGGAGTTCAGGGCAAGGGCCAAAGAGATCGGCCCCACTCTGCCCAGATACATGGTTCCGATAATGATCGCTTTGCCTGCCGCATCCAAACGCGGTGTCAGATCCCGTGTCAGGCCTACCGTTGCGGTAGCGCTGATGGTTTCAAACAGGACATCCATGGTATCGGCATTGGAAACCGAATAAAGCAAAAGGGTGGATGCAGCCATAATGGCAAAGGACATGGCGATAACGGCAACGGCTTTGCTGACGGCTTGTTTGGAGATACTGCGGTTGAACAGCGAAACCTCGTGTTTACCCTGAATGGTGGCGGAGACTGATGCTATCAGAACGGCGACTGTTACAGTCTTGACACCGCCTGCTGTACCAACGGGAGAACCGCCAATAAACATCAGCAGCAGGCAAAGAAAAGAGGATGCATTGGTCAGGTTTTGTTGCGGAATGGATGCGAAACCGGCTGTTCTTGTTGTAACCGACTGGAACAGAGAAACCTGAATCTTATCGAAAACAGAGAGGTTTCCGATGGTCAACGGATTGTTGTATTCAAATACAAAGATCAGCAGTCCGCCGCCACAGATCAAAATGAAAGTTGTAGCAATGACGATTTTGCTGTGCAGCGAAAGATTCCGGAAGCCTCTGCGCTTCTTTTCGGCAAGGTCTTTGCCAAGCCCTGCAACGTCCCACCAGACAATATATCCGATGCCGCCCAGAATGATCATCAGGCTGGTGACGGTGTTTATGATGGGATTGGTGGCATAGTTGCACAGGCTGTTTTCTGCAATGATATCGATCCCTGCATTGCAAAAGGCGGAGATGGATGTGAAAACGGATATCCAGATGCCCCTTGGACCAAACTCCGGAACGAATACGATCATGTATAGCAGTGCGCCGATTCCTTCCACCAGGAAGGTGCCCCACAGTACCCGCTTAACAAAGCGTACGATTCCGGAAAGGCTGTTCAGATTAAAGGCATCCTGAATCAGAAGCCGATCGGTGATGCCCATGCGCTTGTGCAGCAGGATCATCAGCGCAGACATTATGGTAATGACCCCCAAACCGCCCACCTGGATCAGCACCAAGATAACAACCTGACCGAAAACACTCCATGTAGTCACCGTGGGGAGTGTTACCAGACCTGTTACGCAGGTGGCTGTTGTTGCGGTAAACAGAGCATCCAGCCAGGCTACAGCTTCGCCGCTTGCAGAGCTGATCGGCAAAGCCAGCAACAAACTTCCCACAAGGATCACCACCAGAAAGCTGAGCATGATGATATGTGTTGTGGAAAGCGCAAAGGTCTTTTTCATCACAAGCGATCCCCCTTGTCGTGTAAGCATGTCTATCTTCCGACATGTTCCGTTATTCCTTGAAAAAAGCAAAAGGAACCAATGGCCTCTACAGTCAGCTGGTTCCTTGTATACAATATGAATGATCGTTGCAATTATACCACATTTTCAATTTGCGTCAAGGGTTTGAAGGAGAATAACGCCTTTGGCAGTGTGCCAACAACATAATACCACCAATAAAAGAGACCATCCTTTCGGATGGTCTCTTTTATTGGTGGTGCTTACTGGACTCGAACCAGTGGTCTCGCTGCGCTCGGTCAGGTTCGCAATAGTCATTCGACACGCTGCCGCATGTCAGTCTCCTTTGCTCACCACGCTTCCGCCACGCTTCATCGCCCACAGGGCGCGCTTCGGCTCCGCGCCCCATCGATGTGCGTTTACAGCATCAGTAGGCCGCTGTTTCGTGTTCCAACAACATAAGTCGGAAGGCCA
>JAZQHO010000171.1:0-3984 GCA_045540635.1 Candidatus Limiplasma sp.
AGCCAGAATCAAACTCTTATGTTTAATTTCTGAATCGCTCTCGATCGTTTATTTCCGTCGAGTACGAATTTCACTCAAAATTCTTGACTGTCGTTCTTGCGTTTCTTTACTCTGTATCGTTTTCAAGGTTCGGTGCTCTCGAGCGAGCTTGTCTATAATAACACCCCTTAAAAGGATTGTCAACACCTTTTTTCACTTTTTTGAAACTTTTTTGAGAGAAGTTCTGAAAGCCTTGATTTACTAGGGTTTCAGCTGCAAGTTTTTTATAGAGGAAACGCTCTCAACTCCACAGAAAAGGAGCGCAGCTCACGCTACGCCCCTTGGGGAAACGTATCAGGATCAGTAGGAACCGTCCACCGTTGCGCCTGCGCCCACAGTGAAGGAACCAATAGTATAGGTGGCCGTCTTGCTGGCGGTGTTGCCGGTGATTTCGCCGCCGGTGACCACACCGGTACCGGAACCAGCGTTCACCACGCTGCTGCTGGAGCTGCCGATGGTGTTGCCGGTGATTGCGCCGCCGCTCATTTCAAAGCTGGAAGCGCTGGTGGCAATGCGGATCAGGGAGCTGCCGGACACCGTGCCGTTGAACTCGTTGCCGGAGATCTCGCCGCCGTTCATGTTGAACTTACCGCCAGCGATATCGATCAGCGAGCGGTTATCAAAGGTGTTGCCGGAGATCTTGCCGCCGTTCATTTCCACAACACCCTTGGAAGAGATGGTCATGAGGCCATAGGGGTTGCCGTTGCCGGACTTGCCGGTAACAACATTGCCGGAGATCTCGGTGCCGTCCTCGATGACCAGCGTGGAGCCGGAGCCCACTTGGAACAGCACACCGGTACCGCCGTTGTTGTTGTTCTTGATCTCAGCGCCGGCCAGCACAAGCTTGCTGTCCTCAACGGTATAATCTTCCACGCGGATCAGGCCGCCGCTGGGAGCGGACTCAGCGCCCTCCAGCACAGCGCCCCTGCCCAGGGTAAGGGTGCTGCCGCCCTTCACTTCAAAGATGGTATTGCTGCCATCCGCGGTGATGGTGCTGTCCGTTACCGTTACCTGCACGCCATCCTTCACAACGATGGTGCCGCCATCTTCAAACACCAGCTCTGCGCCGGACAGATCCACCTTCAGATCATCGCCGGGGGTGAACTGATAATCGATCACAACAGGCTCGGAGCCGGTATAGACCAGATCGCCGCCCTCCTCCATGGCAGCGAGCAGCTCCTCGGCGCTATCCACAGGCGTACCGGTGGACATGCCGCCGTTCAGGCCGTCCCACTGGCCCACATAGGCATCGTAAGCATCCTGCACGTTATCGAAGCCGTCGGGCTGAATGGCAAAGCCATCCACAATGATATCCACTTCGGACAGCTGGCCGATGGACACCGGCTGGCCATCCACCACGGCGACGTATTCGCCGTTCTGGTAGTCTACGTTGGCAGCGAGCATCACATCTTCCAGATACATGGGCGTGGTCTCGCCGGGCTGCAGCTTTTCGGGGTGCAGCACCAGATAGCTCACGTAACCCTCGTGCACGGGGGTATCCAGCTTGGTGTAGTCTGCTTCGTCAGACCAGCCCAGCTCCAGATGAGCATCCAGCTCTTCAGGCACGGAAACAGTCATCCAGACCCAGGCTTCGTTGCTGTCGTGGGTATTGGTGATGCCCGCCTGCTTCTCCACCGCCACGCCGGGGTTGAGGGGAGAATCCTGCTCGAACTCTTCTTCCACTTCGATGTCTACATTGCCAACGGTAAAGGTGTTTACCTTGGTATCGCTATCGGTCAGATAGGCCAGCGTGCCGGTCGTGACCATTGCCAGACTCAGCACAACAGCAATGACCAGCAGCCATTTACGATCCAGCTTCATTGAGATCCCTCCTTGATTTTCCGGGAGCAGCGCTGTTGCCGGGGGGCGCAGACCGGATGGCCCGCACCGTCCCGCTGCATTTGGTTTTGCTCAAGCCGGTGTCAAACAATATATTAGCATATCACTCCTGTTTTTGCCATCTCAAAGCAAGACAAAAAGTATCTAAAACAGGTACTTTTGATCCATTACCAAGCCTTCCCATGCCGCCTCCGCCCCAAGCGCCGCAAAACATTTCTTTACGCCGGGACCGGATGGGGCTATAATAGAAGCCGCCTCATTACCAGCCGAAAGGATATCCTATTATATGAAAAAGCTTCTTTCTCTCCTTCTCCTTGTGTGCCTGCTCACATCCGCCCTGCCCGCAGCCGCCGAGAAGCGCACCGACCGCCCCGACCTGTTCCGTGCCAAGGTGGAGTTCCACGAGCGCAAGGAGGAGGACAACCGCTACTACATCAGCAAGGAGTATCTGATCACCGCCAACGAGGAGATCAACGGGATCCTCCGGCAGCGGACGGATGATTTCGACACCGCCCTGCGCCCGCTGATGCAGCCCTGCCCCCGCAAGAACGCCAAGCGCAACAGCCGTCTGGATATCGAGACCGTGTACAGCTTTACCGGCGACAGCTGGCTGAGCACCATGGTCATCGCCCGGCACACCTTCAACCGTGTGCAGCAGGATGCGCCCTTTGTGACCGGCGTATACGACCTGCTCACCGGGCAGGAGATCCTGCTGACCGATCTTTTCCCGGAGGACAGCGCCGCATGGGAGCTGCTGGCAGACCGCACGGCAGAGAAGCTGGCATCCATGTTCCCGGGAGATCCCCGCAACCCGGAGGCCATTGAAGCCCTCACCACGCCCGAGGCCATCCGCAAAGCTTCCTATACATTGAGTGCCATGGAGCTGACACTGCACTTCCCTGCCCGGCAGGTATACCCGGAGCGTCCCGGGCTGATGCACGTCCGTTTCTTCTATGATGAGCTGTGGCCCATGATGACCCCCGAAGCCCGCACCCAGACCGACAACACCGACTGGAAGATGGTAGCCCTCACCTGCGACGACGGCCCCAACTACGACTATTCTCCTTCTGCCCTCACCAACTTCCGCCGGGCGGGCGTCCGGGTGACGTATTTTACCGTAGGCCGTGTGTGCGGCGAGAACCCGGAGATCCTCCAGCGGGAGTATGACCAGAACCACATCATCGCCTGCCACAGCTTCACCCACCGCAACGGGCACACGCTGGACGAAGCCACCCTCCGCAGCGAGGTGCAGCAGCACACCGATCTGCTGTGTGATATCATCGGGGAGCCTGCCGCCCTGTTCCGTGCCCCCGGCGGCACCTATCCCCCGTGGATCGAGGCGGGCACGGGCATGCCCATCATCCAGTGGTCGGTGGATACCTACGATTACACCGGCAAGGAGCCCAAGCGGATCTTCTATTCCATCCGCAACAACGTGCAGGACGGGGATATCATCCTCATGCACGACACCCGCCCCAACCTGCACAAAGCGATCCCCATCTTTACCGAATGGCTGTGGGACAACGGCTACATGATGGTGACGGTGGATGAGCTGGCCCGCTGCAACGGGGTGGACATGCAGGCGGATACGGTGTATTACCGTGCGCTGGACGGGATGTATGATGTGCGGACGGATAGTAATTTGAATTGATGAGGAGTACGGAGGGCGCGGGCTGGCTTTGGACAAGGCAAACAACCCCTCCGGCGCTTCGCGCCACCTCCCCTTACACAGGGGAGGCTGTGCCGTGCCCCCTGCTCGATTCACTCCCCACCTGCGGGGTGGGTTATGCCCGACAAGCGAGTTTTACCCGGCTGGGGTGATCCATCCACCCCCGGCAACCCTGTTCGGGAGGCAGGAGATGCTTCCGCAGCCAACAGCCGGCCCGCACG
Organism: Candidatus Limiplasma sp.; assembly: GCA_045540635.1. Lineage (GTDB taxonomy): Bacteria > Bacillota > Clostridia > Christensenellales > Aristaeellaceae > Limiplasma. The sequence continues at coordinate 3,769 of JAZQHO010000171.1, forward strand.
CGACGGTAGAGAGCGACGTCAAATCCCCTGCCCTTTTTCGGGGCGGGTGAAGGGAGCACTGCGGAGACCGACAGGCACGGAGCAACCCAAGCCGCTGCGTATGTGCCGTTGATTGCGACCGCCGCCACGAAAATGGGCGATCAAAGGGATTTGACCAAAGCGAACGTGTCGCTGTTTTCTGGTTACTCTTTTGCGTCAAAAGAGTAACCGCAGGTG
>JAZQHO010000172.1:0-3445 GCA_045540635.1 Candidatus Limiplasma sp.
TAAAAGAGTCCTTGTTTTTTAATTGAGGGAACTTTTGACAAGCGGCAAGGAAAACCTCTTGTAAAACATCGTCTGCATCCGATTTTGAGTTCAAACGAAATCTCACAAAACGTTCCACAGATACTCGTTCTGCTTCCAACAGCTTTTCAAAATCATCCATAGCCTCACCTCCTTTGGTCTATGAGTGATGAAAACCGGTTTCACTTATATAGACGGGAGCCAGAATCGAAAGGTTCATTTTGCTTTCAAAAATGAAACGGCACTCGACATTATTTCGAGTGCCGTAATGAACTGTTTTACGACCATCCGCCAATACCGGATGCTTGTTTGTCTCGATCCTGTGATAAACCGTTTCCCGGGGAGCCTGTCGCCGGGGCATGCTCCGCCCTTTACTTGAACGCGGGCAGCTCATCCAGCGTGATGAAGTACTCGCTGTTGTAGATCTCCTTCAGGCTTTCCACGGTGTTGTTGTTGGCATCGGTCAGCCAGTCGGTATGCCACGTCATAAACATAAGCCACGGGGCATCCGCTTCGGTCATCTGGGCTTCGGTGGGAATGGTGCCGCACTCGTGGAACACGATGGGCATGCCTTCGGGGGCAAGGGCTGCCACCTCTTGGTACAGGTTGCCGTTGGCACCGGCGGTATAGCTGTCCGCGCCGATCAGATCCACATAATCGTCGCCGGGGTACCATGCAGCCATGTTGCCGCCGTTGCCGGAGTAGCCCAGCAGCCAGATCAGGTTATCCAGCCCCCAGTAGTCGGTATAGCGGCTGTACATGAGCTGCCAGAGCTTAACAAAGCCATCGCTGCCGCCCTTGGACCACCAGAACCAGCCGCCGTCCAGCTCGTGGAAGGGCCGCCACAGCACGGGCACGCCCGCATCCTCCAGCTGCTGCAGGTAGGGCACGGCACGATCCATGGCCTTGAGCAGCTTCTCATAGTCCTTGGTGCCGGGGGTCAGCGCCTCGGCCCAGTTCAGGTTGTGATCCTTGCTCTCGTTGTAGCCGGAGGCGAAATCGCTGCCGGTATGCCAGCAGATATGCGGAATGCCGCCCTTCTCCCACCACTGGGCAGCACGCTTTGCAACGCCACTGAAATCATTGTGCATAAAGTCCAGACCCCGGATGGCAGGCAGCTTGCCGGTGTGGTTCTGCAAATAAAGCATCTCATAATCGGGCGAGCCCATCCACGTGGATTCCATCTGCCCGGTCAGGCAGCCGGTGCGCCATGCGGTTTTCAGATACTCATAGAGCGTCTTGGCTTCGGGGATGGCGTTCTCGTTGGACAGTTCACCCTTGTAGGTGTGGATGACCTCCTCCGCCGCCTTCACCTTTGCGGCATGGGCGGTCAGCTCCGCAGCCGCCTCGCCCTTGAGCAGATACAGCCCGGCAACACGACCGCCGTTCCATGCGCCCAGCACAAAGCCCTTGAAATCCGCCGGGCTTTCCACCCCGGCAAAGGCCATCAGCTCAGCGATGGTGTACACATTCAGCCGCTCGCGCTCCGGGTGGTCGGAGACCGCCACGATCTCCATCTGCTTGCCGCTGATGCTCAGCCCCAGCACGCCCCAGCCGCCGTGGTTCACGTCATCGCAAGCCCAGACCAGCGCCAGCACATCCTCCGGGGATGCTTCCTTCAGCCAGCCGATGTTGGGGCCGGCATTGTAGCCCCGGTTCACCTTGCCGCTAAAAAGCAGCTCACCCTTTGCCAGAATGGCGTTGCGCTCCGCTGCCACCTCTTCTTCGGAAAGGCTCTGCCGGATGGCCGGAGCCTCCGCAGGCACCCATACCTCCTGCGCAAGCGCGGGCACGGCGCTCACCAGCAGCAGTGCAGCCAACAAAGCAGAAAGCAGCCGTTTCATCATATCATTTCCTCCCTAATGTGTTTTTTATCATCAGCGCCGGCAGGCTCCGCCATGCGCCAAGGTTCACACAGGCTCTGCATCCCCATCAGGCTTCTGGGCATTGACGGCCTTGTGCCGCCAATAGAAATAGCGCAGCAGGCAGGTAAGGCCGCTGATCATCCACGTGGCGCCGGTGGTCCACCAGATGGCCCACATGCCCATGGTGGGGATCAGCACCAGCAGCATGGGCAGGAAGATGCGGCAGGCCACCTCCACCACACCGTTGATGAAGGAGAACAACGCATCGCCCACGCCGTTGAGCACACCGCGGCACATGTAGATAAGCGCCAGAAAAATATAGAACCAGCTGGTGATACGCAGCGCCATACCGCCGATGCGGATGACTTCCGCCTCACCCACAAAGATACCGATGATCTGGTTGGCGAAAAGCTGGATGATGACCATCATCACAAGGGTAAAAACCGCGCACATCAGAAGGCCGTGCCGGAGGCCGTCCTTCACGCGATCCATGCGCTTGGCGCCATAGTTCTGCCCCGTGTAGGTGGCCAGCGCAGCGTTGACCGAGCCGTAGGGCTGCTGCAAAAGCTGATCGATGCGGCAGGTAGCCGTATAAGCCGCCATGGCCGCCGGGCCGAAGGAGTTGACGAAGCCCTGCAGCACAGAGGTGGAAACAGCGATCATGCTCCACTGCATAGCCATGGGCAGACCCAGCTTGAGGGCATGACCCATCATCCTGCGGTCAGGCTGCCAATCCTCTTTGCTCAGCAGGAAATAGGGATTGTGGCGGAAAGCGTACAGAAGGCAACTGGCACCGGACACCAGCTGGGCAATGACCGTAGCCAGCGCGACACCCGTAACGCCCATGTGGAAGAAATACACCAGCACCACGTCCAACACAATGTTGAGCACGCTGGCGATAATGAGGAAAAACAACGGGGTGCGGGAATCGCCCAACGCCCGCAGCATGGAGGAAGCGTAGTTATACACCGCCACCAGCGGCACGCCCAGACAGCTGATGCGGATGTAGGCCACCGCATCCGGCAGGATCTCATCCGGCGTGCCCAGCAGCTGCAGCACAGAGGGGGCAGCGATATAGGCAGCCAGACCCATGATCAGTGCAGTGGCGAACATCAGATAAGCGGAGTTGGCAATGGCGCTCTTGGTCTTGCGTGCATCGCCCGCACCAAAATACTGGGAAGTGACAACGCTGCTGCCCGAGCCGATGCCGCTGCACACCGAGAAAAACAGGAAGGTTGTGGAGCCGGTGGAGCCCACAGCCGCCAGTGCATTTGCCCCGACGAAGTGACCCACCACGATGGAGTCTGCCAGACTGTAGGCCTGCTGGAACAGATTGCCGATGAGCATAGGTATGGCAAAGGTGAACAGCAGGCTGGTGGGATTGCCGGTGGTCATGTTCAGATTGCGGGAGATCTTCATGGAAAAAATGCCTCCGTAGCTACCGTGAAAATAGCCATGCCCTGCGGGACATGGCGCAGACTATCAAAGAAGTCCCAGAGGTATCGGAGGGCCGCAGCCCTCCGATTGTCAATCCGAAACCAGCGGCGTGTACGGTGGTTTCG
>JAZQHO010000173.1:0-13276 GCA_045540635.1 Candidatus Limiplasma sp.
CCCTGCAGACCGGCTTTGAAAACGCGGATGATCACAAGTACATCGCCACCGTGACCGCCAAGCACGGCATTTACCTTTCCAAGCCCGGCAACGGCATCTGCCACCAGGTGCAGCTGGAGCGCATCGGCAAGCCCGGCAAAACTTTGCTTGGCCCCGACAGCCACACCCCCACCGGCGGCGCGCTGGGCATGATCGCCATCGGCGCGGGCGGTCTGGATGTTGCTGTTGCCATGGGCGGCGGCGCTTACTACCTCAGCTGCCCCGGTGTGGTGAATGTGCACCTTATCGGCAGCCTGCAGCGGGGCGTTGCCGCCAAGGATGTGATCCTTGAGCTGCTGCGCCGCCTGAGCGTAAAGGGCGGCGTGGGCAAGGTGATGGAATACACCGGCCCCGGCGTTGCCACCCTGTCCATTCCCGAGCGTGCCACCATCACCAACATGGGTGCAGAGCTGGGTGCCACCACCTCTGTTTTCCCCAGCGATGATGTGACCCGCCAGTTCCTGAAGGCGCAGGGTCGCGAGGAGGATTTCCAGCCCCTCACTGCCGACGAGGATGCCACCTACGACGAGACTGTGGAGATCGACCTGTCCGCTCTCGAGCCCATGGTGGCGCTGCCCCATATGCCCGATAATGTAAAGACCATCAAGGAAGCCGGTCAGATCAAGGTGGATCAGGTGTGCATCGGCTCCTGCACCAACTCCAGCTATCAGGATATGATGCGCGTTGCTGCCATCCTCAAGGGCAAGACCGTGCACCCGGATGTGTCTCTGGTCATCGCTCCCGGCAGCCGTCAGGTGCTGGCTATGCTCAGCGCCAATGGTGCCCTCCATGATATGATCCAGGCCGGTGCCCGCATCACCGAGACCGCTTGCGGCTTCTGCATTGGCATGGGTCAGAGCCCCAGCACCAATGCCGTCAGCGTGCGCACCAACAACCGCAACTTCTTCGGCCGCAGCGGCACCAAGTCTGCCGGTATCTATCTGGTCAGCTGCGAGACCGCTGCCATGACCGCCCTCACCGGCTATCTGGCCGATCCCCGTCAGACCGATGCGGATCTGAACGTGGATATGCCCGATCTGTTCGACTACTGCGACAACCTGATCATCCCGCCTGCCACCGCCGAGGAGGCTGCCGATGTGGAAGTTGTCCGCGGCCCCAACATCAAGCCCTTCCCCCAGGCCGATGCGCTGGCAGATGATCTCTCCGGCGATGTGCTGCTCAAGATGGAGGATAACATCACCACCGACCACATCATGCCCAGCGACAGCTCCCTGCTGCCCTTCCGCAGCAACATTCCCAAGCTGAGCGAGCACTGCCTTGCCCCGGTGGATGCCACCTTCCCGGCCCGCGCCAAGGCGGCAGGCGGCGGCTTCCTGCTGGCGGGTCAGAACTACGGTCAGGGCTCCAGCCGTGAGCATGCGGCGCTGGTGCCCCTGTACCTGAAGATCCGCGGCGTGCTGGCCAAGGGCTTTGCCCGCATCCATCAGGCCAACCTGATCAACAACGGCATCCTGCCGCTGGTGTTCGTCAACGAAGCCGATTACGACCGCTTCGACCAGCAGGATACCATTGCCCTTCCCGGCATCCGCAAGCTGGTGGAGAGCGGCGCCACCGAGATCCCGGTGGAGAACAAGACCAAGGGCTTCACTGCCACCATGAAGCTGGAGCTCACCGAACGCCAGCGCAAGATGATCCTCTTCGGCGGCCTCATCAACATGATCGCCGCAGAAGGTAAATAAACCGTAAACATTCCTTGGGGGAGGGTGCCTGTGCGCCCTCCCCCAAGCGCATCCGGCAGGGGTGTTCACCAAATTCTAATGTATTTTTCAGCATCTCTATAGCTGGTTTCAAACCAATTCCCCTGCTTTTCCGGCGGGGGTATGCTATCATAGTATCCGCAGCAGGGGCGAAGGATCCCGCAACCGCTGCAAGACCTTTTCACACAATGCAAATTGTGGTATACTTTATGGTGGCGCAATGCCAGATGCAGCAGGGGCGTACCCCGCAGCTGTGCGATGTTGAGCAGAAGGAGCAAGATAGCCAAAATGAGCAAGCAAAAAAAGCAGAAGAAGCAGAAGAGCGGTCTGGGCGCAGGCATTATTGCGTTCGGCGCAGTGTTCGCCCTGTTCTCGTCCATTTTCAGTCCCCATACGCTGGGCGGGTACCTGCTGGCTGCGGTCCTCAGCTTTTTTGGCGGATCCATCGTGCGCGTGATGGCGCAGGGTCTGGATCTGACCACCCACAACAAGGAGCCCGAAAGCCTGAAGAAAGTGCAGGTGGATACCGGCAACCCCGAGGTGGATGAGCTGCTCACCCGCGGCAGAGAGATGATCAAGGAGATCCGCAAGGAAAACGACCTGATCCCGGAAGAATCCCTCTCCGCCAAGCTGGATGAGCTGGAAAACTACTGCGCAGAGATCTTCCGCGCCGTGTACCAGCAGCCCGCCAAGGCTCCGCAGATCCGCAAGTTTATGGAGTACTACCTGCCCACCACCCTCAAGATGGTCAAGAACTACCGTCTTTTGGGCGAGCGGGATCTGAGCAATCAGGCCAACCGCGAAGCCCGTCAGCGCATCGATGATGCGCTGGGCGTGGTCAACGATGGCTGCCGCCACATGCTGGAGCAGCTCTACAAGGACGATATGCTGGATATCACCACCGATATCGACGTGCTGGAGCAGATGCTCAAGCGCGATGGTCTCACCGAGGGCGATCTGCGCAAGGCGGCCCGTCAGGCCAGACAGGCCGCTCAGCTGGACAGCCAGCTGGACGATATGCGCCGCCAGATGCAGCAGGCTCATGGCACCGCCCGTGTGCCCACCGCCCAGCGGCAGCCCGCCGTGCAGCCGACCCCCGTCCGGCAGACCGTCCCGCAGCAGCAGCCCGCCGTACAGACCATTCCGCCCCAGCAGCCTGTGGCTGCGCCGGTGCTCCGGCCCAGCGCGACCCAGCAGCAGGTGGATTGGGCCAAGGAGCAGGCACAGCAGCATTTCCCGCAGGCTCCCACGCTTTCGGGCGGCATGTATCCCACCTACGGCGATCAGGCCGTGCAGCATGCCCCCAAGCAGCAGTAACATACCACATTCAGTCATTGCACGAGGAGGAACCAGACCATGACGGAAAACAACCAGACCAACGCTACTCCCGAAACCCAGCAGGCGTTTGCAACCGCTCCCGTGCTTACGCTGCAGCCCACTTCTGCCCCCGGCAGCCAGCAGGTGCTGGATGAGGCCAGCGCAGCCATCGAAAATGCCATGAACGCCGCTCCCCGCGCCGAGGCCGAAGCCGCTGCCGCCGCACAGGCTGCCGCAGCCGCCGTCAAGGCTGTCAAGGAAATGGATAACGCCATGCTTACCGAAGAGGATAAGCGCAACATTCAGGAGTTCGTCAAGAAGATCGATGTCAACAACACCGACCATGTGCTCCTCTACGGTGCCGATGCCCAGAAGAAGATCGCCGATTTCAGCGAGAGCGCTCTGGCTACCGTCCGCACCAACGATACCGGCGAGGTCGGCAACATGCTGGTGGGTCTGGTCAACGAGATCAAGGGCTTCGGCGCCGCTGCCGAGAAGCCCAAGGGTCTGGGCGGCCTGTTCTGGAATGCCAAGAAGGCCATTTCCGATATGCAGACCAAGTACCAGAAGGTGGATGCCAATGTGGACGTGATCGCCACCCAGCTGGAGAAGCATCAGGTGCAGCTCCTCAAGGACGTGAGCATGTTCAACCACCTCTACGATATGAACACCCAGTACTTCAAGGAACTGACCATGTATATCATCGCCGGCGAGCAGAAGCTGCAGGAGGTCCGCACCGGCGACCTGACCGCCCTCAAGGCCACCGCCGAGAAGAGCGGCGATGCCATGGATGCCCAGCGCGCCAACGATCTGGCTGCCAACTGCGACCGCTTTGAAAAGAAGCTCCACGACCTGAAGCTGACCCGTCAGGTGGCGCTGCAGATGGCTCCCCAGATCCGCCTTCTGCAGAACAACGACAGCCTGCTGGTGGAGCGCATCCAGTCCACCCTCAGCAACACCCTGCCCCTGTGGAAGAGCCAGATCCTCATCGCTCTGGGCATGCACCGCAGCCAGGAAGCCCTCAAGGCTCAGACCGCCGTTACCGATATGACCAACGAGCTGCTGCAGAAGAATGCCGAGGCGCTCAAGGTGGGCACCATCGAGACCGCCCGCGAGGCCGAGCGCGGCATCATCGATCTGGAGACCCTCAAGCGCACCAACCAGAGCCTGATGGATACCATCAACGAGGTTATGCGCATTCAGGAGGAAGGCCGCGCCAAGCGCCTTACCGCCGAGCAGGAGCTGGCCACCATGGAGGTCAATCTCAAGAAGAAGCTGCTGGAAGTGCATACCTGATCGGCTCCCCGATCTGCTTTTACCATCGCCCCGGCACACAGCGTGCCGGGGCGATGAAAACAAGAATCATTCGTTTTGCAAAGGAAAGGAACCACCATGAAAAGAAGTTTACCCATCGGTGTATGTATCCTCATCTCTCTGGCACTGGTGCTTTTCGGTCTGGGCTTTGGCACGGTCCGGGGCTTTAATGCCGACCGTGCGCAGGTGACGGAACTGCTGGGCGGCGAGAACGGCCTGATGGATGTGCTCAGCTACCGGGGCGCAGACGGGCACAACCTCTGTGTTGTGGCACGCCGCCACCTGACCGATGATGCCGATGTAAGCGAGCTGAGCCGTATCGCCTCCGTTCTGACAGACGATACCCAGTCCCTCCGCGCCAAGAAGCAGGAGAACGACCGGCTGGATGCCGCTGTGCTGGCGGTAAAGACCAAGCTGGAGGGCACCGACAGCTATCAGCAGAGCCAGCGTGACCAGAAGTACATGCTCATGCTGGAGGGCGATCTGAAAAATCTGTCCGCCACCGATAAGGTGAGCCTGTACAATCAGGCTGCGCAGGATTTCAACAGCCAGCTGAGCGCCCCCGTTTCCGGTTGGATCGCAAGCCTGCTGGGCGTTAAGCCCTGCGAGCTGTACCAGTGAGGTGCACGGCCCTGATGCGTGCAAAAGGAGTAAACATGAAGAAGTGGATCTGTCTTTTCCTTGTAATGATGCTTACCGTCACCGGCGTGTCTGCGCTGGCTGATGCCCGCATGCCCGCCCTGCGCGGTGCCCTGACCGATGAAGCCGATGTGCTCTCCGGCACCATGAGCACCGCCATTACCGAATACGCCGATACCGTGGACGATGAGACCGACATGGATCTCTACGTGGTTTTCGTGCACTTCCTCGATGGTCTGGATGCCCAGACCTATGCCAACCGGCTGTTTGAAAGCGAGCAGCTGAAGGATGAGAGCATCCTGCTGCTCTGCGCCGCCGGTGAGGACAGTTTTGCCACCGCTCTGGGCAAGGAAGCGGAGAAGAAGCTGGGCAAGCAGAATCTGGATAACCTGATGTACACCTCCTCCGAGTTTGCTGCCCACATTGCCCGGCAGGAGTACGATGCCGCCATGGGCAAGTATCTGACCGCCTTCAACGATCTCCTCAACAAGCGCTTTGATGAGGGTGTCAAGCTGCCTGCCGCCATTTCTGCGGGCACTGCCCAGAGCAGCCAGCAGCAGACCGGCATCGGCAGCCTGTGGAGCCAGATCACCTCCGGGATGGAGAGCGAGAACAGCAGCGGCTCCTATATGCCCGATTTCTGGTCCGAGACCGTGCAGGGCGTGGTGGATAACAGCGCTCACTATACTCATTACCAGAGCGATGACGAGTCCAATGGCATCGGCGTGGGCGGCTGTATCATTCTGATCATCCTGATCCTGATCATCTTCAGCCAGAGCCACCCGGCCACCAAGGCCAAGCGTGTGTACCGCAACTCCGGCAAGAAAAAGCCTCTGGGCTGGCTTGCCCTGCTGTTCGGCATCCCCACGCTGCTGCGTTTCTTCCGCAGACACTGATAAACACGGATGGGAAGTCGTTTTTATGCGGTACTGGAAGGGTTTTAGAGATGGTATCCCCATTGCGCTGGGGTATCTGTCAGTCTCCTTTGCTTTTGGCATACAGGCAACCTCGCTGGGACTCACGCCCCTGCAGGCGGTGCTCATCTCCCTGCTCAATGTGACCAGCGCAGGGCAGTTGGCAGGCTTGCAGCTGATGACCGTCGGCGCGGGACTGCCGGAGATGGCGCTTACCCAGCTGACCATCAACCTGCGCTATGCGCTTATGAGCATCAGCCTCAGCCAGAAGCTGGATGAGACCATGACCACCCCGCACAGGCTGCTTCTCTCCTTTGCCAATACCGATGAGGTGTTTGCCGTGGCCTCCAGTCAGCAGGGCAAGGTGGGCAGGGCCTATCTCTATGGCCTGACCAACGGCCCGGTGGCGGGCTGGGTGCTGGGCACGGCGCTGGGTGCGCTGGCCGGCGGCCTGCTGCCGGAGTCTGTGACCAATGCGCTGGGCATCGCCATCTATGGTATGTTTATCGCCATCGTGCTGCCTCCCGCACGCGCCATGCGGGAGGTGCGTGTGGTGGTGCTCATGGCAGTGGCCATGAGCTGCCTGATCACTTTTCTGCCTGCTCTCGGCTTTATTTCGGACGGCTTCCGCATCATCATCTGTGCGGTGGCGGCCTCTGCGCTGGGCGCATGGCTGCTGCCCCCGCCCCTTGAAAACGGGGAAGAAAAGGAGGCGGAAAGCTAATGGCCTGGGATGTATTCTTCAAATATGTGCTGGTGATGGCGGGCGTTACCTACCTCATCCGCATGCTGCCGCTGGCGGCGATCCGCGGCAGGGTAAAGAGCCGCTTTGTGCGGGGCTTTCTCTATTATGTGCCCTATGCGGTGCTGGGGGCTATGACCATCCCTGCGGTGTTCTCCTCCACCGGCAGCCTGCCGGGAGCCATTGCAGGTGTGGCGGTGGCCTTGGTGCTGGGCTGGATGGGCAAGGGGCTGCTTACCGTGGCAGTGGCTGCCTGCGTTGCAGCCTTTGCAGCAGCACTGTTTCTGCATTGATGCAAAAAAGCTGGACAAACCTATTGCAATTTTCTGCGCATCGTGATACAATGAACCTTGCGACTGGATAAATAACTTAGGAGGTGAAAGCATGCCCAATATCAAGTCTGCTATGAAGCGCGTGAAGGTGAGCGAGAAGAAGAATCTTCGCAACCGTATCGTGAAGTCCAAGGTGAAGACCGCCGTCAAGAAGTTTGAATCGGAGGTCGCTGTCAACGCTGCCAACGCTGGCGCTCAGTACAGCGCTACCACCTCCGCTATCGATAAAGCCGTCATCAAGGGCATCATGCACAAGAATGCGGCCAACCGCAAGAAGGCCCGTCTGGCCAAGAAGCTGGCTGCCGCTCAGTAAGCGATCGCGTTTCATGCATGAAAAGCAAAACGGAAGGTTCACCCCTTCCGTTTTTTGCATACCCGGAAATACACGTTTTTCCCGAAAGGAGGCGCACACCATGCCGCTGAAGCGGATCACCGACCGGGTCTGGATGCTGCCCGGCGACCATTTCACCGACCGGCCGAATCTGTTCTATATCCGGGGCGATGAGCGAAGCCTTGCAGTGGATGCAGGTGCTTCCCCCGCCCATGTGGAAATGTTCTATGCCGCCCTCCGGGCAGAGGGGCTGCCGCTGCCGCAGGTAACGGTCATCACCCACTGGCACTGGGATCACACCTTCGGGCTGTGCGCCGTGGAGGGCGAGACCATCGCCACGGCAGCCACCGCTGCACAGCTTACAAAGGTGCAGCGCTGGCAGTGGGATCGCCCTGCCATGCACCGCAGGGAGCTGGAGGGCGAGGATATCGCCTTTTGCAATATGTGCATCATGCGGGAATACGCTGCGGAGCCGGGCCGGGTACAGGTGGCGCTGCCAAAGACCGTTGTCACAGAACCCTGCACGCTGGCACTGGGCGGCATCACAGCGCAGCTGCTGCCGGTTCCATCGCCCCACAGCACGGATCAGCTCTCCGTATACATCCCCGAGGAAAAGACGCTTCTGGTGGGCGATGGCGATTGCACCGACCACTACCGCCACGGCGGCATGTTTCAGGAAGATAGCCTTGCGGCATGGGTCGCTTTCGTGGAAGGGATCGACCATACCCATCATCTGGAGGGGCATGGCGAGCCCACCGACCGTGCTGAGGCTCTCGGCTACCTGCGGGAGCAGCTTATGCTGTGCCGCCGGGAGGCTGCGGGGCGCAAGCTGATCGGGGAATACCGCACCGCCTATATCCCCAAGCTGCGCAGCCGTGTGGGGCATGCCCCGCTGAATATTACCGGCTGCTCGGTGTTGCTGGTAAACGAAAAAGGCGAGCTGCTGCTCCAGAAACGCCGGGATAACGGCTGCTGGGCTCCGCCGGGCGGAGCCATGGAGATGGGGGAGACCGCCGAAAACGCCGCCCGCCGGGAGGCATGGGAGGAAGCCGGCGTGGTCGCCGGTGAGATGCGCCTTCTGGGCGTGTACAGCGGCGAGGATCGGTTCATCTACTATCCCAACGGCGATGTGTGCTACTGCACGCTGGTGTGCTTTGTTTGCAACGATTATGTGGGTACCCCCATGCAGGATACGGAGGAGGCGGTGGAGCACCGCTTCTTTGCAAGGGACAGCCTGCCGGAGAATCTGAACCGCTGCGATGAGCGCAGCATCCGGGACTGGGCGGCAGGTACTGCCCATGTGGTATGTGAGTAGCGGCCGGGAAGAGGCACAGCGGAGCATACGCCCGATAGGGCACATGAAAAAAAGGAGTGTATAAAAATGGCAAAGCTTGAACACACAATTACAGAAAACTTCGATGCCCTGCTTGCGCGCATCGAAAAGGGCATCCTTGGCGGCAGCGTCTCTGCCACGCTGGAGGACAGCAGCGACTTTGCCTGCGGCGATGCACGCTGCAGTGTGCGCGTTTTTGAACGCTACAGCTGGTTTGGCGGCAACCGGGTCAGCCTTTCGGTAACGCTGTTCCAGCCCGGCACAGGCATGCCGGTGCAGCTGAGCGCCATCACCGCAGGCGGCAGTCAGGCGATGTTTGCCAAGGTAAATACCATCGGCGAGGAAAACTTCCTTGCCAAGCTTACCGAGCTGCTCTGATTTTTTTCGAATCACATTTTACATCTGTTGTACTCTTGTAGTGCCGGGTCGGTTGTGCTATACTTTTGTCAGACCAACAAAAGAGCCCCAAGGAGGCGTATTTCCATGATTGCGATCGCATGTGACCACGCTGGTATCGACCTGAAGCCCACTGTTATTTCCGTGCTGGACGAGCTGGGGATCCCCTACAAGGATTTCGGCACCCATAAGCGGGAAAGCTGCGATTACCCCATCTATGCGGCGCGCGCTGCCAAGGCTGTTGCCAGCGGCGAGTGCGATATGGGCATCGTGCTGTGCGGTACGGGCGCAGGCATCGGTATGGCTGCCAATAAGGTAAAGGGCATCCGCTGTGTTATCTGCTCCGATACCTTCACCGCCAAGATGAGCCGCCTGCACAACAACGCCAACATGCTGGCGCTGGGCTCCCGCGTGCTGGGCACCGAGCTGGCCAAGGACATCGTCCGCGTCTGGTTGATGACCTCCTTTGAGGGTGAGCGTCATGCCCGCCGTGTGGATCTGATCAGCAAGCTGGAGCAGGGCATGGATCTGGAATAAAGCTTCATTGCCCTGTAAGGGGATCAAAAAAAGGAACTGCTGCAAACCACAGCAGTTCCTTTTTTGTTTATCGTGAGGCGCATCCGACTGCCCGGACTGCTTTTCTTTATGCCTCTACGAGCCCTTCCTCCAGCAGCATTTCCAGCACTCTTGCCTCCCGATCCAGCATCACCGTGTATATGGGATCGAAACGGGCATCCCAGCTTCTGTCCCGCCGGTTGGCGGTGATGGCCTCTGCCGCAGTGACCCATTCCAGTGTGAAGCGTTCCTCAGCTTCGTAGGCATCCAGCTGCTGGGGCATGGTTTCCCCTGCAGCATGGCAGAGGTAGTAGTAGTTATCCTGTACAAAGGTGTCGCCGTACTGCCCCTTCTGGATGCGGTGCACCTGCCCGTAGGGCTGCTCGCTGCCGGGGATCACCCGCAGCCCGGCCTCCTCCCGCACCTCCCGGTGCAGGGTGGTCAGGTGCGCCTCCGCACCTTCCACACCGCCGCCGGGGAATTTGTAGTAGTCCAGCTGAAGGCTGTGGATCATGGCCAGCTTGCCCTCCCGGATGATGATGCCCCGCACCGATGGGCGGATGAACACCGGGGCAGCCGGGTCATAGTCCCGCTTGTCTATTTCAAAGAGCATACGCATGGTTCTCGTCTCCTTCTTGGCTCTGGCTGCGGTGCAGTTTGTTGCCTTTGCATGATAACACGCTTTGCTGTAACGGACAATCATTCCTGTGGATGAATTGCAAAATGCAAATTATTTTTATCTGTATGTAAAATATATATTGCATTTTGCAATGTGGTGTGCTATCATAGCTGTGCCGGATGGGTCGAATGTTCCGGCTGAGCATTGTGCAATAACGGAGGCTATGGTTATGGAAAAGATCGCAGACGAACGCATCTCCCGGGGGCAGAACCGCTTTGCGGCGCATGGGTATTGGCTCATGCTGGGGCTGCAGGCGGCGGTGCTGGCATTCAAGCTGGTGCTGGGCGCACCGCTCATTGCATGTGTACTGGATTTTGCCGTGCTGTGCATCGGCATCGGCGGCATGGTGCTGCTGCGCAGCCTGAAGGGGCTGTGGAGCCGTGGGGACGAGGTGCTCCGCCAGATGGATGAGGAGCTGCTGGCCAAGCTGTTTATGGTGCTGTTCTGGCTGGTGGTGGTTGGAGAATTTGTGCTGTTTTTTGCGGATGGTGCCAACTGGCGCTGGTATGTACCGTACATTGCGGTCTGGGGCATCGCTGCCCTGTATGTGGTCTTTCGCAGCCTGCGCAGCGGGCTTGTGGTCTGGGGTGGTAAAAAGGCAGAAACCACCGGCAAGCATCAGCTGATGAAGCGCACCGCCGTGGGCGCACTGCTTTTCGGCATCGTCATGGGCGGCCCGGATTGCTTCCGGGAGGGTGCTTTTCAGCTCTCCGGGCTGTGGAAGGTGCTGGGCATGGCTGCCTGCTGGGGCGTGCTGTTCTATCTGGGTATGGTGCTGTTTTTGAAGCTGGGCGAAAGGTCTGCCGATCAGCTGGTTCAAAATGCCGAGCAAGCCGCCGAGGAGGATGCCTCCCATGAAGAATAAGAAGATGAAGCTGGCCCGCATCGAAAAGGATCTGAGTCAGGAGCAGCTGGCAGAGAAGCTGGGCATCACACGGCAGACCATCGGGCTGATCGAGTCCGGCTCTTACAATCCCACGCTCAAATTGTGCATTGCCATCTGCAAGGCGCTGGACAGAACGCTGGATGAGTTGTTCTGGCCGGAGGAGTGACCAGCGGTGTTTCGGTCATGGGCCGGCGGGCGCAAAAGCGCTGTGGAAATGTTGTGCTGTTTGGCATGCCCGGCAGAGAGAAAAGCATCCTGTTGACGGAGTTGACAGGGTGCTTTTGTTTGTTTTTCCGCACTTTGGGAGCAAATGTATTGCGATTGCCGGGATGATGTTTCTGATTTGTGCGGAATAGCAATAATCACAAACAATATGATTATTATTGACAAATCAATGCGGATATTGTATGATTGTATCCAATCAGAAGCCGGATCGAGGGGTATCTTCCCCAAAGGATGTGTGCACCTGAAACGATTATGGAGGTATCCGCATATGCAAAAATGGATCGTTTTGCTTCTTTCTCTGCTGCTTATGCTCCCCGCTGCCGCACTAAGCGAGACCGGGGCCCGTGCGATCGAGTTTGATGACTTTATGATCGCAGTCGGAGAAAACGACCTGTTCCAAATGAGCGAAGCGGGCGAAGAAAGCCTTTTCCGGCTGTTCCCCGATTATGATGAAGCAGCCGAAAGCCACCCCAACCTGATCGCTTCCACAGTCCTCGTTCCGCTGGCCGGTTTAACCGAGGAAGAAGCGCTGCTCTTTGCTGAGGGGTTGATGGAGTCCGGTGTGCGCAGCCTGACGGCAGAAGGGGTCATTGTATCCGATAAGCAATTGCTGCGGAGCGATCTGGATGCGGAAACGGGCGCTGTCACCGTGCTTTTTACGCTGGTGGTGGATCCGTCTGCGCTGGGTGCAGAGCAGACGTTGCAGGTATGTATGGGCTGCCGGTACATCCCCGTTGGTGAGGAGCGCTGCCTTGCCTTCACTGTCGGCTGCACTTCGCAGCAGGAAGCGGAAATGCTCTTTGCATATTTGGATCAGAATCTGATCATCAAATAGAAAAGTGTTGCTCTGTATACACAAGCAGCTCCCGCCCATTGATGGGCGGGGGCTGCATCAGACTGTCGTAAAAGCCCAGAGTTATCGGAGGGCCGCAGCCCTCCGATTGTCAATCCGAAACCAGCGGCGTGCATTGCGGCCCGGGGAGCCGTAGGCTCCTAGGCAAACGGTGGAAAAGTCGTCAAAAAAGTTGCCGTAGGCGTGTTTTTTGACGAGCTGACAGGGATACCGCAAGCAGCGGTATCCCTGCTTTGTTTGGTTGGGTTCCCCATCAGCTTCTCTGCATGCGCTTGCGCTGCCATGCGGTCAGGCCTGCCACAGCTGCTGCGGAGAGCAGGAGCATCCACTGCCACAGCGCTGCGCCGGGGTCGCCGGTTTGCGGCGGCGGGTGCGGCTCCGGCGTGGGCGGTGCCCATGGATAGGGCGTGGGGGTCGGGGTAGATTCCGGGATCGGCGTTGCCGTGGGCGCAACGGTCGGGGTTGCTGTAGGCGCAACCGTGGGCGTTGCTGTAGGCACAACAGTAGGTGTTGCCGTCGGCGTCGGTGTCGGCGTAGGCGTAGGTGTCGGCGTCGGCGTAGGAAGTCGGAGGCCAAGCGGGCTTAGGGAGGCAACATGTTTCCCCAACTCCTTGGCTCACAGAACGACATGGCTACGATCCGACTTGGGCTTGAAGCGGTTACAGCCGTGGCTCTCGATGCCGCGGCGGTCGCTCTCCATCAGCACGTCCGCGCAGATCTTCGCGTCCTCCTCGGGCACGCCGACGGCCTTGAACGCGTCGGTCATGAAATTGCCGATGATGTCCCAGGGGACATACGGCCGGGTTTCGGGATCGGTGGTCATATTCAGATCGGTGATCTGTGCCATGATGATATCTCCTTTATGTGAAATAATAGGTTTCTTCAGATCTTGCCCTGCTTCCGGAGGATCTCCTCCGCCAGGGTCAGGCATTCGTACACCATGCCGTCGCAGTGGGTCTTCCGGTCGCCGCCGCGCTCGCGGTCGACGCGGAGCAGGTCGGCG
>JAZQHO010000174.1:0-21667 GCA_045540635.1 Candidatus Limiplasma sp.
GTGGGCACCAGCACGCCCAGCTTCATAAAAGTGGCGGGCAGGGCTACCCCGTTGCGGGCCACATTCCATTGCAGCAGCACGAAGCTGCCCAGAAACAGAACGCCGCCGATGCCGCCCAGCAGCAGCGTCACGGGCATCCCCTGCCCCTTGGGAAACAGCACCATGCTGCCGCTCAGCAGCAGTGAAAGGGCGCTGCACATCAGGTAGTTCATGGCGAGCATGCCTGTGGGGTTCTTGCGGTGGAACTCGCTCAGGCGCATCAACAGCGTGATGCAGGCGCTGCTGACCAGCGCAAGGAGCAGGTAAAGCATGACTTTTCTCTCTTTCGCAGATGGTGATCGTAAAAGGAGCGAGGCCTTTCAGCCTCGCTCTCAGGTCGTTCCCGCCCCCGCTGTAGGCGGCTTGGGGAACGCATTGCACTGTATGGTTTCAGTTCAGCAGTCAACGGGCCGCAGCCCCTGCCTCAGCCTTCCTCCACGCGCAGCAGGCTTTCCACCGTAGCCACATCGGGCGTGATCTCCTTAACGGCGGCTTGCATTTCCTTTTCATAGGCTGCATGGGTGATGAACACCAGCGTGACCCGGCCATCCTTCACCTCGCCCTTCTGCTGCATGGCGGCAATGCTCACACCATGGTCGGCAAAGGTCTTGGCAACGCTGCTGAGCACGCCGGGACGATCCTGCGCACGCATACGTACGTAGAAGGAGCAGCGCCAGTCGGTGTTGTTCTCCAGCGAAACGGTGGGGTACAACTCGTTTTCGAAGGTGGGATAGCAATGCTTGGGGGCGGAAGCAGCACGGATCAGGTCGCTGACGATGGCGCTGGCAGTGGGTAGGTCGCCTGCACCGCGGCCCATGAACATCATCTCGCCGCAGGCGTGACCGTTCAGGTACACAGCGTTGAAAGCGCCGTTGATATTCGCCATGGGGTGATCGTTGCGGATGAAGGTGGGATGCACACGGGTCTCCACTTTGAGCCCCTCCCGCTTGGCGATGGCCAGCAGCTTGAGGGTATAGCCCAGCTCCTGACCGCAGCGGATATCCTCCGCCTGCACGCCGGTGATGCCCTCCACATACACACTCTCGAAGGGCACACGGCCATGGAAGGCAAGGCTTGCCAGAATGCTCAGCTTGTAGGCCGCATCCAGACCCTCCACATCGGAGGCGGGGTCGGGCTCGGCAAGGCCGAGACGCTGGGCATCCTTCAGAACGGCGGCGTACTCCTCGCCCTCTTTGCTCATGCGGGTGAGGATGTAGTTGGTGGTGCCGTTTACAATGCCATACAGCCGGTCGATCCGGTTGGCCTGCAAACTGTCCTCAATGGTGTGGATGATGGGGATGGCACCGCACACGGCAGCCTCGTAATAGAGACCTGCGCCGCTTTCCTTGGCGGCCTTCTGCAATTCGTGCCAGTGCAGGGCGAAGGCTACCTTGTTGGCGGTGACAACCGTCTTGCCATGCTGGAGTGCAGAGAGCAGATAGCCGAAAGCGGGCTGCTCGCCGCCCAGAAACTCCAGCACGATGGAGATCTCTTCATCCTCCAGAATATCGTTCACATTGCTGGTGAGCAGCTCCCGGGGAATCTCCACATCGCGCTGCTTGTTTACATCGCGCACCAGCATGCGCTTTACCTCAAAGCGCATCCCCGTGCGGTGGGCGATCTCCTTGGAAAAGCCGTTGAGCAGGCGGTATACGCCGCTGCCCACATTGCCGCAGCCAAAAAAGCCGATTTTGATCACATCACTCATGCCTGTGCCTCCTTACCGGTTGCGCTCGTACAGGAGCCGCAAGCCTTTCAAAGTGAGAATACCATCCAGTTTATCGATGATGCCCGTCTCCTCGGCCACCATGAGCGCCATGCCGCCGGTGGCCACCACCAGCGCATTGGGCGCATTCAGTTCCTTGCGGAAGCGCTTGACCAGATAGCTTACCTGACCGATGTAGCCATAGATGACACCGGCCTGCAGGTTGGTAAGCGTAGTGCGCCCGATAACGCTTTCCGGCTTTACCAGCTCGAACCGGGGCAGCTTGGCGGTGCCGCTGACCAGTGCTTCGCTGGTCAGCTTAAGGCCGGGACAGATGCAGCCGCCCAGAAAGGAGCCGTTCTCATCGATGGCACCGAAGGTGGTGGCGGTACCGAAGTCGATAAAGATGCAGGGGCCGCCGTACTCGGCCTGCGCCGCCACCGCATTGGCGATACGGTCGCTGCCCAGCTCTCTGGGGTTCTCATACTTCAGGTTGATGCCGGTCTTGATGCCGGGAGCCACCATCATGGGCGTTTTGCCGAAATAGTTCTTGCACATATGCTCCAACGTGTAGTTGATGGTGGGTACAACGCTGGACATAACGATGCCCTCTACATCAGCGGGGCTGTAGCCCTCGTGGGCAAACAGACCGGTGAGCAGGAAGCCGATCTCGTCGGAGGTATAGCTCTTGCTGGTGGACATACGCCAGTATTTTTTCATCTCGGGGCCGTCAAAGAGAGCCACCTTGATGTTGGTGTTACCCACATCCATGGTCAGGATCATCGGGGATCATTCCTCCCGTTAGTGTTTTCTTACGCGGCGCAGTGCAGCCAGAATGGGGGTGCACAGAATGGCGGCAGCAATGGCTTCGCAGCTGCCGGCGATGAGTGCGGTGCCGCCGATGAGACCCAGCACGGGGGCGGCATCGATGCCGTTGATCACATAGAACAGCAGCATCAGGCCCAGATAGAGAACAGTGTTGGTAAGGCTGCCGGCCACTGCAGCCACGCTGACGGCAAGGTTCTCGTTATCCTTGCGGAGCATGTTGTACATGCCCCATGCGCTCAGCGGCACGCACAGGCGGGGCAGGATGCTCATCACCGCCACGCAGAGGGGGGAGGCAGCCATCAGGGTAGCCACCAGCGCGGAGGGCTTGATGAGGGCGGAGATAAAGCTGGTGAGGCCGAAGGCCAGACCAAGAATGAGGCCGCTCTTCCAGCCCATGAACAGCGTGCCCACGATCACCGGCACGCACAGGATGGTCACATTGATAAAGCCCAGCGGAATAAGCCCCAGAGGGGTGAAGCCCAGCAGCACGATAAGGGCTACGAACAGGGCCAGCAGTACGAAGTTCTTCAGATTGGTGTTTCTCATGGTGTGTCTCCTCCTTCATTCGGGCTCGGCGGGCGATGCCCGATGCTTCTTCCGGGGGTGCAGGGAGCCGTTGGCTGCGTCCGCCTCCGGTGCGGATGGCGGCAAAGCCAATTTTTATTATAATATGAATCACGCCAAATGTAAAGAAAGCCATTGTATTAGAACAGCATTCCCGGCAGAGGGAAAAAAGACCGCCGCCCGGCGGGAAAAGCGATCCTTTCCCGGGGGCGGCGGTCTTTGGGCCGGCGAAGGGAGGTATTACTCCTCGTCCTCGTCCTCCACGTCTACAAAGAAGGGCTGGCCGCATGCGCTGCACACGGGGCTCTCGTCGAAGTCGATATCGGAGGCCTTGATCATAACGGTCTTGCCGCAGTTGGGGCAGTCGAAGCTGAGCTCCTGCTCGCAGTCGCAATCACAATCATCACAATCGCAATCGCAATCATCACAATCGCAGTCGCAATCGTCGCAATCGCAGTCGTCCTCTTCGTCGAAGAGAAGTTCTTCCACCTCGGCCAGATCGCTGTCCATGTCCTCAACGTAGTCGCTGAGCTCGTCCAGATCCTCGTTGGTCTCGGCAAGCTGCTGAGCCATCTCGTCCATCACGCTGAGCATTTCCAGAAGAAGCTTGTTTTCGGCCTTTTCCTTATCCAGATTGAGGCCGTCTGCCAAACCGCGCAGGTAGGCGGTGCGCTCGGTAATCGTAGCCATTGTTTTCTCCTTATCTGTGTGAAGAAATTAGCAGCGCTCCATGTACTCGCCGGTGCGGGTATCCACACGGATACGGTCGCCGGTGTTGATGAACAGGGGCACCTGCAGGGTGAAGCCGGTCTCCAGGGTGGCGGGCTTGTAGGTGTTGCTGGCGGTATCGCCCTTGAAGCCGGGCTCGGTGTCGGTGATCTCCAGCTCGACGAAGTTGGGAGCGGAAACGCTGAAGGCAGCGCCCTTGAAGAAGCGCATGGTAACGTTGGTGCCTTCCTTAACGAAGGGGATGGCATCCTCCACCTGATCGGCGTTCAGGGGCAGCTGCTCGTAGGTTTCCAGATCCATGAAGTAGTAGAACTCGCCATCGGTGTAGACGTACTGCATGTCCTTGGTCTCAACGATAGCACGGGGCATCTTGTCGGTGGGGTTGAAGGAGCGCTCGATGACGGCGCCGGTCATGATGTTCTTCAGCTTGGTGCGTACAAAGGCAGCGCCCTTGCCCGGCTTTACGTGCTGGAAGTCGACGATGTTCCACACGCCGCCGTCCCATTCGATGGTGATGCCTTTACGAAAATCGCCCGCAGTAATCATGTTTGTTTCCTCCGTTTCAATTTGTTTCTTCAGGGGTTTGTCAAAGAGGATGGTGGCATCCTCAGAGGATGATCAGATCCGTGGTGGGCAGGGTGAGGGCTTCGCAGCCGCCCTCCTTGACCACTACAGTATTCTCTATCCGTACGCCGCCGATGCCGGGCAGGTAGATGCCGGGCTCAACGGTGACAAGCTGATTGACCTGCAGAATGTCGCTGCAGTTCTGGCTGAGGCGGGGGCTCTCATGGATGTCGATGCCGAGGCTGTGGCCAAGGCCGTGACCGAAGCGCCCCTCGTAGCCGTTCTGGTAGATGTAGTCGCGGGCAATGGCATCGATCCTCTCGCAGCACTTGCCTGCCATGACCGCATCCTGTGCGCGCTTCTGCGCTTCGTGGACGATGCTGTACACACGGCTCATTTCCTCGCCGGGTTGACCCAGCGCCACGGTGCGGGTCATATCGGCGCAGTAGCCGCCGCATTTGGCACCGAAGTCCATGGTGATCATATCGCCCTTCCGGAGCTTGTAGTCGCCGGGGATGGCGTGAGGCAGGGAGCCGTTGGCACCCGCTGCCACGATGGTGGAGAAGGCGATACCGTCTGCGCCGTGGGTGAGCATATCCCACTCCAGCTTAAGAGCGATTTCCTTCTCGGTCATACCCTCGCGGATGCTGCCAAGCATGCGCTCAAATGCATCGCCGGTGATCCTGCATGCCTCGCGGATGAGGGCAAGCTCCTCTTCGTCCTTCAGCTGGCGCAGCCGCTGGGGCTCGCCCGCCAGGCTCTTCCATTCGGCACCGGGAACGCTTTTTTGAAGGATCCCGAACTCGCGGACGGTAAGGTAGTTATCCTCGTAATAGATGGTATCCAGACCGTGGGCACGGCACAGCTCTGCCACCACCGCGGACTCCCGGCGATCCTTGTCGGTCGCCTCTACGGTAAAAGCGGGAGCCTGCTTTTCGGCCTGCTCGGTGTAGCGGAAATCGGTAATGATGGCGCAGACCTTCTTTGCCACCAGCACCAGACCCTCGCCCGTGTAGCCGGACAGGTAGAACATATTGCTGGGATCGTGCACCAGTACGGCCTCGTGCTCGTTGAGGTGCATTGCCTCAATGAGCCTTGCAGCCCTTTCTGCCATGATGGTTCACCCACCTATGCTGTCGTCTGATCCATGCCCATAGCATAGACCACTATACATTTTACCATAAACAAAAAAACCGCGCTACTGTTTTTTTGTTCATAGCGCGGTTTTTTGAAAATTTTCTTATTTTCTGTTTCTTAATAGCCCAGCGGCTGCTCCACCCAGAGCACCGTAAGGCTGCGGCCCCGGGGCGTTCTGTCCACCGCCACGGTAAGGCGGCACATGCTTTCGGGACACTCGGCCGCACACATGCCGGTGCGGGCGCAGGAGGTGTTCAGCCCAAGGCGGGCGGCGTTCTTGGGGCAGGCGACCTTCTTGATGCGGCTCACAGCGGTGTTGAGGCCGCCATCCACCAGCTTCTGCCTGCCCACCACAAAGTAGAGCCTTGCGGGGCCGTCGCATACAGCGCCCACCCGGTTGCCGGTGCCATCCACCAGCACCAGCTTGCCGGTCTTGGTAACGGCATTGCAGGAGGTAAGGTACACATCGGCACCGCGGGCGTTGCGCATGGTCTGAGGGCGCTCCTCCGGTGGCACATTGGTGTGGCAGTACACCCGGCAGCCCTTCTCTGCAAGGGCATCCAGCACACCGGTCTCCTGCACGCTCATGGAGCCGCCGCAGCCCACGGAGCACTCTGCGCCGATCTGCTCCAGCAGATAGTCCTTCACCGCCTGCGCATCCTTGAGGCATACCACCTCAAAGCCATTTTTCCGCATAGCCTCCAAGGCATTCATTTCCAGCTGTTCCATCGTTTGTTCGCTTCCTTTCAGGGGGTGGGCAGAATGGGCTGCCATGCCCCGGTCTCTTCTGTATAGCTCCCCACAGGCAAGCCGGTGCTGCCCGCCAGCTTTTCTGCCAGCCTGCGGCCCGCCTCGCCTGTTACGATCGTTGGATGATAATCGTTGCCCACCTCTCCCCCGGTGGTCAGGATGGGGTACAGCGTCCACTCCAAACCGGCAAGGCCGCCGCCGGAAAAACGGAAGGCCGCGCTCAGCACCAGCCCCTCCCGCACGGAGGGGTTCATATTGCCGCCGAAGCAGCAGTTGCCAAGGCTGTAAAACACCGGCGTATCTCCCAGCAGGGCGGCATCCTGCGCGATATGCGGGTGATGCCCCACCACCAGATCGGCTCCCAAGGCCGTGACTGCCTTCGCAGCGCTCTGCTGGTGGCTGCTGTGGCGGGGCGCATACTCGGTGCCCATATGCATCACATGAACGATGGCAAGGCAGCCGTATTCCCGCAGCGCCTGCATCTGTGCTGCCAGCCGCTGCTCCTCCTGTCCGTCGAAGCCGAAGCCGGAGGCGGTGATGCCGATGCGGTAGCCGTCTTTCTCCACCACCAGCACATGGTCGCGGGTCACGGGGTCGATGCCGTTGTCCGCAAGGGCGGCAAGGGTATCCTGATAGCCGCGTGTACCGAAATCCATGCTGTGGTTGTTGACCAGCGTAACACATTCCACGCTACCAGCCGTCAGGATCTGCGCATAGTCCGCCTCGCCGATGAAGGTGAACTCCTTCTGCGCACGGCCTGCGGTGCTTGAGGAAAAAACGCCCTCCAAATTGACCAGCGTGGCATCATCGGCGGCAAACAGGGGCAGCAACCCGGAAAACGGATAATCGTAGCCCTCCCGCCGGACGGCAGCGGCAAAGCTGCCCGGGCGGCTGCGCAGCTCCGGCTCGCAGCCGAGGGTACAGTCGCCTGCAAACGTAAGCGTGACCGTACTCTCCTGCGCAGGCACCGCAAAGGACATTTCCAGAAACCGTGCCGGAGGCTCCCCGGGCGGGAAGCTGTAGATATTCACATTGGCGCAGGCGGCAGCGGGCAGAAGCAGTGCACACAGCACCAATGCAAGCAGCCGTTTCACCTGCGTTCCCCTCCCCTCCCGAAGCGCTGCATCCAGTATAGCACAACCCGGCTATGGTGGAAAGAGGCTCATCGTTTGCCGGTGAACAGGGGCATGGTGATGCGTACATCCGCCACTCTCCGCCCCACCGTTACCTGCATGCCGGTCTCCACACCCGCATCCTGCATCTGTTCCACGATGCTGCGTATGGCATTGAGGTACAGGCGGTAGTCCCGCACGATGGGCTGCAGCCTGCGCCCGGTCTGCACAGGCACGGGCATACGGCGCAGAACGCTCTCCACCAGCTGCCCCGCAGCCTTGTGATCCAGCCCTTCTGCCACGATCTTTTCCAGTATGCGCAACCGTCCCTGCTGGCCGGGGATGCGCAGCAGCACCTCCGCCGTGCGCTCGCTCACGCCGCCCTCCCGCACCAGCGAGAGCACTTTCTCGCCCAGCGAAAGCAGGCGAACCTTGCGCCGGATCGTGGCTGCGGAGCGTCCGGTGCGGCTTGCCAGCTCCTCAGCCCTGAGGCCGTCGCCGGTCATCAGCGACCGGTAAGCCTCCGCCTCCTCCAGAAAATGCAGCCTGCCCCGGGCCTGCTTGTCCAACAGGCGGGAAATGCGCTCATCCAGCCGGTCGCCTGGGCAAATGACGGCATCCACGCAGCTGAGCCCCGCCGCCCGGTAACGGGCCAGCTTATCTGTGCCGGAAAGCAGCTGGTACCGTCCATCGCTGCGCAAAGCCAGCAGCACAGCCCCGTCTGCACTTTCCTCCGCTCCCCCGTCCTCTATGATCTCTTCGATGGGTACCCAGCGCACCTGATCGGTCTGCACCTGCACTGCCATCGCCTCCCCAATCGCTATTGAACACGTCTCCGGGCTGCGCCGACCCTCCCCCGTGACCAACGCAGCCCGGAAGGCGTGTTCTTGTGTTCTTTGTTCCTTTTGCGGCATGGTTATTCCTGCTGTAGAGGTGCAGTATTCGCTCGACGGAAAACGACAGGCGCACCCCTGAAAAGAGCGCGCCTGAGCGGTGTTTTTGTATGCAATTGTCGATCCCTGCCGACGGCATGCCTCCCCCCTTGGCGAAAGCCGGGGAAAGGCGTCGGACGATTCTTTTTTTCAGCCTTTGGGCTTCACATAACCGCCCAGCGGCTCCTTGGCAGGCGTGCCTGCCTTGCGGGGGTAGGGCTTGCCGGTTTTCTGCTCCTTGGGGCAGCGCACTGCACAGTGCTGCCATTCCGGCTGGGTGGGCAGCACCACCGGCTGGCGGAACAGTTCGCCGCCGCCCACCAGCTTTGCCGCCTTCTGTCCGGCCTGCCATTCCTCCTCGGCAGCGGGGCCCTTGTAGCAGAGCATCTGACCGCCGGGCTTTACCATGGGCAAAAGCAGCTCGCACAGCACCGGCAGGGGTGCCACCGCACGAGCCACAGCCCTGTCGTACTGCTCCCGGTGCTCCGGGGCACGCCCCGCATCCTCGGCGCGGGCATGGCAGAGCCGTACATTGGTCAAGCCCAGCTCCTCCACCACAGCGGAGAGGAACTTGAGCCGCTTGCCCAGCGAATCCAGCAGCATGACAGAAAGATCCGGGCGGGCAATGGCCAGCGGCAGCCCGGGAAAGCCTGCGCCGGTACCTACATCGATGAGGGATGCCCCCTCCGGGAAAGCCCCCTCCAGCGCCAAAGGCGCCAGTGAATCCAGATACAGCCGGTCGATGGCGCTGTCAAAGTCGGTATCGCCGGTCAGGTTCATGTGCCGGTTCCATTCTGCCAAAAGGCTGTGGTACCTTGCCAGCCGTGCGGGCGCTGCCGGATCAAAAGCGATCTGCAGCCTTTCCATTTCGGTTTTGAGCCGCTCCGCCCAGAGGGCTTCGGTTACAGCGGCAGTCCCAGATACTTCACACACCAGTATTTCCCCCATGCCAATGCTTCTCGCAAGTGATTTTTGAGCCAGAAATGCACGCCGGGTTTGCACAGGCTGCCTGCGCCCTGAGGCTCCAGCCCCATATCCCGCATCATCTGCATGGCCCGGGGCAGATGATAGTCACTGGTGACAACCACAGGCTTTTCACAACCCAACTCCCGAAGGATATCCAACGCATTCTCCAGATTCTGCTGGGTATTGACGCTGACAGGGTCGCTGTGCACATGCTCGGCGGGCACGCCCTCGTCGATGAGCAGCTGCCGCATCACATCCCCTTCGGGGGCAGGTTCGTTCTTGCCCTGCCCGCCTGTGACCACGATGTGGCAAGGCGCTTCGTCGTAGACCTCACGGGCCCTGTCCAGCCGCCAGCGCAGCTGCACGGAGGGCTCACCATCGGGCTTCACCTGTGCCCCCAGCACGATGATGCTGTCGTACCCTGCAGGCGCAGCCACACTGATCTCCTGCACATACACCCACACCACCAGCGCCGTATAGGCCACCAGAGCGATCGCGACCAACCAGAGCATGATTCTGAGACCCTTTCTTTTGCTGTGTTCCTTATTCTTCATTGCATTCTTCTCCCATTCCCGCTCCGGCACTGCGCAGCAGGTATCCCAGTGTGACCTCACCGGCGGAGTTGGCAGCCCGGTTGCGGGCGATCACATCATCGTTGAGGCTGGGCATCGGGTTTTCGAGCATCACACTTACTGCTTGCTCTCCCGCCACCAGAATATGGTCGATGAAGCGCACCTCCAGTTCCTCCAGCACCGCCTGCATACGGATGGTAGAGCCCAGATCCGCCGCAGAGGGCACCAGCGACCCGCCGGGATGGTTGTGGCACACCACCACCGCATGGGCGTTATAGCGCAGCGCGTGATCTGCCACAATGCGGGGGTAGGAATGTACCTCGCTGATGGAGCCCTGTGCAATGAGCACCTTTGCCAGCACCTCCATCTGCCCGTTGAGGTAGATTGCGTAAAAATGCTCTACCCTACACCCCTTGAGCAGCTGTATGCAGCAGTTCTTCACATCATCGCGGTTGCGCAGGAACTGTCTGGGCTGCGCATGGCTGTCGGCGATCTTCCTGCCCACCTGCACAAACAGCGCCAGCAGTACCGCCGAATACTCGCCAATGCCGTCCACACGGGTCAATTCCTCCACGCTGGCTTCCATCACATTGTGCAGTGTGCCGAAATGCTCGATGAGCCTGTGCGCAAGCGGGTTTACATCCTGCCGGGGAATGGCGAAGCCGAGGATCAGCTCCAGCACCTCATGCGGTGCAAAACCATCAAGGCCGTTGACCCGAAAGCGTTCCCGCAGCCGCTGACGATGCCCGCCGTGGCTGTGGGGCTCCTGATTGCTGCCCATGCATTTCTCACCTTCCCGAACTGTTTTCTACAGTATAACATAAAGCACTCTGTTCGACAAATACTGCGGTCTTGCAAATTCCTCCAAATAGTGTATGATGGGGAGCGTGAACCTAAGCACGAAGGAGGTGGAGGGCATGCAGAAGCGTGCCATCGCCGTACATGATATTTCCTGCGTGGGGCGCTGCTCCATCACAGTGGCGCTGCCCATCCTTTCCGCAGCCGGGGTGGAGACTTCCATCATTCCCACTGCGCTGCTGAGCACTCATACCGGAGAGTTTACCGGCTATACCCATCTGGATCTGAGCGACCAGCTGCTGCCCATTGCCGAGCATCTTTCCACGCTGGGCCGCAGCTATGATGCCTTCTACAGCGGCTATCTGGCCTCCGGCGCACAGGTGGATGATGTGCTGTGCATGCTGGACAGGCTCTGCGACGAAAGCACCCATATTTTTGTGGATCCCGCCTTTGGCGACCACGGGCGCATGTATTCCCTGATGGATGAAGGCATGCCCGCCCAGATGCGCAGGCTGTGCAGCCGCGCCCGAACCATCGTGCCCAACCTGACGGAGAGCTGCTTCCTATTGAACAAGCCTTATCCCGGCGAGGGCTGCACGCCGGAGTTTGCCGCAGAGCTGTGCCGGGATCTGCTTGCGCTGGGGCCGGAAAATGTGGTGATCACCGATATCGCCTTCAGCTCGGAGCATACGGGGCTGGCCATCCAGAGCAGGCACATGCCCCAGCCCGTGTTCCAGTTCCGCTCCCGTTTCGAGGGCATCTTCCACGGCACGGGCGATGTGTTTGCCTCCTTCCTGCTGGCAGGGTTGATGCGGGGGCGCACCATACAGGATGCCGCCGCGCTGGCGCTGGAGCTGACCCACGAATGCATTGCCGTTACGCTGGAAAGCGGGCAGCCGCTGCGCTACGGAGTGCAGTTTGAGAAAGTGCTACCTAAAATGTGGCAGCGGCTGGAATAAGCCGACATACTCCATACCTGTTGCCCCGCTGCTCTCCGGAGCTGCGGGGCGTTTTTTTCTGCTTTGGAAAAAAAGTCGGGCAGCCACCGTGCCAAACGTGCTATGATCTGTATGTACCTTGCAGGGATACAGGAGGCAACAGCCATGAATTACTACGAACGGATCCAGCGTTCCATCGACTACATCGAAGCCCGCATTACCGAGGATATCACGCCGGAGGACTGCGCACGGGAGGCTTTTATGAGCCTTTCCTGCTATTACCGCATCTTTCCCTCAGTGGTTGGCTACAATGTGAAGGAATACATCCGTCTGCGGCGGCTGACGCTGGCGATGGATGATCTGCGGGCAGGCAGCAGTGTGCTTTCGGTAGCGCTCAAGTACGGCTACTACTCCGTGGACAGCTTTACCCGCGCCTTCCGCAGCCGTTTCGGGCTGGTTCCCTCCAAGGCAAAGCATGCCTCGATGGAATGGATCCGCTTTGAAAGGATGAACATGATGGACAAGTTTATCGAAGATAACCGTCAGCTTGCGGAGAAATACCCGGATATCAAGGTGATCCGGGAGCTGGAGCCCATGAAGTCGGCCTGCTATACCTACTTCGGCGCTGCGCCGGAGGATCACGCCTTTGCGGAAATGAGGCGCTGGGCCCACGAAAACGGGCTGGGCTTCCATCAGGAGGGCTACCGGGTGTTCGGCTACAACAACCCCGACCCCTCCGACCCCCTGAGCGATGAGACCTACGGCTACGAGGTCTGCATCACCGTTCCGGAATCCCTGTACGATCAGCTGCCGGATGCGCCGGAGGGCATCGGCACCTATGATGGGATAAAGCGCCGCACCCTGCCCGGTGGCAAATATGCGGTGCTTTCCGTACGGCGCGGCAGCGACGGCGAGATCGGCACCGAGATCGCAAAAGCATGGCAGCGCTTCAGTGCATGGCTGCACGAGAGCAAGTACATCTGGGGCGGCAGCCAGTATCTGGAGGAACATCTGGGGTTTTCCGAAGAAGATGACCACATCGGCGGTGTGGATCTGTACATCTCCATCCAGGATGCACCCAAAGAAGCCATTATGCCCGGACTGCAGCGGGAGGAGATCCCCGCCGCAAAGGCTGCCTTCTTCCGTACCGACGGGACGGATGCGGAAAAGAATGCGCAGGAGAGCTGGCGGCGTGCGCTGGCCTTTGCAAAGGTGCACGGACTGGCGGCAGACCGCTGCCGCATCTTCCAGTACAACAAAGGCTTCGACAGAAAGCCGCCCTTCTTCCATACCGTTATTCTCACGCTGCCGGAGGATTTTTCTGCCGAGACACCGGAGATCGGGATCTTTCCCGGCGGCAGCTATATCACCGCCCCGGTCTCCCCGGAAGGGATCCTGGAGGGATGGATGCTGATGGAAAAATGGCGCAAGGAGAGCCAGACCGTTGCCGGAAACCACCAGTGGGTGGAGGAGTGGACACGCACCCGCTGGGATGAGCCCACGGAGCGGATCAAGCTCTGCTACCCCATTCAATAATGCGAAAACACCCGTCCTTACCGGTGCAGCCGGTGGGACGGGTGTTCTGTTATTTCTTTTTGAAGGTATCCCGGAACCATGTTTTGAGTTTGAAATCCAGCTTATGGCAGCTTTTCATGGCCAGAGCGGCATCCAGCGCCTTGGAGCGGTACTCCCGGTTATCCGGCTCGCCGCGCACAGCCTCGCGGAAGCTGTCGTGGGCCTGCTCATACTGGTGCAGCCCCATCAGGATAACGCCGTGCAGATAATACCAGCCATGGTCGCGGAGGTCTGCGCGGTTCAGCTGGCACAGGGCGCTTTGCAGGTTGCCCTGCTCAATGAGCCGCTTGGCAAAATGCTTGGCTTCCTCGCCGGGGATCACATTGAACCCCACACGACGCTGGGAGGCAAGCTTCAGCGCCTCCTCATAGGCCAGATTGAGCTCCACCAGCTCCTCCTGTGCTTTCTTTTGCTGCTCGGGGTCGGTGAACCGGTCGGGGTGACACTCCTTCACCCGCTGGCGGTAGGCGGTGCGCACCGTCTGCGCATCCGCACCCGTGGACAGCCCAAGGATCCGGAAGGGATTACTACGGTACAGGGCTGCCACCTCCCCTCATCATTGGCAACGGTGCAGTTGGGGCTCAGATCGGCTCCCGGCGTATCTCTGCACCCAGCTTGCGGAGTTTTTCTTCGATGCGTACATAGCCGCGGTCGATGTACGAGGTCTCATAGATCTCGGTAACGCCCTTGGCCATCAGACCCGCCACCACCAGCGCAGCGCCTGCGCGCAGGTCGGTAACGGTAACAGGAGCACCATACAGCTCGTTTACGCCCTCAATGAGCACGGTGCGATCCATCAGTTTGATCTTGGCACCCATGCGGCGCAGCTCGTCCAGATGCTTGAAGCGCTGCTCGAAGATGGTCTCGCAGACGGTGGAAACACCCTGCGCCATGCAGAGCAGCGAGGTCATGGGCTGCTGCAGGTCGGTGGGGAAGCCGGGGTACACGCGGGTCTTGATGTTGACTGCCCGCTGCACGCCCTGCGGCCGCACACGGATGGAATCGTCGTTTTCGGTAACACGCACGCCCATCTCCAGCAGTTTGGCGGTAAGCGCCTCCATGTGGGTGGGGATGCAGCCGCGGATGGTCACATCGCCGCGGGTGGCGGCGGCAGCGATCATCAGCGTGCCGGTCTCGATCTGGTCGGGGATAACGGCATAGTTGCAGCCGTGCAGCTCCTGCACACCGTGGATGCGGATCACGTCGGTGCCTGCACCCTTGATCTTCGCACCCATGCTGTTGAGGAAATTGGCCAGATCGACGATGTGGGGCTCCTTGGCGGCATTATAGATGACCGTGGTGCCCTGAGCACGGGTGGCTGCCAGCATCACGTTGATGGTACCGCCAACAGTGACCACATCGAAGAACACATCGTTGCCCACCAGCTTGGCGGCTTTGGCATTCACCACACCGCCGCGGTCGTCGATCTCGGCACCGAGGGCAGCAAAGCCCTTGAGATGTTGGTCGATGGGACGGCTGCAAAAATCGCAGCCACCGGGATAAGCCACCTCGGCCACACCCAGCCTGCCCAGCAGTGCGCCCAGCAGGTAGTAGCTGGCACGGAGACGGCGGGTGAGGGAATAGGGAACCGAGTGTCCGGTAACGCTGGAGGCATCGATGCGCATATAGCGTTCGGGCACATATTCCACCTTTGCGCCCAACAGGCGCAGAATATCGATGAGGGCGTATACATCCTCGATGTCGGGCAGATTTTCGATGGTACAGGGGGCGTTGCACAGCAGCGCCGCAGGGATGACAGCGACAGCGGTGTTCTTGCCGCCGCTGACAGAGATCTCGCCCACCAGCGGATGGCCGCCGGTAATCAGCATTTTATCCTTGCTACTCATGGATCCGACCTTGCGGTCGCCACCACCTCATTTCGGAGGATTTGCTTTTGGAGACAATGAGTCTATACCAAATTGTATTATACACTGAATCCATGTATTTGGCAAGGGCGGCGACAGCCGGCTTCGTACTTGCCGGGGAAAACCAAGTGCGGGTGCCTCCCGCCCATGGGGGGAGCACCCGCACTGTATTTTTTACATAATCCTTACGGTACCTCAGAAATACAGATCGCCGGGGCGGTAGCCCTCAGGCAGCTCCTCTTCCTCCAGAAAGGCGAAGGTTTCGTCTGCCAGCACCGGCAGGAAGGCTTCAAAGGGCACCTGAGAGAACTCGCAGCCATAGCTGCTGGCACCGAACCAGCCGCCCTCCTTGGCGCGCAGGTTCAGGTCTCTGGCAAACTTGGTATGGTTGGAGCAATCGTGCACCGCAAGAGGCCAGTTTTCCTCCGAAGCGATGCGCATGAACCGGAGCGTCAGATCCCGGCTGGAGATGGGTGACAGGTAGCCAAGGCGGCACATATACATATTCTCGCCAAGATAGTTGCCCAGATTGTTCATGTTCAGGTGCAGCTCGGCGCAGTTGATAAAATCGATACCCGTTGCCAAGATCTGTTCCTTCTTTCGGAAGAAGGTTTCGAAAAACTCGGGAGTCATGGGGGTCTCAATACCCACGGCGGGAAGGTACTGTTTCGCCAGCGCCATATTGCGGATGACCTGATCGGCGCAGTTGGTGCCGCCCAGATTGAAGCGCAGCTCATCCAGCCCGGCCTCTGCCAGCGCCTTCAGGCTTACCTCGGTAACGCGGAGCCCGTTGGTGTACATATGCTGATGGATGCCCGCCTGATGGAACTTGGCGATTACGCCGTAGTACTTTTCGATCTCCATAAAGGGCTCAAGGTACACATACGAAATGCCGGTTGGCTTGCGGCAGACGGAAAGGAGCAGATCCAGATCCTGCTCATAAAACTTCGTGCCGCCGATTTCCCACAGTCCCTCGCCAATGGGCGGGATCTGATCCAGCTCGCCGTAATTGTAGCAGAATTTGCACTGGATATTGCACTTATTGGTTTTGCGGATGGCGCTGAGTCCCGTGCCCAGCAGACAGGAGCGGCAGCCCTTGGGGAAACGGGCATCATCGCCCACATAGAGGGTACGCCCCTCAAGGCTCTTCAGGCCGGGGATCTGCTTTTTCAGCTCCGCCCGGCGGGCTTCCACCGCAGCTTCGATCTGCGCCATGGCGGCATAGACGATCTCCTGCTGGTTGGGGGTAAGCTGCTCATCCTCCGGCAGCTCGGCAAAAAACCGAAACCACATCAGTGCATCTTTTTTGGAAATCTTCACGCTGTTTTTCCTCCCGACAAGGCAGGCGGCAAAGCGCCGCAGCTTTTCTTTCCTGCACAGTATACCATGAGGCCGCAGGGACGGGCAAGGGTTGCCCGCTTACGAACCGGCGGACTGATACCGGCTCAACCCCAGCCGGAAAAACCCGTAGCAGGGTGCAAGGAAGATGAGACCCGCCAGCGGCAGGACCATCATCCAGCGGTTCTGGGTGCGCCCGATCAGGTAAAGAAAAGGATAGTACTGGAACAGAGCGATGGGGATCACATAGGTAAGAAGCCTGAGCACGCCTTTGCCGTAGATGGAGAGCGGATACTTGCCGAACTCCCGGCTGCCGTCGGTAAAGATATTCATAAACTCGAGGCCGTCAATGGTAAAGAAGCTGAAGCCCGCATAGAGCACAAACAGCCCCGCAAACACCGCCGTGCCACCCAGAAACATATTCAGCAACGTTACCACCTTATCCCACGTCCAGCAGACGCCGCTGGCGGGAATGGCGTAGCACAGCACCAGCACCGCCTGAAAGAAGCGCCCGAAACGGGTGAACTCCATCGTGGAGGTGAGCACCTGAAACACCACGCCCCGGGGGCGCACAAGGATCCTGTCCAGTTCGCCGGTGCGGATGAGCCGCGGAAACACATCGAACCCGCGGGCGAAGCACTCGGTAAAGGAGAAGGCCATCAGCACCACCGAAAAGCACAGCAGCACCTCAGAGAAGCTGTATCCATCCACCTGATGGAATCGGGAGAACATAAAATACATGCTCAAAAATGTGGTGAAGGAGACCAGAAACTGGCCGAACGCCGTCATGATAAAGGAGGCCTTGTATTGCAGCTGCGACTTCAGCAGCATACTCATGTAGCGTCTGTACAGCATTTCATCAACCTCCCTGCACCACAACTTTACGAAGAGCGTTGCGCATCAACAGTTTGCCTGCAAGCACCAGCAGCCCGAGCCATATCAGCTGCAACACCATGGCACCAATCCCCTCTGCCGGTGCCAGATGCCCCACGTAAATGAGGAACGGCGTGTTCTGCATGGAGCCGAAGGGCAGCGCATACATAAAGGGCTGCAGCCATTCCGGAAAGAACGGAATGGGAATGACCGCGCCGCAGAGAAACTCCAGCACAGAAGTGACCAGAATGCGGATGCCCATAGGCGAGATGGTATAAAAAGCGCTGATGTACACCAGCATATTGAAAGCAACCAGCACCAGAAAGCCCAGCGCCATGGAAAAGAGGAACATGAGAAAGGCTTGCGGGCTTTGAGGTAGCCTGATGCCGTAAGGTGCAGGCAACAAAGCCACCACCACAAGGATGGGCACGCAGCGCAGCACCACACGGGACAAGCGGATAGCCATATTCTTTACATACCACATGGTATACAGATCGCAGGGGCGGCACAGCTCATAGGCGATGGAGCCGCTGGTGATATGGCCGAAGATCTCATTATCGTAGAACCAGGTCATAAACATGGCAAGAAACGCCTGCTGCAGCCAGATATAGCTGGTAAGCTGCTCAAAGGCCATGGGGAACACATTCTGCCCGCTGCGGTAGAAGGCCTGATACATCAGGATATTCATAATGCCCCAGAAGAACTGGGTAGAGATGCCTGCCCATGCCGCCGTGCGGTACTGGAGACCCGCCGCAAAGCGGATGCGGAAGAAAGAAAGATACTGCTTCATATTTCAAATTCCTTATACAGAGAGACCACCAGATCGTCGATGCTTTCGCCCTCAACTGAGATATCGTTGACCTCCACCTGAGCGGAAATGCGGCTGATGACCTGCGCCACCGGCAGCCGCAGCGTATCCACCCGCAGCTGGGCATGCCCATTGAGATCCTTGATGACCTCGGTGTGCTCGATGGGGGGCAAGCTTTCGCCAGTGTAATCCACCGTGACGGTTCGATGATGGGAACGGCGCTTCTTCAACTCCTCCAGAGAACCGTCCAGCAGAATCTTACCCTTACCGATGAGCAGGATGCGCTCGGTAAGAGCTTCGATATCCTGCATATCGTGGGTGGTCAGGATCACGGTGGTGCCGTCCTTCCGATTCAGCTCCTTGATAAACTCCCGTACAGCGATCTTTGACACCGCATCCAACCCGATGGTGGGCTCGTCCAGAAACAGGATGCTGGGGCGGTGCAGAAGCGAAGCGGCGATCTCGCAGCGCATGCGCTGCCCCAGCGACAGCTGGCGGGCAGGCGTTTTGACGATCTCGCCGATATCCAGCATATCGATGAGGGTATCCGCCGTTTTGCGGTAGGCATCGGGCTGCACCTTGTAGATATCCCGGATCAGCTCAAAGCTGTCGATGACAGGCACATCCCACCAGAGCTGCGAACGCTGGCCGAACACAACGCCGATCTGTTGCACATGAGCGGTGCGCTCCTTCCACGGCACACGACCATTGATGATACATTCGCCGCTGTCCGGCGACATAACGCCACTCATAATCTTGATGGTGGAGCTTTTGCCTGCGCCGTTGGGGCCAATGTAGCCAACCATCTCTCCCTCACCAATGGTAAAGGAAATATCCTGAAGCGCCTTCACTTCGGTATAGTCCCGCTTGAAGAAGCTACGGACAGCGTTTTTCAGCCCTGCCTCCCGCTTTGCCACCCGGAAGGTCTTGGAGATGTGTTTGAGTTCGATCATACTTTCACCTCTTTCAACGGAAAAGGAAAGCGGCCCAGACGAAAGCCTGAGCCGCCAAAGCAACTGCGCAGGAGCGCATCAGTGCATATGCACACAGGCGGATCGAGGCATAACCATCATATTCCGCATACCCGATCCGCTCCTTTCAGAAAAGTGTGTGTTACTATAGCACTGATTTTTTCCGCTGTCAAGAAAAATCCGGGTGGACGTGCAAAATCAGCGCAGACCGTTGGCGAACACCCACGAATAGAACATATCTCTGGGCGGCTTTTCATATTCGTACTCCGTAAGAGGTTCCGACCCACCAAGGATGGAAAGCGCTCTTTCCAGAACCTGTTCCGGCGTAAGCCCTGCTACATCGATGATGTGCTCGTTGACCAAAGCGGGGCGTGCCAGATTTTTTTGATTACATTTTTCCTGCAGTTCATAATCAATCAGCCCGTTATTGGGACGGTCACGCATCTGGCAGCGGATCTGCTCCGGATCGGTGCAGACCAGCTTCAACGTAAGAAAGCGGTAGCCCCTGAAGTCTGCCGGGATATCTGCGGTGCGCAGATCATCGATATCCGACAGGATCACATTGCGGTACCCGAGCCGGTGAAAGCACAACGCCATGGCTTTCGCGTTCTCCCAGCAGGTAAGCTCCTCGAGCGTACCGGTCATTTCTTCCACGCCATCCCGGGAGATGAATTCCGGCACCATGTGCTCTTCGATAACCACAGTACGCAACGTATTCAGCAGATTTTGACACAGAGTGGACTTACCCACGCCGCTGGTACCTGTGATGAAGATGAAATCCAGCATGACAGCCTCCTTGAAAGATAAATGAATACTTGGATTGTAGCACAACACCAAAAAGCAGCCAAGAGGCGGTATACCGCCCCCTGACTGCAGCTTGATCCGGCCAGAGTCACTTCTCAAGCTTCTCCAGCGCCGCATTCTTTTCCTTCCATTCTTTCAACAGCGCATCCTGCTTGCGAAGCGTCTCTGAAACAGAAGGATCATCCGGCACCAGAAAACCCTGCAGAATGCAGTTGGGCAGTACAAAAGTCTTTTCGCCCTGCGCAGTATCGAAGGTCAGATAATCGCCTTCATGCGATTTGATGCGAATCCTGCCGAAAGCTTTGGTTTGCATCTCCATACCCGTGAAGTGATACACCGGCAGTTCTTCCAGCTGATGAAGGAGCTGATCCAAAGAGGCTTTCAGCAGCTGCTTCTCCTCTTGCACAGCCCGCTCCCGCTCCACGCGCATCGAACGTGCCTTTTCCAGATAATCCGCTCCACCCAACTCCCCGCGCAGCTTCATCAGGATCCTGCCAAGATGGTTTTCACCCTCACCGGTGGTCTGATCCACCCCCCAGAAGGTATCATGCCAGCTATTGCCCTCCACCAGCTCAGCATCGCCGGTATCGATCAGCTTTTTGAGCAGCTCCGGATTCTGTACGAACTTTTCCCGAACCACCTCTTCCATAACAGCTACCTTTACAGACTCCCAATCGCTGCGAAGGTTTACCCGACGCCCTGCACGCTTGGCCACCACGCCCGTAAGCGTAGAGAAGCTGTCCCGCTCTTTGGGATCCAGTGACTTGGCAGATTGGAATGCCGCCTCACTGTTGCGGTAGGTACGACCGTCCCACTCAAAAACAGCAGTTGTCATATTGCTCAGAAAACCATAAGCCCCACGAAAAGAACTGATCTTCTCCACCATCATTCATCCCTCTTTTCTGATTTGATGCACAAAGCATAACACAAATTGTTTGGATGCGCTATGAACTGCTGGTGCAAAAATTGTTTGCGTACACCTCTTGCTTTTTTTGAAACCTGTGTTATACTGGCAAAACTTGTTTCAAAGGAGGCGATAAGATGGAGCTGCGTTTTCCTGTGATCGATCCTGAGGCTACGGGAGCCAACATCCTGTTTCTGCGTAAACAACTGGGCTATTCAGTACGGGATCTGCAAAGCTGGTTTCATTTTGATACGCCCCGTGCCATTTACAAGTGGCAGAAGGGGGAAACATTGCCGTCGGTCGACAATCTTTATGCATTGAGCGTACTGTTTCAAGTGCCGATCGAGAATATTTTGGTTGAAAAGCAAACGCTGATGTGCAACAGCGATCCACAAAAGCAGCTGTCCGGTACGCCGGCAGCTGCTTTTCATTTATTGCTCTGGTTATGGAACACAAACAAAAAGCACGATGAGTTCATCATCGTGCTAATTGGCTCCCCAGGTAGGACTCGAACCTACAACCCTTCGGTTAACAGCCGAATGCTCTGCCATTGAGCTACTGAGGAATATGTAAATGCTATTCGCAAGATGCGGAGATTATTTTAACTGTTCAAAAGATAATTTGCAAAGATAAATATGAATGATTATATGCAAATAATATTAAATATCTCAATAAATCATGCAATATCTTTAAATTGCTTTAGTTTGATTGACGGAAAAAAATATTTGGTGTACAATGACCTTATGGGAGAGCAAGTATCATCATATATCCATACTGAGAAATCGGAACCCGTTAGAAAAGTGATTCGAAATGACGGTGTTCTTTATCTGTTGCTTTTGGCGGGAGCAATTGGATGCATTGTTCTTTCGAGGATTCTCTCCAATCGATTCGGAAC
>JAZQHO010000175.1:0-8192 GCA_045540635.1 Candidatus Limiplasma sp.
CTATTACGAAGGGGATATTCACTCCGTTTACTCTCTCAAATGCGTCCTTTACCTCAAGCACGGAGTAACCCTTGCCAGTGCCCAGGTTCACGGCCTCGCATCCAAAGGACTTTTCTGCGTATTCAAGGGCTTTTATATGTCCCTTTGCCAGGTCTACGACGTGGATATAGTCCCTCACACCCGTGCCGTCGGGGGTGTTGTAGTCGTTGCCGAATACATTCAGGCGCTCACGCTTGCCGGAGGCCACCTGCGTAATGTAGGGCATCAGATTGTTGGGGATGCCTACGGGATCTTCGCCGATGCGGCCGCTTTCGTGGGCACCGATGGGGTTGAAGTACCGCAGCAGAGCGCAGGCCCAGTCCGGGTTGGCATGGGCGGCATCCAGCAGGATGCGCTCGTTCATGTACTTGGTCCACGCATAGGGGTTGGTGCAATCCTCGGATACCATGCTCTCCACCAGCGGCATGGTCTCGATGGGGCCGTACACGGTGGCGGAGGAGGAGAACACGATGCACTTGACACCGGCTTCCTTCATGCACTCGCACAGGGTGAGGGTGGTATCCAGATTGTTGCGGTAGTACTCAATGGGCTTCTGCACGCTTTCGCCCACGGCCTTGTAGCCCGCAAAGTGAATAACGGCATCAAAGCTGTGTGCAGCAAAGATCTCCTGCATGGCAGCCTTGTCGGCCACATCCGCCTTGCAGAAGGGCACCGGCTTGCCGGTGATCTCGCACAGGCGATCCAGCACTTTCTCGCTGGCGTTGTACAGGTTATCCACGATCACCGCTTCGTGACCGGCCTTGACGAGCTCCACATAGGTATGGGAGCCGATAAATCCGGCACCGCCGGAAAGAAGGATCTTCATGAAAACTTTACCTCGCTTGCTTGTGAGTTATCAGAAAAGTTTTTCGGGATAGGTGCCGTTCTCGTGCATCTTCTTCAGCTCTGCCTGCACATAGGGCTTATCCTGCTGGTAGGTTACGCCGAACCAGACCGCATCGGTGGAGAGCATATCCACGGTCAGCTGGCCTTCCTTCATCAGCTGATCCACCAGCACGGGCAGCACGTATTCGGCCTTCAGCTCGTCGGGGGAGAGGCTCTTCATAAAGGCGATGAACTTCTCCTCAGCCTTTTTGAACAGCCATGGGGTAAAGCCAAAGAAGTTCATGCTCACAAGGCACTCGGGGTCGAGGATCACACCGGCGGGATCCTTCTCGGTATCGCGGATGGTGCCGTCCGGGAAGGGCTGGATCTTGTAGGTCTCGGTAACGGATTCCAGCTGACCGTTGGCATCCACGCCGCACACGCCGCGGGTCACGTGGCCGTGCTCGCTTACGGTGTTCTTCAGGTAGTAGCCCACCATGCAGCCCTGGTTTTCGGGAGCCAGCTTTTCCAGATGGTCGGCCATGGTCTTGAAGGCGGAAACGCCGTAGTAGTCATCGGCATTGATGACGGCGAAGGGCTCGTTGACCACGTCCTTGGCAGAGAGGATGGCCTGCACCGTGCCAAGGGGCTTTACGCGCTCGGCGGGCACGCTGAGGCCTGCGGGCAGATCGGTCAGCTCCTGGAAAGCATATGCGACCTCAATCTTATCCTTGACCACATCGCCCACCAGCTGGCGGAAGCGCTCCTCAAAGGCATGCTTGATGATGAAAACCACTTTATTGAAACCGGCATTGATCGCATCGTAGATGGAGTAGAGCATCAGCACTTCGTTGTTGGGGCCCATACCATCGATCTGCTTGTCACCGCCGTAGCGGGAGCCCATACCGGCAGCCATGATCACGAGAGTCTTATTCATTGTAGAACAGGCACTTCCTTTCGAGATGTTTGTATGTTTCGTGACCCTGCGGATGAGGGCAGGGGGGAAACGGCTCAGAGTGCGGTGGGGTAGGCATCCTGCCGGGATGCCTCACCGGCTGCTTCTCCCTCGGTGGGGGCGTAGCGGGCTGTGACCCGCATAGGGGGGCAGTTGACGGTCTTTTCGCCAAAGCCCTCGGTGCTGTCCCGCCGGAAAAAGACGGTCAGCGTGCGCAGCATCAGCTTGAAATCCTGCGCAAGGGAGAACTGCTCAATGTAGAGCAGATCCAGCATGGCTTTATCCTTGGGAGAGGTGTTGTACTTGCCCTCGATCTGGGCAAGACCGGTGATGCCCGCCTTCATTTTCTGGCGGTAGCGGAACTCCGGCACCTCAAGGTTGTAGCGGTCTACGTTCTCCAGCATCTCGGGGCGGGGGCCCACGATGCTCATTTCGCCCCGCAGCACGTTCCACAGCTGGGGCAGCTCGTCGATGCGGGTCTTGCGCAGCACGCTGCCCACCGGTGTGATGCGGGCATCATCGGTGGTGGCGGAGTACTGCTCGCTGCTGTTGGAGGCGTTTTTGTACATGGTGCGGAATTTGAGAATGTTGAACACCTTGCCGTTGATGGTGGCGCGCTTCTGCTTGAAGAGCACCGGCCCGCCGTCGCCCAGCAGGATGGCAATGGCGGCGATCAGCATCAGCGGGCTGAAAATGATCAGCCCGAACAGACTGATCAGGATATCGATCCCCCGCTTGATGAATACCTGCGACAGTGTGGGGCCCGCTTTGTGGATGTGCAGAAAGGGCATATCATCCAGCACGATGCTCTCGGCAGTGGAGATGATCACATCCTCCAGCTCTGCCATCAGGTAGATGGTTTTGTTGTTCTGGAAACAGAAGGTGGTCAGAAGCCCTTCCTCCGTATCGGGGATGCCGGCCATAAAGATCACCTCGTGGGCGAGCACAGCCTGCTCCACGTCGGGGCACTGATAGTGCACCACTTCGCACAGCCTGTAGCGTTTTTTGTGGATCTCCAGCTTGCTGGCCACCTGATCTGCCAGCTCCTGTGAGGAGGTAACGATCAGGCTGCGCCGGGGCGGATTGAGCCGGTAGTAGGCCTTGTGGCCGATGGAGACGATGACCACGATCAGGAACATCTGCAAAACAACGGATGCCGCCAGCAGCAGCAGGTCCTCGCCCAGCAGCACCAGGCTCTTGTTGGCCTCCGGGTTGTTGGGGTTCACGTTCATAATCTGGAGGAACAGATAAGTGACTACATCGGAAAAAACAAAGGTGAGGCACATACTGGAAAGTACAGTGCGCTTTTTGCGGATGCCGATATCAAAGCCGCCGTAGACCACCGTAAGCAGGGTGGCGGTAAGCGCATAGGCAAAAACGGTCGTTACCGCTGTACGGTTCAGGTTGAGCAGCTGCGGGTTGGAAATGGATTGGAACCCATAAAAGCAAAGGAACATCGATAGGTACAGAAGGCTTTGCAGGCCGTATTTGATCAGCCTTGTAAGCCAGAGTTTCCGGTTGCGCATCAAAAAGCGACCTCCGTTGCAGGTACGGCCCGGGGGCTGCACCATTGTTTACTCTGCAATATAATATAGGTATATACCTAATTGAGTATAGCAATTCGATGGTGTGATGTCAATACACGGGTATTGTGCATGCCCGGTGTTGCACAGGGTGCGGCAAAAGGCCCGAAAAAAGTTTGCGTGATTGCAAAATAACTATTGCACTTTTTGAAATCTTTGCTATAATACTTAATTGGCACATCCTTGCGCCGGTCAAGCGCATCGGCGCCATAAGTCCAAGAGGAGGTGAAAGGTAATGAATAGGTACGAACTGACCTACATCATCGACACCGCAGTAGAAGAGAATGCTCGCAAGGAACTGATCGAAAAGTTCTCCGAGCTCATCAAGCAGAACGGCGGTGAAATCGAGAAGGTAGACGAGACTTGGGGCAAGCGTCGTCTGGCTTACGCCATCAACGACAAGACCGAAGGCTACTACGTTCTGGTTACGATGAAGGCTCCCAGCGATCTTCCCCGCGAGATCGAGCGCAACCTGGAGATCAACGAGAACATCATGCGCTATCTGACCATCAAGCTGGAAGAGAAGAAGCACAGCGTCAAGCCCCGTCCCGTGCGCGTCGCTCCCGCGGCTCCCGTGGCTGAGGCCGAGGTGGCTGAGGCTCCCGCCGAAGAAGTCGCCGAAACTCCCGCTGAGTAAGGAAAGGAACGGTGTTGAGCAATGAATAAGTTGACCATCATCGGAAACCTGACCCGCGACCCCGAATCCCGCACCACGGCAACCGGCAGCACCGTCTGCTCCTTTTCCGTTGCGGTGAATCGCCGCCGCTCCTCTCAGAACAGCAACCAGCCCGAAGCTGACTTCTTCCGCGTTTCTGCGTGGAACCAGCTGGGCGAAAACTGCCAGCGCTATCTGGCGAAAGGCCGCAAGGTCTGCGTCATCGGCCGCGTGTCCGTCAGCACCTATCAGGGCAACGACGGTACCACCCGCGCCAGCCTGGATGTGATGGCAGAAGATGTTGAGTTCCTCTCTTCCCGTCAGGACGAAGCGGGCTACACCGCTGCTCCTGCCGCCGCTGCCAAGGCCGCTCCCGCAATGGATGCCGGCTTCCAGGAAGTGGACGACGAGGATCTTCCCTTTTAATCATAACGGCTCCAAGCCGTTTACCAGAATTTAGCCGAAGGAGGTACAGACCATGTCTGAAGATCGTGGCGAAAGAAGACCGGCTCGTCCCCGTGGCCGCAAGCCCCGTCGTAAGGTTTGCAGCTTCTGCGTGGACAAGATCGAGTACATCGATTATAAGGACGTGAACCGTCTGCGTCGTTTTGTGAACGAGCGCGGCAAGATCATGCCCCGCCGTATGAGCGGCAACTGCGCCAAGCATCAGCGCCAGCTCTCCGAAGCCATCAAGCGCGCTCGTGCCATCGCCTTGATGCCCTACTCCGTGGAGTAAGCCATTTGCAAAGCCAAGAGCATCCGAATTTTCTCGGATGCTCTTTTTTGTGTGCCATCAAATTGACGCGTTGAGCAAAGGCGTGATATAATGCCTGCAGGAAAAGGAGGAGACACCTATGAAACAGCTGGAAGCATTATATCAGGGCTGCCAATGCTATCACGGCGAACTGCATGATCATTCCAACTCCGGTGGAACCAGCGACGGAAAACGTACGCTGGCTGAATGGCGCGAGCGAATGAAGCTGCTGAAAATGGATTTTGCAGCGATTCTGGATCATAGACAAATCCGGCATATGTATTTGCCCGAATGGGAAGATG
The DNA here is from genome assembly GCA_045540635.1 of Candidatus Limiplasma sp. Taxonomy (GTDB): domain Bacteria; phylum Bacillota; class Clostridia; order Christensenellales; family Aristaeellaceae; genus Limiplasma. The sequence goes on from JAZQHO010000175.1 coordinate 5,114, forward strand.
GTCTCTTTATTTCCGGCACAGAACCTGGAACGACGATTGTAGACAGCGCGGCAACCGTGAAGGGGATGCACTATAATATCCTCCTGCCCGAGAGAGATGAACTGCTGAAGCTGCTGGAAGCATTCCCGGAATATGAATTCTCCGGTGGCGTAGAAGGTCACTTTGTCTATCCCACCTTTACACGTGAACGTTTTGGCGAGCTGATCGACGCCATCAAGGCAAGGGGAGGCCTTTTTGTTCATCCTCATCCGACTCTGGTTATGCAGTCTGATGATCCATGTGACTACTGGTTCAGGGATGAAACCGGAATTGAAGTGTTTTATGAGAATATGGCATCCGAACACACGACAAAAAACTATAAACTGTGGACGGATTTGCTGGCTGCCGGAAAGCGGGTATGGGCATGCGCAGGCTGTGATGAGCATTGCGATGCAAGCACAGGTGCTTTGACAACGATCTATGCTGAGGAAAAGACGAATGCTTCGTTCCTTTCGCATCTTTGCCGCGGTGATTTCACCTGCGGTCCTGTCGGAATCCGGATGTGCATTGGGAATACCACAAGCGGCGGCCATTGTCATTTTCATGAGCAGAAGCTGAAGGTGGCTGTTGGTGATTTCCATGAAAGTGTCATGTTCCCTGAACATGAGTACAGACTGGATGTTCTCAATGAACAGGGCGCTGTTTTCAGCAGCAGAATCGGTTGTACATCCACTTCCTTTTTCGAACTGCCTACTGAAAACTGCCGATACTACCGTGCAGAAGTTTTTGATGAAACAAGAAATTTGCGGATTGCAATCGGTAATCCCATTTGGAATGATGAAGAAAAAAACGTCCGGTAAAACGGACGTTTTTTTCTTAGAATCCATAACCATTTTTTGTGCCTGCACCGTCTAATAAGGTGAAAGGAGGGAAGCACACGTGAACATGAATGAACAACGGGAGCAGCTGGAAAAGCTGATGGAAGAGTATGGAACGCAGCTTTTGAGAATGTGCGCTGTTTATCTGCGGGATGCGGATCTGGCGCAGGATGCAGTACAGGATACATTCATCAAAGCATACCGGCATTTACCTGCATTTCGCGGTGAGTGTAGCGTTAAATCATGGCTGATGGGAATTGCCATCAACACCTGTCGTGATTATCTGCGCACCGCATGGTTTCGCCATATTGACCGCCGGACGGATAGCGATGCGCTGCCTGAAACACCAGCCCCGAACGAATTCAAGGATCACACCGTGCTTGCCGAGGTCAATCGCCTGCCCAAAAGGTATCGCGAAGTCATCCTGCTGCGTTACTATCAGGGTATGAAGCTGAAGGAAACAGCGGACGCGCTGCAGATTTCAACCAGTTCGGTCAAGCAGCGGATGAAGCGCGCCAATGCGATTCTGCGCGACAGGTTGAAGGAGTGGTATTACGATGAAGAATGATTTTCAGAAGCTCGTTGACCGTGAACTTTCCGGGCTTTGCTGGAATGAGCGCATGCGCCAGAAGGTGCTGCACTCATTGGAAAAGGAGGACAAACCCGTGAAAAAGAAAATGACGGTAGCAATGGCTTTGACGCTTGTGATGGTTCTGGTCGGCTCGCTCGCACTCGCGGCTGGACTGATGTTCTCACCGCGCTATGATCAGCTGAAAGCGGCGGATGACGCGCTGCTGGAGGCTTACGGGATTTCAGATGATCTCCTGCCTTTTTTTAACCGTAAATTGAACGAAGAAACCGGTGTTGTTACCTACTACGGCATGGAAGATTTGCAAAGCGTAACCGGAAACTACATCGTCTCTATTACGGATGGCAAGGCAGAAGTTGCATGGACGCTGGATGGAATGGAAGGAGGCTGGAATGCAGAAAAGCTTGCAGAGATCAACACACTCTGCAAGCAAGAAGGTGGTTATGCGACTGCGGTGCTCATGGCGCGTGAAGATGCTGAAAAGTATCAGCTTTCCAGTATGGATGATTCTGTATTCCTTGCAGAAAAGGATTTTCTTGCCATGCAGGAACAGCTGAACCGAGATCGTGAGATTGTCAAACAGGCCGCCAAGAAGGCAACAGCAGAAATGGATCAGGCAGCACGTGCTGCAATCAAGGAACGCTTTGGCTTGACTGATGATCAGCTTTCCATGATGAAGCTGGAGGAAGACAGCTGCGAATGGTATATCAAAAGCGACCGCAAGCTGTACTCCCTTTACTATTGGCTGTGGCAGTCTGAAACCGGCTGGATGGAAGGCAACGGCGTTTACATTGTAGATGTGAACGTCGAAACCGGAGCGGTGGAGGAAATCTTCTACGATAACGGATTGCTTGGTAACGGCTGATTGATCCAAAAAGATGCCCCTGTTTCCGAAGAAACAGGGCATCTTCATGCGATCAGGACACTTCATCGCCGGCCGGCTGGGCAGCATCCTTCTTGGTATTGCGGCTGCGCAGCTTCTTGGGCTGTGCGGCTTCGGTCAGTACCAGCTGAGGCTGTTCCTCACCCAAAACGCACTTTTCGGTGATGATCACCTGGCGGATATCAGTGCGCGACGGAATATCAAACATGATGTCAAGCAGCAAACCTTCTACAATAGCGCGAAGTCCGCGTGCGCCGCTCTTGCGTTCGATGGCCTGCTTGGCGATGTGCTTGAGCGCTTCAGGCTCAAAGGTCAGCTCTACGCCGTCCAGATCCATCAGATAGCTATACTGCTTGACAAGCGCATTCTTAGGCTCGGTCAGGATGCGTACCAGCTGCGCGTCGTCCAGCTGATCCAGCGTGACAACGATGGGCAGACGGCCAACAAATTCAGGAATCAGGCCGAACTTGATCAGATCCTCGGGACGCAGATGCTTGAGCGTATCGTTAAGGGAGTCGTTCTCCTTGCTCTTGAGTTCGCTGCCAAAGCCCAGAGCCTTCTTGCCGATGCGGTTCTGGATGATGGGCGCAAGACCGTCAAATGCACCGCCGCAGATAAAGAGAATGTTAGTGGTGTCGATCTGGATGAACTCCTGATGGGGATGCTTACGGCCGCCCTGCGGGGGAACGCTGGCAACCGTGCCTTCCAGGATCTTCAGCAGCGTCTGCTGCACGCCCTCGCCGCTTACAT
>JAZQHO010000176.1:0-4121 GCA_045540635.1 Candidatus Limiplasma sp.
GCCATCAACGACCCCCTCATCGGTTCCATGGTGGACTCCGACAAGCGTAAGTATAAGCGCAACAAGTTCCTCCAGTACATCTGGTTCGGCTCCATCGGCCTGATTGTTGGCGGCGCCTGCTGCTTCCTGCCCTTCCCCAACGCTCCCGTTTGGGCCAAGGCCATCATCTTCATTGCCGGCTATGTGGTCTGGGATGCTTTCTACACCGTAGCCAACGTGCCCTACGGCAGCCTGCTCTCCCTGATCTCCGACGACCCCGCCGACCGCGCCTCCCTTTCTGCATGGCGTTCCATCGGCTCCATGGTGGGCAACATGCTGCCCATGGTCATCCTGCCTTTCCTGATCTACAACCCGGATAAGTCCCTCAACGGCCCCATGGTGTTTGTGGCTGCGCTGGTGATGGGTGCGCTGGGCTTCCTGTGCTTCCAGTTTATGCTCAAGAACACCGAAGTGCGTGTGGATACCGAAAACGCCACCACCGGCGAAAGCTTTGAGAAGTTCAACGTGATCGAAGCCATGAAGAACTTCCTCAAGAACCGTCCCGCTGTGGGCGCTACCCTTGCTGCCATGGGTATGTTCATCGGCATGCAGGCCGCTGCCACCGCCGTGACCGTTACCTTCCAGATCTACTTCCAGAACCCCCAGATCTCCGGTCTGGTCACTGCTTTCTCCATGATCCCCATCGTCATCTTCACGCCCCTTGCCCGTAAGATGGTTACGAAGTACGGCAAGAAGGAGCTTTCCATCGTTGGCTCCATCTGCTACATTCTGGGCGGCCTGCTGCTGTTTGCTGCTCCTCTGGGCATCATTCCCGTCAGCGAGGGCAACACCGGTCTGGATCTGGTGGTCTACATCGTCGCTCAGCTGATCATGGCGCTGGGCATGGGCATCTACTCCACCGTTTCCTGGGCCATGATGGGCGATGCCATCGACTACAACGAGTGGAAAACCGGCAAGCGCGAGGAGGGCACCGTGTACTCCCTGCACTCCTTCTTCCGTAAGCTGGCGCAGGGCGTCGGCCCCGCTCTGGCGCTGACCATCATGCAGAAGATGGGCTACATCAACAACGCCAACCCCGATGCCAATGGCGTGTTCACCTCCATCGATGTGAGCCTTCTCAGCTGGAGCTTCGCTCTGGATCTGCGTATGCTGGTGGCCGTTCTCTACATGGTAGCCGCTGTGATGCTGTTCATCGGTCTGGGCCTTGTCTACAACCTGGACAAGAAAACCCTTGCCACCATGAACACCGAGCTGGAAGCCCGCCGCAACGGCGGTGTTGCCGCTGAATAATTCCTTCCCTACGTTTTCTCAGCAGGGCAGACAGACAAACGTCTGTCTGCCCTTTGCCAAGTAGATTTTCAAAGGAGGTTTTTCCCTTGCGTCAGATCGTGAATTTCAACGCTGACTGGCTCTTTTCCAAGGAGACCTGCAACACCCCCACCTCCCTGCCCACCGGCTGGGAAACCGTTACCCTGCCCCACAGCTGGAATGCCAAGGATGGTCAGGACGGCGGCAACGACTACCACCGCGGTGCCTGCTGGTACGTAAAGACCATCACCAAAGCCGACCTGCCCGCTGCCGACCGCTACTATCTGGAGCTGCAGGGCGCCAACTCCTCTGCTGATGTGTACCTTGCCGGCAAGCATCTTGCTCACCACGACGGCGGCTACTCCACCTGGCGTGTGGATCTGACCGACTGCCTCACCGGCAGCGATGTGCTTTCCATCAAAGTGGACAACAGCCCCAACGAGACCGTGTACCCCCAGATGGCCGACTTTACCTTCTACGGCGGCATCTACCGTGATGTGAACATCGTCTGCGTAAGCGAGAGCCACTTCGATCTGGACTACTACGGCGGCCCCGGCCTGATGGTGACTCCTGCCATCGAGGGCAAGGATGCCAATGTGGAGATCGCCGCTTTTGTGACCGGCATGAAGGATGGGCTCAAGCTGCGCTACACCATCAACGCCGCCTGCGGCTGCGAAGTGGCCACTGTGACCACTGCCGACACCAAGGTGCAGCTTGCCATCAAGGATGTGCATCTCTGGCACGGCCGCAAGGATCCCTACCTGTACACCGCCAAGGTGGAGCTGCTGGAGGGCGAAACCGTACTGGACAACGTAAGCACTCGCTTCGGCTGCCGTACCTTCCGCATCGATCCCGAAAACGGCTTCATCCTCAACGGCGAGGAATACCCCCTCCGGGGCGTCAGCCGCCATCAGGATCGCTGGGGTGTCGGCAACGCCCTGTTGCCTGAGCATCACAAAGAGGATATCGACCTGATCATGGAGGTGGGCGCTACCACCATCCGTCTGGCCCACTATCAGCATGCCCAGTATTTCTACGATCTGTGCGACGAGAAGGGTCTCATCATCTGGGCGGAGATCCCCTACATCTCCAAGCACATGCCCGACGGCCGTGAGAACACCGTCTCCCAGATGAAGGAACTGATTACCCAGAACTACAACCACGCCTCCATCGTGGTGTGGGGTCTCAGCAACGAGATCACCATCTCCGGCAGCACCGAGGATCTTTTGGAAAACCACCGCATCCTCAACGACCTGTGCCATGAGATGGATAAGACCCGCCTGACCACCATTGCAGCGGTCTCCATGTGCAAGATGGATGATCCCTATCTCCAGATCCCCGATGTGGTCAGCTACAACCACTACTTTGGCTGGTACGGCGGCGAGACCTCCATGAACGGCCCCTGGTTTGACAGGTTCCACCAGACCCATCCCACCATTCCCATCGGCTGCTCCGAATACGGCTGCGAAGCCCTCAACTGGCATACCTCCGACCCCATGCAGGGCGACTATACCGAAGAGTATCAGGCCTACTACCACGAGGAGCTGATCAAGCAGCTGTTCACCCGCAAGTATATGTGGGCCACCCATGTGTGGAACATGTTCGACTTTGGTGCGGACGCCCGTACCGAGGGCGGCGAGAACGGCCAGAACCACAAGGGTCTGATGACCTTTGACCGCAAGTACAAGAAGGATGCCTTCTATGCCTACAAGGCATGGCTCAGCGATGATCCCTTCGTGCACCTGTGCGGCAAGCGCTACATCGACCGGGTGGAGGACGTGACCAAAGTGACTGTCTACTCCAACCTGCCCGAAGTGGAGCTGTTCGCCAACGGCGTATCCCTTGGCAAAAAGACCGCCGAGGATCACTTCTTCCGCTTTGAGGTGCCCAATGCGGGCGAGACCAAGCTGGAAGCGGTGGCCGGAGACTGCCGGGACGAGGGCACCATCCGCAAGGTGGAGACCTTCAACGAGGCCTACCGCCTCAAGGAAGAGGGCGCCATCCTCAACTGGTTCGACATCGAGACCCGGGAGGGCTATCTGTGCCTGAACGATAAGATGGGCGAGGTGCTCAAGACCTTCCGCGGCAAGCTGCTGTTTGCCAAGGTAGCCAAAAGGGTGCTGGGCGGCGGCAAGAAGGGCGGCAAGGTGAAGGCCGCAGGCTTCGAGGTAAGCGGCGACATGATGAGCATGATGAACGGCTTTACCGTGCTGCGCCTGTTTACCATGATGGGCGGCATGGCCAACATCAAGTTTACCAAGGAAGAGCTTCTGGATATGAACAAGAAGCTGAACCGGATCAGGAAGAAGAAGTAAGAAAGCGGGGCACTGCCCCTGCATGCGGCCCAAGGGCGCTGTCCTTGGAACCCGGCAGGAGGCATCGCCTCCTGCACCTCCACACTGTGCCCGCTTGGCGGGCGCAGGAAGGGTGGGAGAATAACACAACAGCACCGGGCGGTCCTGCACGGTGCTGTTGTTTGTTTTTGGCGGGTGGATGGGCTGTTGCCGGTGTTGTATACATAAGGAACCGGACGAGGTGGCTTATCTGCGCAGATATACGCTGTAGGGGGGATGACGGCAGGGAGCGGGGTGTTGATTTGGGGCGTGTGGGTTGCCTTTGGGCGGCTGTTGCTTGGTTTTGGGCGGCACCGTCAGGGGCTGAGGGTGCCGCCCAAGCCCAGCCTGCTTCTTCCAACACAAAAGCACCGGCAGCAGAACCGCCGGTGCTTTTCATATTCCGTTTCTGCCCTCCCCTGTGCCCGTGAAACGGGTACAGTACAGAGGTGCAGGAGGCACTGCCGCCTGCCGGGTTCC
>JAZQHO010000177.1:0-16165 GCA_045540635.1 Candidatus Limiplasma sp.
AGGCTCCTAGGCAAACGGTGCAAATGTCGTCAAAAAAGCCGCCGCAGGCGTGTTTTTTGACGAGCATCGCACCCTGCGGGGAGCAGGGTGCGATGCTCGTGTTGTTATCCGATTTCGTAAGCAATTTTATCCTTAAAAACCCCTTTTTCAAAATCGGACATATGCTTTCCGTACAATCTGGCAATATGCATTTCTCTTATTGGGTATTTTTCAGCTTGCTTATTGAGTTTCGGAGGTCTGTTGTCTTGAAAAAATGTAATTTCGCCGGTCATGTCATCAATTCGTGTACCGATGATGTATACAGCAGAATCTGCGTTCCGCACCTTAATCTTACAGTAAACCATCGGTTCACTATCCTCTCCAAACATTTCATCAATCGCTTCAGCCCAATGATAACTTTTTGATGCAACAGCATGTGCATCAGAAGCACTTGCATTATGCTCTTTTTCTGTACGGCTTTCAAGTAACTCATGCCAACCTCAGTTTCCGGGATAGAAAAACATCATCTTTAGATGTGCAGAGTGCTTTATTCTTTCACTATTTCAAATCTGCTTGCTGGTAATGCGTAATCACCGGGTTCGTCCATATCTTCAAGATGAAAAGCGAAAAACTTCCCACTTTTATCATCTTTTGGGATGTAAGCATCATATACATGCCCTTTTTTGAAGAAAATTGACTTCTTATCGGAAATGTACCTGACTCTGATTTTATTCGTACTCATCGCGATACATCATCCCTCCATACAATTTGATGAAATCTTCATACCTGTTGCCATTGGCATCTTCAAACCAGTGAATGCTGACTTGGCGTTCTTCGCCATATTCGTCATACACCCAGTAGAAGGCTTTTTCGTGCTTCCATTCGTCAGGTGTGCCACCATAGGCATCAACAATGTCCGCAATTTTTCTGATGGGCTTCTTGCTGCCCTTTCCTGCAAGTAAATGGTCGTGTGGGTATTCAGGCTTGCTCCCGATGACAAATGTCACAGGCTCATGAGTAAAAGGATGCTTTACATCGGGGTAACTTTTTGCCTTGGCTCCAAGGCTGTGCATGATTGGCTCGCCATAGAATGCAACTGCCTTTGTGTTCTTCACGTTACCACTTTTCCATTGGTTTTGCAACAGCCCGGCGATAGGTGCAGGAGTCTTTGCTGCATTTGGGTAGCTGGTTATGAATTCTTCAGCTCTGCGCTGCCCCCTCACCTTATCATAAGCCGCCTGCAAGATCACCTGCGGCACATTTGCCAACTTCTCCTGCAGCTTCCGGTTTTCCGCCTCCGGGTCAGGCCTGCGGTGCGGGTAATCAATGTAATACTGTTCGTTGACCGAATCCAGCCACATGGGGCGGAACAGCTGCATATACGCCAGTTCCTTCAGTGTGCGGGTAACAGGGTCTTCGATTCGCTGGATGCGCTGCCACAGGTCACGGGTTTGCTCCACCAGCGGCTTTGCCCGCTCACGGAACCGCTTGCCCACTTCCTCCCGGGAATTGTGGGGGCTTGCTGGGAGAACGAAGCTAATACTATATAGAAAAAGCACCCCGCGGGGTGCAGGGTGCTCGGATAACGATTAAAACGTTGGGGGCGGAAGCTCAAAATCAACAAGTTGACCATCGCTTTTTCTGATTGCCTTGAACAGTTCGCCGGGATAATAATATCTTCCTGTGTCCTGATCTTGAACACAAAAGATGAACAACCCATCGCCGTCAACATAATCAATACTCTCAAAGGCTGTAATACACAGCTTTTTCCTCGATTGCTTTATCATTTTTTCTGCTATCTGCATAGCTTGTGCTCTGTTAATTGCCATTCTGTTTTCACCTCACGTTATCAATACATTCTTTTATTGTGTCGGTTACCTGTAATAGGTCTATTCTCGCAAAAAGGATGCTTCCTGACTTCGCTTGTGCAAATGCATAAGCGAAGTCAACAGTTCCGCCGGTGAGATTTTGCCGTTGGCAGTAACCTGAGCAGGTTTTGCTTGAACATCATAACCCCTTGGCCGCAATTCATAAGCAGGAACGCAACGCTGACAGTTTTCACGGTACTCTGCACCTTGTTTGTAGTTGGGATTCGCTTTTGCCAAATCTTCTGCAGAGCTATGCGGCTGTGATATTCTGCTGAAATTGTCCAATGCGGAGCCTGGATTTATTATATAGTTTTCCTCTGCATTTTGAAAGGTTTGCAGTGTTTTCTCCGAAGAGTTTTTTTCGGCGAGCATACTTGTCTTATCCGGCTGTTGTGCTAAATCGGCCTGTGGAGGGGCAGAAGTTGTTTTCGTTTCTTTCTCTGATGCCTGCAGATGCTTCTTTTGAAAACCCGCCGCTTCATCCGGTCTCTCCTTCAGGTCAGCCGCATTCCCATCCCCCGGCTCCGGCACTTGGCGGTTCGCCCCATTCCTTCCCCGCTCATCCTCCAGCAGCACCAGCGGCCCCTGCTCCTCCTTCCTCACCTTATTATAAGCCGCCTGCAAGATCACCGGCGGCACATTTGCCAGCCTCTCCTGCACCTTCCGGTTCTCAGCCTCCGGGTCGGGCCTGCGGTGCGGGTAATCAATGTAATACTGTTCGTTGACAGCCTCCTCCCACATGGGCTGGAACAGCATCTCATACGCTGTTTCCCCCAGCTTGCGCCGGGTGGGATCCTCGATCTGCCGGATGCTCTGCCACAGCTCCCGGGTCAGCTCCACCAGCGGCCTTGCCCGCTCCCCGAAGCGTTTGGCGATCTCTGCAAGGGGATCGTAGTATGTTTACCGGGTTGGGTGAAAGTTTTTGGCATAGAAAAAGCCCCCTGCGGGGGCAGGGTGCTTAAACAAATGTGAATTCAATTTCGCCAATCAAGTCGTTTATGGATTTTCCGCTAAAAAACGGATCTGACATTAAATCATCAACATTGTTGAAATCCTTTGTTTCTGATCCGTGCCATGCATGAAAGATCGGGGTGTATTCTTTGACATCCGATGTGATTCCAGAAGGTTTTTGTTTGTATGTAAATACAACATCGTTGCAGCAATCCATAATGATATCCCTCATCAACTTGGCCGTCATAGAATATTGTCACTTCCTTCTCTTTCAGCATATGTGATTTCTCTTGTGGTCTTGCTTTTCAGTTTGCCGGTGTCATCCCATTCATAATCATGTGCGTGCTCGCCGTGCCTTCCATATGGATGATTTTTGGGATGGCCGTGGGCATCCGTGTGAATGTCCTTGTACTTCATGCCATCAATGCCATAAAAGCTCCGTGAAGTTACCGTACCAGTTTTTCCGATGTGGTCGATTACTGTGTTTGGCTCAGAATGTTTTGGCGTACCGGCATGTCCCGAAATAGTTGCATCCGCTTTTATTGTACCGCTTTTTTGAAAATTATCAATGGTTTCAGCCACTTCTTGATCGCTTTTCTGTAATTCCCCATGGCGTTCCAGCACCGCCAGTTTGCCTTGCCGGAACGCTTCCGGATCATCAGCATGCAGGCTGTGTCTTTCAGCATTTTCGTACAGGGTATTCAGTTCATCTTTTCCTGCAACCGTCCCGGTCATTTCCGGCTGTATGTTCGCAACACTGCGGATAGAACGGGAATGATCACCACTGTTCAAGCCCGGAGCAAACCCTTCTGAAAGCCGCCCGCCCCGGTTTTCCTTCTGCGCCACCTTATAGGTCTTACGCACCACCCCCGGCGGCATCCACTGAAGCCGCTCCTGCGCCGACCGCCTCGCCGCCGCCGGATCAGGCTTCCAATGCGGGAAATCGATGTAGAATTGCTCCCTGACCGCTGCCTCCCACATGGGCTGGAACAGCATCTCATACGCTGTTTCCCCCAGCTTGCGTCGGGTGGGATCCTCGATCTGTTGGATGCTCTGCCACAGCTCCCGGGTCAGCTCCACCAGCGGCCTTGCCCGCTCCCCGAAGCGTTTGGCGACCTCTGCACGGGGATCGTAGTATGTTTGCTGGGAAGAATACCGGGCAAGCGGCATCAACTGCGGTACATCCGTTTCCGCAGGTATCGTTCCGTCAGGTGTTGTGGATTCTTCTGTCCGCACCGGCATCAGCTTGTCACGCAATGCATCGCTGCTCTCCGGCAGTCCATCCGTTTCCTTTTGCAACAGCAGCGCAGAAGCATCTGCAGTCGTTTCCTCTGTCACCATCCCCTGCGGCACATTCGCCACAGTCTCCGGCAGCGCTTCCGGCATCATCATCCCATCCGGCGTTCCCGGCAGCGTTACCCATGGCATCAAACCGATCCCCGGCGCTGCCTGTGGCATACGACCGGCTATGTGCTGCCCAACGGGCTGCCTGCTTGCGGGGGTGTACAGCCGGCTGCCTGCCCCGACGATCAGATTACTGCCTTCGCCGGCAAGAAAGCCTGTGACGGAGGCTTCGCACACGTCCCACAGAATGTCCTTGACGGCTTGTTGCTTGGCAGCGGCTATGGATGAAAAACCGTTGTCACGGTAGTACCGCCAGTTCTGTTCGTAGTTGCCCAGTTCGCCCATGATCATCTGATCGCTGACGCTGCCCAGCAGCTCGCTCAGCCCTTCGCCGGGTGCTTCTGCCAAGCCGCCTTTGAAGGCGCTCGCCGCCAACTGCCGGAAGGATGCGGCATCCTTCAAATCAGCGGTTTTCAGCAGCTGCTCCATGGGCAGATACTCGGTGGCTGTCTCAAACACGATGGACAGGCCGCCCATCAGCAACGCCTGCTCGTCCGTACCGCCCCGAAGCTTGATGTTCTGGATCAGGCCGCCCGCCCCGCTGGTGCCCTGCATCAGCGAAGCCGCCAGCGCTGCTCCCTTCCGGTGGCCTGCCGTCAGTGTGCCGCCAAGCTTACCGGCCAGCAGGCTGTCAGCGCCGCTCATGGCGGCATTGTAGCCCATACGCATCAGCCAGCTGGCGAAATTGTCCGTACCATCTGCGTTTCCGTAACGCTGAGTGATCTCTGCCCCCACCTGATCCCGGATGGCAGAGGTGGCCTGCCCGAACATGAATGGATCGGCGTAGGGATCGATCTCCTTGCCCATGAGCTTCTGCCCCAAACTGTAAGCTGCTCCTGCCAGCCCCAGCGGAGCGGTGCCAATGGACAGGAGGCTGCTGGGCACGGGGTGTTCCCGGGCAAGATCGCGGTAGGCGGCATCCCGCAGGGCGTAGGCATGTTGGTCGTGCTTGTCGCTTTTTTTGATGGTATCCCAATAATCGGTGGCAGCGTCGGCACCGTACCGGTCTGCAATGGACAGATAGGTGTTCTTTTCTTCCTCTGTTATCTTTTGCAGCAGCTGGCTGTCTCCGGTCTCGAGAAGATCAACAGGGTTCAGAGGGCCATGGGTTTCCGAAAAGCGGAAACGGTTCATTGTGTCTGCATGCTTGGCAGCCGCACTTCCCCTGATCTGAAAGAAAGGCGCTTTGTAGCTTTCCATGTAATTTCGGGCGGTTTCTTCGTTTCCGGCTTGGTTTACATAGCTCCTGTAATAATCAACAGGGTCCTTCCCGGCGTACTGTGCTGCCTCTTCCCCAAGGGCAGAAAGGGCGGCATCCCGGGCGGCGGTCAGCCGCTTTTCTCGCTTGCTGTTGCCTGCGGCAGCGTTGTACGCATCAATAGCCTGCATGTGTTTTACATACTCGCTGGGGTTGATGCCGAACACAGCAGGCTGACCGGCGGCGGTTGCTATGGCTAATGGTTTGCTTGCAAGGTTTTTCGTGGTGTATGCCTTGTCGCCTGCAATATGCCACCGGTATCCCTCCGGCAGTTTCCCGCCCGTGGCGATCTTATGGGCAAGGAAGCTCTGCTGCTGCTTGGCTGCATAAGGCAGGATGTATTGCCGGTACATCGCATCGCCGGTCTGTAACGCCTGCTTCGGTATCTGCTTCCCGGCGGCAGCATTTGTATTGTCCGACTGCACCACCCCCGGCAATGTGTTCTTTGCGGCTGCAGCCGCTCCTGTCTGCCTGCGCTTCCGAGGCTGCAGCAGATCTTGTTTCTGCTGTTTTCCTTCCGGCAGCTTTTTCTCCCGTTCATCAATAAAAATCTTTCGCATCTCTGCTCCTTCTCCTACAGATTAAGCTCCTTCCTCCTCCACCCGCACCCATGCGCTGTAGCCCGCCGCCAGTGCCGCAAAGCCCGTGCGGGCCATGCGGAACATGATGCGGGCTTCCGGCGTGCTGTCGCAGGCGATCTCCAGCCGCCCGGAGGCCTTGCGGCTCCGGCTGCCCGGCAGCTCCTTCACCGTCAGCGCCAGCGTCTGGCCCAGCATGGAGGCGGCAGCGCAGACGGTATCCTGCCCGTTGGGGGCATAGCCCGCATGCCCCTCCATCCGCAGGCGCAGCTGCCCGCCGCTTTCGCTGTACCGTATCCGGATCATTCTGTTCCCTTCCTTTCTGCTGCTTCTGTGGCTTGATCCCAAAAACGGCGGGAGCCTGCCACGCTCCCGCCGGTGATGGTCAGGCTTATGCCCCGCCCAGCAGCTGCTGCACTCCGGGCAGGTAATACGCCCTGCCCATATGCCTGTCCAGCTGGGCGGCCATGGTCAGCAGCAGGGGCTTGAGCTGCTCCAACTGCCGGGTCTGCTGCGCCTGTCTGGCCACCCGGTCGCGGATCTGCTCCACGCCCTCAAACTCCATCATCTCCAGCATGGTAAGGGTCTGCTGCGCCATGCGGGGATCGAAGGCACCCATGCGGAACAGCTCCTGCGCCCGCTCGTTGTGCAGCGCACTGTTGAAGGGGTCACTTTTCTGAGCCAGCACCCGCACATCGAATACCGGCAGGCGCTGGCTGTCCATAAAGCCGTCGCCGGTATGGCGGGGAGCGATCCCCTTTGCGCTGAAGCGGGCAAAGGCCACCCTGCCGCCAGGGCCGGTGATGCGGAAGGTGCGGGGCTCGGTGTAGAACTGGCGCATCAGGTCGATGCACAGATACCCCACCTGCGCAAAGGCACGGTAGGCGGAGGCGATCATATCCCGGCTCAGCTTGCTGCCTGCCTCCCGCAGCGCCTGAATGGCGGAGAAGGCGGTCACGCCGCCGTTGGTGCCGCCCTGCGCAAAGTCCCGGTTGCCGCTTACCTCCTTCAGCTCCTCGATCTTGGCCTCCCGCATGCTTACCGCATGGGGGTTCAGCGTGGGCACCGGGATCTGCACGATGCTGTCGTTGGGGTTGCCGCTGCCGTTGAACTCCACAAAATCCAGCCGCTGGTCGGCGTACTGCTCCGCATTCACCTTGCCGTCGCCCTTCTTCCAGAAGCGGGGGCGGGCCCCCATCAGGGTGTTTTTCAAAAGGGCGGAATCCAGCTTGTCGATGTAGAGCTGGGTGCTTTTGCAGATGTCGATGTAGCCGAACCCGGCAGGGCTCTCCGGCACGGGGAAGAGGGCATCCAGCACAAAGGGGTATTTGCCGTGGTGATAGTACCCTGCGGCGCAGGAGGGGTCGGTATCGCTGCGGTACAGCACCTTGCCCCCGCACAGCTTGCACAGGTGCAGCACCTCCCGGCCGTTCCTGCGCTGCTTGGAGTACCAGTCGATGACCAGCAGCTTGCCGCTCTTGTCGATGTGCTCATCGTGCACATACTCGCCCAGCGTGATGGTTCCGTTGCCGCCGGTCTCTTCCCGCAGGATGGGGTAGCGGCGGCGCAGCTCGTCGCCGTCGGTCAGGGTCACATAGAATACATGGGGGCTCTTCTGGAGGTCGGTGATGCCCGGCTCCCAGAACAGATTGAGCAGGTCGAGGCTGCGCACGCTGATATCGCCCAACCCGCCCAGCCTGCTGCCATCCCAGAACACGCCGGTCAGGCCGGTGCCGGTGCGCAGCTTGTACCACCACATGTCGCTGTACACCTGCTCGTAATGGGTCTGCTCCAGCACCACCGGCAGCACCCGGCTCAGCGCCTCCGCATCGGCGGCGTCGCTTTCCTCCCGGGGCAGCACGGTAAGGGTGGGCAGGTTGTCCATGGCATCGGCGTGCTTGTTGGCAAGCACGTTGAACAGCCATGCGCTGGCAGGCTCCGGGTCGCCCGGGTTACGCTCTGCGGCATCTCCGTGGCGCTGCCGGTACCAGCGTTCGTTTTCGATAATGCGGTTTTCCAGATGGGTCTTGCCTGCCTTGTAGGTGCGGAGCAGCTCCTCGCAGCGCCTGACCAGCTCTTCGTCGGTGGGCGGCATGGGCGGGGCGGGCGATACGGGGGTGGTGCCTTGGTTGCGGTCGATAGGTTCTTTCAAAGTGATACCTCCTGTTCTTGTTAAGGTCGCCGGGAACGGTCAGCGCAGGCTGTCCCAGCGGATGTCCAGCGGGTCGTAGGGCAGGGGCTTGCCGGTCTCGGCAGGCGGCGGGCTGATGGGGTTGAGCATGCACATGTAGCGCACCTCGTCCGCCACATGATCCTCACCGGAGCTGTCCACATCCTCCGGGGTGTGGGGGTCGTACACCAGCAGGGGCATGGTGCGCAGGAATGCCTTGCAGTGGCTGAACACATACATCATGGGCATGCCGTTGTCATCAAAGTGCAGGCGGTAGTGCACCTGCATCCAGCCGGGGATGCGCTTGTTGTCGCCCCGGGCGAAGTAGATGCCGTAGCCGGCGGCTGTTTCTGCGATGCTCACGCCGCCGTCCTTGGCAAAGATGGCAGGGTCTGCCACGCCCTCAATGTGGCAGCCCGCCAGATAGGGGTGCTCCCGCTCCACCTGTGCGATCCTGCGGAACTGCTCGTCGGTGGTCCACTTGACGCCCTCGTTGGGGGTGTCGGTGCAGCCGTACAGCTCCAGAATGCGGTACAGCCGCCCTTCGTGATCCACCGCCCACCAGCCGCAGGAGAAGGGGCGGGCGTAGCCCCAGTCGTAGCTGCGGAAGCGCCGCCAGCTTCTGGGCGGCTCGAAGGGCTCCACCACATGGGTAAAGGTGCGCCCGGGATCGGGATCAAGGCGCAATTCCTCGAATACCTGCCCCTCGAACAGATCCCATTTGCCCTCCAGCCATGCCCTGCGCAGCTTGGGCGGCAGAGCCTCCAGCTGGCGCTTGTAATCCGGGTCGGAACGCATGAGCGCCTTGTTGTCTGTTACCAGCGACTGGATGAATACATAATCCTCCGGGCGCTCGCCGGGCTTGTAGCTGCGGTCTATGAACAGCCGCTTTACCCACGCATGCCCGATGCCGCCCGGGTTGCAGGTCAGGTACATGCGTATGGGGTAGCCGCTGGTGGAGCGCAGGCAGGCCGTCAGCTTGGTAAAGATGATCTCCTCGTGCTGGGTGGCTTCGTCGATAAAGATGATCTCGTACTCGATGCCCTGATTGTGGTCAAGGTCGCTTTCACCTGCGCAGTACATAAAGTGGATGAAGCTGCCGTTTTTGAAGTACAGCGTGCGCTCGCTTTTGTTGTAGGCGGCAACGCTGCCGGGCACCATGGCGCAGAGGGGGCGCACATGGTTGTTGAGCAACTCCGGGTAGGTTCGCCGCACGATCATAATGCGCAGCCCCGGGTAACGCAGCGCCAGCTTCAGCGCCTTCACGCGCACGGCCCAGCTTTTGCCGCCGCCCCGCGCACCGCCGAAGCAGATGTATTTGGCTCTTGCACGCAGAAAGCGGGCCTGCTTGCGGTTGGGGGCAGGCAGGCGGATCATGGTGGCCATGTTTTTTGTCTCCTTTCGTTGCTTGGTTCGGGGGCGGCTCATTCCTCGCCGTCCCAGTCGTCCTCCTCCGGGTTTTCCTCCTCGTCCACATCAAATGTGACCAGCACCTCTCCCGCATCGGGCGCATCATCGGCATGCCTGTCCTGCCAGAGGTCGGGGAAGCGGCTCTTGAGCCAGAACAGCTGGGCAGTGGTATCCGGCGGTACCTCCTTGTCGATGCGTTTGGTAACGGTCATCACGTTTTCGCCGGTGACGGGATCCTTGCGCAGCTCGCTGGTCACGGTGGCGTAGCGGCAGCCCAGCGCTCTTCGGAGCAGTGCGCTTTCCATCAGCTTTTCCAGCTGCTTTTCGTCCGCCGTGGCAGACAGGGGCAGCAGCCCCGACTCTCTGGCAAGGGTCTGCACATCCGCCTCAGGCAGCGGCATCACCTCGATGTGGATCAGGGGCTTCTCCTCCGGCGGATCGGCGGTCTCCGGAGGACACCGGTCGCCGCACGCGCCCGTCAGCGCTGCCCGCAGCTCCGGGTATTGCTTTTTCCATGCGCCCAGTGTGCTTCTGCCAATGCCCATACGCCCGGCGATCTGTGCCTGGGTAAGCCCCTCGCCCTGCCACGCCCGCAGTCTGCTCAGCCCCTCCTCCGTGCGCCACGGGGCGCTGCGGCTGTTTCCCATATGGCTTTCACCTCCCTTCGCAGCCATGCTAAAACAAAAAAGGCGGGGATTTCTCCCCACCGCGGATCGTCGAAAAACACGCCTTTGACGGTTTTTCGGCGAAATGGTACCTTTTGCCGGTGCGCTTTTCGGCACACCGGCGGCGGCAGAACCTTACTGCTGCAGGTTCACCGCCTTTGCCACAGGGCAGCGGTCGTACTGGAAGGTGTTGCAGAGCTTGCCTGTCCACACCTCAAGGGCGCTGTGGCTGGCGAACAGCGTGCCCGCCTCCGTGCCCTTTTCCCATCCGTCGCAGATGATCTCCCGCCCTGTTCTGGTAAACCTGTGGAAAAAAGGACAGATCACCTGTGCGGTAGCAGCATCGTTCGGCATTGTTTGTTTTCTCCTTTCGTTAAGCTGTGGGGGCAGCGGATGGCTGCCGCCCTTGTTTGTCGCGCTCCTCCTGCTTCATTATCTGCCAGAGGAGAGGGGTGCAGCCGCTTTTGCCGATCACCTCCCGGGCAGCATCGGCAAAAGCATCCGGCATGTAGAGAAAAACAGCCTCTGCTGCATCCCGGAGCACATCCTCCTCCGGTTCCCAGCGGGTGATGCCCAACAGCCTGCCAAGCAGCATGCCGTGCAGATCGCCCACCGCCACTGTCTTGCGCAGTTGGGACAGTGCAGCCCGTCGGGGCGCACAGGCAGCGCAGCCGCCCGTTACCCGGGGGTGGGCCAACGCTTCCTTGGGTACGGTGAGCGCTTCGCTGGCCCATGCCATGGGCTCCTCGTACCAGTCCTGCCTGCACAGAGGGCAGGTCCAATCCGGAATGGCTGCTTCCTCCTGCGGCAGCCATTCCGGAGCCGGATAGTCCGTTCGCATCCATTTCGCCTGCCCTTCGTTACATAACAAGCTGCCATCTAATGAACTGTGTTATGTGATTACATGGACATTATAAATACATTAAGTGAACTTGTCAATACCAAAATTGTGATTTAATGAACAAAAACGGTTGTGTTATTGCAAAAGTTATGGTATACTGCTTTTACGAACAGGAGGACGAGCCAATGAACGAACGAATCAAAGGGATCCGTAAAAAAATGGGGCTCTCCCAGAGCGATTTTGCCGAGCGCATCGCCATTTCCCGCTCGGCACTTGCAAAGATCGAGAGCGGCGAGAACCGCCCCAGCGAGCGCACACAGATGCTCATCTGCGATAAGTTCGGTGTCAACCGGGAGTGGCTGCAAACCGGGCAGGGAGACCGGCTCAAGCATTGCGCCACCGACGAGCTGATCCCCCAGCTGCAGCAGGTGCTGGCTGCCTACCCGGCCATCGGGCGTGCGGTGGGCCAGCTGCTCAAGACCATGGAGGAATCCGATTTTGCCCGCCTCAATGAGCTGCTCTGCAAGGTAAACCAGAACGAAGATATGCTGTAAAAACCGAATCGGGTATCCACCAAACAAAAGCAGCTGCCTGCAAACAAGTGCAGGCAGCTGCTTTTTCGTTTTGGAGAAAAACCCTGTATATGGGCTGTTCATTGCTGCGTTTTGTCGGAATGCCGTTTGGCATAGGCCAGCAGGATGCTGATGATCGCTTCATAATCCTGCGGATCAGCTTCCTTGAGCAAAGTGACAGCCTCGTTGATAAAGGCAATCCTCAACATCTCCAACGCCTCCTTGCGGTTTCGGATCTTTCGGTACTTGGTCGGCAGCCGCCCGGTAGAGAGGAGGCGGCTGTGTTCCTATGCATGCTATTATACGAACAACTGTTCGCATTTGCAATGGACAAATCCAATAAAAAAACACCATAAACCATGGCAGTGAAGGTAAAAACAACCTGGAAATCTGTTGCGGCGGGGCGGGAGATGTGGTATATTGAGTGCCGCTGTTCGAGCGCGGCCTGCCCTGTGGCAGCCGGATCCTTTCCATACGCAGGAGGTCTCCAAGCCATGCATATTCCTCAGAACCTGCACATGCCCCCTCGTCCCGGCATGCGCACCATCAAAACAGCCTTTGCCGCAGCCCTGTGTGCGTTCTTCTACTATTTCTGGGGGCGCAGCCCTGCCTTTGCCTGCATTGGCGCAATTTTCGGCATGGGCACCGGCACCGAGGACGGCTACCGCAACGGCGGCGGCAACCGTCTCTGGGGCACCATTCTGGGCGGCCTGCTGGGCATGGCGTTGTTCCGGCTGTACCTTGTGTTCGTGCCGGACGGCAGCCACAGCCTGCTGTTGGTGCTGTTCACCTTTGTGGGTGTGGTGCTGCTGGTCATGCTCTGTCAGGTGTTCTGGCTGGGCGGTGTGCAGCCCGGTGGCGTGGTGCTGTGCATTCTTTTGTTCAACACCCCCGTGGATACCTATGTCTCCTACGCCCTTAACCGCATTTTCGATACCACCATCGGCGTGCTGGCGGCGCTGGCAGTCAGCTGGCTGCTGCCCCGCGGCGGTCTGCCGGTGTGGAAGGCCCGTATTGCCCGCTGGCGCAACAATTTCCATGCCGAAGCCCACGGTCTGCACCCGGATGTGCACGCTGTGCCGGAGGGCTCCTATGTTCCCGCCGATGCGCAGGATGCCTCTCCCGCGCAGCCCGAAGCAGAGGCAGCCGACGAAGCGCCCCGGCAGGATATGCCGCTGTCCTGAGACGACCATATACCCCAAAGCCCCGGCAGACGCACCGCCGGGGCTTTGCCATACCCTGCGGCGGGCTGTTTCTTGTGCTTGCAGCGCTTTCGTGCTATACTTGTACGCAATCGAAACCTGATCCCTCCGGAATGTAAGACCAAAGAGAGGAAGCTTCCCATGCTGACCGCAACCCCTGCCCGCCGCCGCCTCGCCATTGCCGCCGCTGCCACCGGCAACGGTATTTTCGGCTTCAGCTTTATGTTTTCCCGCATGGCGCTGGCGGTGGCAAGCCCCTTTACCATGCTGATGTACCGCTTTGTTCTCGCTTTTCTGGTGCTGGGGCTCATCGGCCTGTGGGCAAAGCGCACAGGGCAGCAGGGATGGCTGCGCTTTGCACCGGATCTCCGCAAGGCTGCGCCGCTGGCGCTTTTGGGGCTTGCCCAGCCGGTCTGCTATTTTCTCTGCGAAAGCTACGGCATCAGCCTGACCAACGCCACCTTCTCCGGCGTGATCATTGCGCTGGTACCCATTGCCGCACTGGGGGCGGGTGCGCTGCTGCTGGGCGAGAAGCCCACCCCTGCACAGGTGGGGTTTGCGTTCCTTTCCATCTTCGGCGTTGTATTGATGACTCTGCGGCAGAGCGCTCAGGGCGAGATCCGTCCGCTGGGCGTGGTGCTGCTGCTGGGGGCGGTGGTCTCCGGGGTGGCCTTCAACCTGCTCAGCCGCAGACTGTCGGCGCAGTTTTCCGCTCTTGAGCGCACCGTGGTGATGATGCTGATCGGAGCCGTCACCTTCACTACCCTTGCCCTGTGGGAGAACCGTGCCCAGCCTTCCGTGCTGCTTGCGCCGCTGGGTGCCCCCGCCTTTCTGTGGGCGCTTGTGTACCTGAGCTGCCTTTCTTCGGTGGTGGCGTTTCTGTTGCTCAACTATGCCAATACCGAGCTGCCGGTGGCGCAGACCTCCGTGTTCTGCAACCTGACAACGGTCATTTCGCTGCTGGCGGGCGTTCTTTTTCTGGGCGAGCCCTTTGGCTGGGTCTCCCTTCTTGCATCGGTCATCATTATTGTGGGCGTGTGGGGCGTGCAGCGGCAGCCCCATGCAGACCCTCAAAATTCCTGTCGGAGGTAACGCCCTATGTCCCAGATCCGCAATATCGGCGTTTTTGCACATGTAGACGCAGGCAAGACCACCCTCAGCGAGCAGCTGCTGGCTCATGCCGGAGCCATTCGGGAGCGGGGCAGCGTGGATGCAGGCACCGCCCATACCGACCGGCTGCCCATCGAGCAGCGCCGCGGTATTTCCATCAAGGCCACCTGTGTGCAGCTGGAATGGAAGGGCGTCCGCATCAACCTGATCGATACCCCCGGCCACGTGGATTTCTCTGCCGAGGTGGAGCGCTCCCTCTGGGCGCTGGATGCGGCGGTGCTGGTCATCTGCGGCGCAGAGGGCGTGCAGCCCCAGACCGAGGCGCTGTTTCTGTCGCTGCGGGATCAGCACATCCCCACGCTGCTGTTCTTTAACAAAATGGATCGCCCCGGTGCGGATATCGATGCTGCGCTGGAGAGCGCCAAGCGGCTGCTCACGCCGGATATTGCCCCCCTCTGGGATCGGGATGCGCTGGTGGAGGCCGCCTGTGGCATGGATGACGGTCTGATGGAGCGCTACCTGCTGGGGGATGAGCCTTCTGCCGGAGAGCTTGCGCCCCTCGTCGAGGGCTGGAGCCGGGAGGGCCGCCTGTACCCGGCTCTCAAGGGCTCCGCTCTTCGGGATGAGGGCGTGGAGGGTGTTTTGGATGCCATGATCACACACCTGCCGCCGCCGCAGACCCGGTCGGATGCGGCGCTTTGCGGCGTGGTTTTTGCCGCCCATCAGGACAGGACACTGGGGCGGGGCGTGTGGATGCGCCTCTACAGCGGCTGTCTGGAAAACCGGGAGGCGCTTACCCTGCCTGCGGGCATGGATCCCCTCACCGGCGAAGAAAAGCAGGTGCAGCGCAAGATCACCCAGATCCGCACGGTGGACGGACGGGATGCCGGAGCCCTGCATGCAGGTGAGATCGGCGTGGTGTACGGCCTTGGCGATGTAGCCATCGGCTATGTACCGGGCGATGCGGCGCTGCTGCCCCGCCGGGTGGAGCCGGGCCGCCTGCGCACCCCGCTGATGACCGTGCAGGCCATTCCAGAAAAGCCGGAGCAGATGAAGGAGCTCCGGGAGGCACTGATGACCCTCTCCGGCGAGGATCCCCTGCTGCGAGCCCGCTACACCCGTTCGCTTGACCAGCTGGAGCTGCAGGTGATGGGCACCATCCAGCTGGAGATTTTGGAAGAAACGCTGGAGACCCGCTTTGGCCTGAAGGCTGCCTTTACCAAGCCCGCCGTCATTTACCGGGAAACGCTGGCACGCCCCACCGAGGGCTTTGTGGCCTATACCATGCCCAAGCCCTGCTGGGCCATCATGCGCTTCCGCATGGAGCCGGGGGAGCGGGGCAGCGGCGTGCAGTTTGCCTCCGAGGTGCCGGTGCGGGAGCTGGCGCTGCACTACCAGCATCAGGTGGAGCAGGCGCTGCCGCTGGCGCTGAGCCAAGGCAGGCAGGGCTGGCAGGTGACAGATGTAAAGATCACCCTCATCGAGGGCAACAGCCACCAGTGGCACACCCATCCGCTGGATTTCATCGTTGCCACGCCCATGGGCATACAGGATGGTCTCCAAAGAGGCGGCAGCGTGCTGCTGGAGCCGATCCTCTCCGTGCGCTTCCTTCTGCCGCAGGAGTGCGTAGGCCGTGTGATGAGCGATGTGGCGCAGATGCGGGGCGAGGTCACATCCACCCTTACGCAGGGCGACCGGGCTATCCTCACCGCCCTCATCCCGGTGGAAAGCAGCATGGATTATGCCGCCACGCTGGCGGCTGTCACCGGCGGGCGGGGCGGCATGAGCCTGAGCCTTGACGGCTATCGGGAATGCCCGGCAGGCATCGGCGGTCCCACGCCCCGCCGGAGCGTGGATCCGCTGGATACCAGCAAATACATCCTTGCCGCCCGCAGCGCGCTGGAGGGCGGGATCTTTGATTGACGGGGCGTACAATCCCTCAGTCAGCGCAGCTGACTGAGGGTGCCGCCCATAGCCAACCATCCCACCCGAAGAAACCCCCGCAAACCGGCTTTTCAAACCGGCTTGCGGGGGTTTCACATATTGACTTGTTCATTTGGAAAAGAAACCGCCGCCCCACCGTGCAGCTGAGGCGCAGGGAAAAGCTTCCCCTGCGCCTCAGACTGTCGAAAAAGCCCGGAGGTATCGGAGGGCCGC